>JBAQRU010000059.1:0-19394 GCA_049296025.1 Lysobacteraceae bacterium | reverse complement strand
ACGCACTGGATACCCACGCCGGTGCCGGCGTGTATCTGCTCGATGGGGAAGAAGCGACGAAGACCGGCGAAGCCAGCGGCGGCATCGACCGGCTCCTGCCCAATCCACCGCAGGATCCCGCGATCGCCCGCTACCTTGCTGCGGTGGCCACCTGTCGCGCGGAAACCGGCCAGCCCCTCGCCTACCCCGGCTCGCCCTGGCTCCTGGCGCATGCGCTGCGCGAGCAGGATCGCATCGCCTGCTGCGAACTGCGCGAAGAGGAAGCGGCGCTGTTGAAACACAATCTCGGCCGCGACATGCGCATCGCCGTGCATGCCCGCAATGGCTACACGGCGATGCGCGCACTGCTGCCGCCGAAGATCGGCACGACGAAATTCGCGCGCGGGCTGGTGCTGATCGATCCGCCCTACGAAACGCAGCTGGACGAGTTCGACACCGCGCGGACCGCGCTGAAGGATGCGCTGGAACGCTGGCCGCAGGCGGTCTACATGCTGTGGTATCCGATCAAACGGCGCAGCACGCTGATGCCGTTCTATCGCAGCGCGGCGACGCTGCACGCCAAATCGGTCCTGCTGTGCGAACTGCTGGTGCGTGCGGACGATTCTCCGCTGCGGATGAACGGCAGCGGTTTGCTGATCCTCAATGCGCCATGGCAGTTCGACCGCCTGCTGCAGGCCAGCGTCGCGGCATTGCGCAACACCCTCGGTGAGCCCGGCGCGTCTTCACGGGTCGAATGGCTGCGCGCACCGGGTTGAGCGCGGACGTGGCAATCCGCACGATCTCCGACGACGCGGCGTCTATGCGAAAATCCACCCCCCAGTTCTCCTGACCTACCCCATGGCCGGTTCCAGCCTGTTCGCCCTGATCGACGACATCGCCTCTCTGCTCGACGACGTGTCGGTGATGACCAAGGTCGCCACCCAGAAGACCGCCGGTGTGCTCGGCGACGATCTGGCGCTGAACGCGCAGCAGGTCTCCGGCGTCAATCCGGACCGCGAATTGCCGGTGGTCTGGGCAGTGGCGAAGGGCTCGCTGGTCAACAAGGCGATCCTGGTGCCGACGGCACTGGCGATCAGCGCACTGGAGCACTGGCTGCATTCGCGCGGGATGAATGTTCCGTTGATCACACCGCTGCTGATGCTCGGCGGCGCGTTCCTCTGCTACGAAGGCGTGGAAAAGCTGGCGCACAAATTTCTGCACGGCAAGGACGAGGACAACAAGCACCACGTCGAACTGATCGAAGCGGTCGCCAACGAACAGGTCGACATGGTCGCGTTCGAAAAAGACAAGATCAAAGGCGCGATCCGCACCGACTTCATCCTGTCGGCCGAAATCATCGTCATTTCGCTGGGCACCGTGGCACAGGAAGACTTCACGCGGCAATTGGCGGTGCTGGCGGCGATCGCGCTGATCATGACCATCGGCGTGTACGGTCTGGTCGGCGGCATCGTCAAGCTCGACGATCTGGGACTGCTGCTCAATCGCGACACGCGCGGGAACGGGCTGGCGAAGCTCAAGCGCGGCATCGGCGCCGCGATCCTGCGCAGCGCGCCGTATCTGATGAAATTCCTGTCGGTCGCCGGCACCGCAGCGATGTTCCTGGTCGGCGGCAGCATTCTGGTCCACGGCATCGCGCCGCTGCACCACTTCATCGAGGCCTACAACGCCGGCAGTTTCGGCTGGCTGGTGACGATGCTGTTCGACGCGGCGGCCGGCATCGCCGCAGGCGCGATCGTGGTCGCACTGGTGACCGGAATCTCCAAGCTGCGCAAGCCGAAGCCTTCGCCTGTTGCCTGACGGGTCCGCGTCCAGTCTCGACAAGCCAGGAACAGGCAGACCCGGTACAGGCCTGACGCCTGTTTGGTGCCTCTGCTGGCGTCAGCTCGGGTACACGGGACTCGCCCCTGCCAGCTAGAGCATAGCTTCATCTTCGCTGTGCCAAGATAGACCGGTGAAACAGCGCGACCGACTACCGCCTTGGCACGAGTACAAACGGCTGCTCAATGGCCGTAAGGTACTGATCCGCCCGATCCGGCCCGAAGATGCGGAACCGCTACGCCTCGGCTTCGGTTTGCTGCGTCCCGATGAGATCCGCCAACGATTTCTTTACGCGATCAAGGAATTGACGCCCGAGACCGCCGACAAGCTCTGCCGACCGGATCCCGAACGCGAATTCGCGCTGGTGGTGTCCGAACCGATGCCTGCCGGCGAAGCGCTGATCGGGGCGGTGGCGAGAGTCGCGATCACGCCGGGCACCCGCGAAGCCGAATTCGCCATTCTCGTCAGTCATTTCATCAGCGGTATGGGCCTGGGCCGGCATTTGATGCTGCGGCTGGTGCGATGGGCGCGACGCAAGCAGCTGACACGACTCTACGGCGAGGTGCTGGAGCACAACACTGCAATGCTCGCGCTCATGCATTCGCTGGGGTTCCATCGCGAAACCTCGGACTCTCCGGGCCTTGTCAGGGTGACGCTGGATCTGGCGCAGGCTCCGGTCTCCGAATAGTCGACGACACCGGCGCGCGCATATCGTCCCGACAGCACGCGCCGGCATCGCCTCAGCGCACGATCAGAAAGGCATTTCGATCTGATCGATCTGACTGCAGCTGTACATCTGCTGGCTTGAGCTGGCGCCGGTTTCGCCTACCAGCGGGAATCCGCAGGCGCCGACAGCCTCGACCCCGAGCAGACCGCCGTTGGCGTCGTAATGACTGGTGACGGAGATCTGCTCCCATGGCCAATAGGCCAGGGCCGACAGCGATACCGCCGCAGTGGCCAGGAAAGTGGCCGCCAGTACGAAACGGCGGGACGTGAATTCGCGCATCAGGTGAGTCATGGCCTTCCTCCATAAAGAACTTCGGAAACACGGAAAACAACGAGGTCGCGACACCGGTGCCGTCGTTCGGCAGGCAGCGCGGTCGAACCGGCACGGGGCACGGGGCACGCCGACCGGAGCCATCATAGCGGCGGCTTTCAACAGGTAGCACGACGCGCACCCGAAGATCCACGCCAGGCAGGGTGACGCCACGATCCACCGGGGCTAACCTAGCCGCCCGCTGCACTTTTCAAGGCACCGTGTCCTCTTCCGCATCCGTACCCGATTCCCTCTCTGGCCTGCTGCCCAAAACCGGGCAATCGCGCGCCTGGTGGCGAGCACCCGCAAGCGCGAGCGCACTGGCATGGACGATCCAGCGCGTCGCGCGTGCGCACGACGGTCCGCTGTTGGCGATCGTGCGCGACAACCAGTCGGCGCATCAGCTCGAACACGATCTACGCACGCTGACCGATACGAACGACCGGCTGGCGGTGATGCATTTCCCCGACTGGGAAACCCTGCCCTACGACCAGTTCAGCCCGCATCCGGACATCGTGTCGCAGCGGCTCGCGGCCTTGCACCGCCTGCCGACGCTGCAGCGTGGCGTGGTGGTGGTGCCGGTGCAGACGCTGATGCAGCGCCTCGCGCCGCTGTCGCATCTGGTCGGCGGCAGTTTCGATGTGCGCGTCGGCCAACGGCTGGACATGGATGCGGAAAAGCGCCGGCTCGAAGGCGCCGGCTATCGCAACGTGCCGCAGGTGTTCGATCCCGGCGATTTCGCGGTGCGCGGCGGCCTGCTCGACATCTATCCGATGGGCGCGGAAGAACCCTATCGCATCGAATTGCTCGACGACGAGATCGATACGATCCGCGCGTTCGATCCGGAATCGCAGCGCTCTCTGGAGAAATACGAGTCGGTGCAGATGCTGCCCGGCCGCGAAGTGCCGATGGAAGGCGATGCGCTGCAGCGCGCGATGGACGCGCTGCGCGACCGTTTCGATATCGACACCCGTCGCAGCGGCCTGTTCCAGGATCTGAAAGCCGGACTGACGCCTGCCGGCATCGAGTATTACCTGCCGCTGTTCTTCGAACGCACCGCGACCCTCTTCGATTACCTGGCCGAACACGCGCTTCCGATCCTCGGTGAAGGCGTGAACGAAGCGGCGGATCACTTCTGGCGCACCACCGGCGAACGCTATGAACAGCGCCGACACGATATCGAACGGCCGCTGCTGCCGCCGGCAGAACTCTATCTGCCGCCAGACACCCTGCGCGAAACGCTCAACCGCAGTCGTCGCATCGAGATCTGCGGCGAAGGCCACCCGCGTCGCGCTGAATCGCTGGCGACGGGCACCCAGCCAGCGCCGGACGTGCCGCTCGTGGCCAAGGATTCGGCACCCGCGGCTGCGCTGGCATCGTTCCTGTCGGCCTATCCCGGACAACTGCTGATCGCTGCGGATTCGGCCGGTCGCCGCGAAGCCCTGCTCGAAGTGCTGCAAGCGGTGGACCTGCGTCCGCGCGTGGTCGCCAACTTCCAGTCTTTCATCGAAGCGGTCGCCAGCGGCGCCGCCGAGAAGGCGTTCATCGCGGTCGCACCGCTCGACAACGGTTTCGCGGTCGATGGGACGAAGCCCTGGGTCGTCGTCACCGACCGCCAGCTGTTCCCCGATCGCGCCTCGCAGCCGCGTCGGCGCAAGCGCGCCGGCCGCGAGCCCGAAGCGATCATCCGCGACCTCGGCGAATTGAGCGAAGGCGCGCCGGTGGTGCACGAGGATCACGGCGTCGGACGTTATCGCGGACTGGTGACGCTTGAAGCAGGTGGGCAGCTCGGCGAATACCTCGACATCGAATACGCCAAGGGCGACCGGCTGTACGTGCCGGTCACGCAACTGCATCTGGTCAGCCGCTACTCCGGCGCATCGCCGGAAACCGCGCCGCTGCATTCGCTCGGCGGCGAGGCTTGGGCGAAGGCGAAGAAGAAAGCCGCGGAGAAAGTCCGCGATGTCGCTGCGGAACTGCTCGAAATCCAGGCGAAGCGCCACGCGCGCGCCGGGCTCGCACTGGATGTCGATCGCGCCAGCTACGAACCGTTCGCCGCCAGTTTTCCGTTCGAGGAAACCCCCGATCAGCTCGCGTCGATCGAAGCGGTCCTGCGCGATCTCGCATCGTCGCGGCCGATGGATCGCGTGGTCTGCGGCGACGTCGGTTTCGGCAAGACCGAGGTCGCGGTGCGCGCTGCGTTCGCGGCTGCGATCGGCGGCAAGCAGGTCGCAGTCCTCGTTCCGACCACCCTGCTCGCCGAACAGCACTACCGCACGATGCGCGACCGCTTCGCCGACTGGCCGCTCAAGGTCGAAGTGCTGTCGCGCTTCAAGTCGACGAAAGAGATCAAGGCGGAAATCGAAAAACTGGCGGACGGCCGTATCGACGTGATCGTCGGCACCCATCGCCTGCTGCAGGGCGACGTGAAATTCAAGGATCTGGGGCTGGTCATCGTCGATGAAGAGCAGCGCTTCGGCGTGCGCCAGAAGGAAGCATTGAAGGCACTGCGCGCCAACGTGCATCTGTTGACCCTGACCGCAACGCCGATTCCGCGCACGCTGAACATGGCGATGACCGGATTGCGCGACCTGTCGATCATCGCCACCCCGCCCGCGCACCGGCTCGCGGTGCAGACCTTCGTCGTGCCCTGGGACGACACCCAACTGCGCGAAGCCTTCCAGCGCGAACTGTCGCGTGGCGGTCAGGTCTATTTCCTGCACAACGATGTCGAAAGCATCGGCCGCATGCAGCGCGAACTCGAAGCGCTGGTGCCGGAGGCGCGGATCGGTATCGCCCACGGGCAGATGCCCGAGCGCGAACTGGAACGGGTGATGCTGGATTTCCACAAGCAGCGTTTCAATGTGCTGCTGTGCTCGACGATCATCGAATCCGGCATCGACATCCCGAACGCCAACACCATCGTCATCAATCGCGCCGACAAATTCGGTCTCGCGCAGTTGCATCAGCTGCGCGGCCGCGTCGGTCGCTCGCATCACCGCGCCTATGCGTATCTGGTGATTCCCGACGGCCGCACCATCACCACGGATGCGCGCAAGCGCCTGGACGCGATCGCATCGATGGACGAGCTCGGCGCGGGCTTCACGCTCTCCACCCACGACCTGGAAATCCGCGGCGCCGGCGAACTACTCGGCGAGGACCAGAGCGGACAGATGGCGGAGGTCGGTTTTTCGCTGTACACCGAACTGCTGGAACGCGCGGTGCGCAGCATCAAGCAGGGCAAGCTGCCGGGCGTGGATGCGCTCGGCCTGGATCTTCACGACCATCGCGGCGCGGATGTCGATCTGCATATCCCTGCGCTGATTCCGGACGATTATCTGCCCGATGTGCATACGCGCCTCACGCTGTACAAGCGCGTCAGCAGCGCACGCAACCTCGACGATCTGCGCGAGCTGCAGGTGGAAATGATCGATCGCTTCGGCCTGCTTCCGGACCCGGCGAAACATCTGTTCGCCACCGCCGAGCTCAAGCTCGACGCCACCGAACTGGGCATCCGCAAACTCGATCTGGGCGCGACCGGCGGCCGTATCCAATTCGTCGAGAAACCCAACGTCGATCCGATGTCGGTGATCCGACTGATCCAGGGCCAGCCGAAGCATTACCAGATGGATGGGCCGGACAAACTGCGGATCAAGCTCGAGCTGCCCGATGCCACCTCGCGTTTGCAGGCCGCTCGCGGCCTGCTCGCGACGCTGAGGATCACATCATGATGCTCACGTCGTCGCGCGGAACGATTGCAGCCCTTGCCTTGTCGATAGCGATCGGCGGATGCACGACAACCGCTTCAACCTCGACCGCGCCGGTGGACGAAACGATCTTCGTGATCGTCCGTCATGCCGAGAAAGCCACGAACGATCCCAGGGACCCGACACTGAGCGAAGCCGGCAGTACGCGGGCGTTGCGCGTGGCCGAACGCTTGCGCGCAGCGCAGGTATCGGCGGTCTACGCCACCGGCTATCGACGTACGCAGCAGACCGCCGCGCCGACTGCACTCGCGCACCGTCTTGAAGTGCGCACTTACGACGCTGCGATGCCTGCGAAGGATTTCGCCGCACGGCTGCGCGCGGCGCATGCGACTGGAACCGTGCTTGTGGTCGGTCACAGCAACACGGTGCCCGCAATCGCGGCGGCGTTGTGCGAATGCGACGTGGCATCGCTGCGCGATGACGAGTACGACCGCTGGATCAGGATCCGCACGGGCCGAAACAGCACGATCGCTCTGGAAGAAGAGCGTTACTGAAATACCGAAAGCCGGATCACGAATGACTTGGGCGTGAGGCGGACCCCACACGCACCGATGGTTCAGATACCAAGCATGCGCTTCGGATCGTAATCGATGCCGGTGATGTAGCGACGGCCCGCATGCGCCTTGATGTGGACCACGATATCGATGGTCAGCATCAGCAGACGCTTGATCACTTCGAATTCGAGACCGGAGCCTTCCGTCGAGGCTTTGACCATCAACCCGAGCTGATCCCAGGTCTGCGCCGTGCTGCCGGCATGGCAGCTCGTGATCGAACCCGGGTGGCCGGACGCGCAGTTGCGGATGAAGTAGAACGCCTCGTCGCCGCGAAGCTCGGCCAGGATGATCCGGTCGGGCTTCATGCGCAGACAGGCTTCCATGCAGGTCTTCGCGGTGACGTTGCTGGCGCTTTGGCCGCCCTTCGAATACAGCAGATGGACGATGTTCGGCTGTTCGATGAACAGTTCGCGGGCATCTTCGATGGTGACCAGACGCTCTTCGTGCGGAATATGTCCGACCAGCGATTTCATGAACGTCGTCTTGCCGCTGCCGGTCGCACCTGCGACCACGACATTCTTCTTGTAGAGCACCGCTTTCTTGAAGAACTCGGCGTAGTCGCGCTTCTCGCGCAGCTCCAGCAGCTCACGGTCGTGATCGCTGATTTCAGGAGCGCCTTCGAGGATCTGCTTGAAGAAACCGCTTTCCTCGTAGCTCTGCAGCGTGAAATTCCGCTTGGCGGGCAAACGGATGGTGATCGATGTCTTGCCGGCATCGCACGCCGGCGGGATCACGAACTGGGCGCGCTGGCCGGTCGGAAACGTCAGCGACACCACCGGATCGACGTCGGTGATGCGCTGGCCGGTATTGCTTTCGTTGACGACGGCGGTACAGAACTGCCGCGCCCGTTCGAACGTGAGCGACGGCACTTCGACGTGCCGCCACCCTTTGTTCGTCTCCAGATACAACTCACCTGGTTTGTTGATGCAGATTTCGGTGACTTCCGGGGAGCTCATGTACTCGAGAATGCCAAGCACACTGTACTGATACTCCAGAAAATCGTTGGAAACGTTTGCGATCGGTGAGTTGTCGATATCCATGAATACGGGTCAATACTGCTGTTGATCGGTACTGGGAAAATCAGCGACGCGAAATGACGCCGGAGAAGTCGACGTCGCCTGCGACGTAGATATTCAGCACCGTGCCTTGATTGATCGTGACAGTGGCCGGGCGGGCCAACGACTTGCTCAACACCTGGTTGGCCAATCGCTCCGTCGTCTTCGCCGTATTGCTCTCGAAGGGCTGGGTCACGATATTGCCGCCAGTGGTGACCGAGTCGGTCGCGGGACCTTCCGTCGCAGCGTAGTACTTGAAGACGTCGCTGATCAGGCTGATCATCAGGGCAGAGCTCAACTTGCTGAACCAGTGCCCGTTGTAATCGCCCGGATGACCGGAGCCGCCGAGATTATCGACACCGGGGCCTTCCAGCGTGACATCCAGACCGTTCGGGGTCGTGATGCGGTCCCAGATGACGGCGACGCGCGGACCGGTCGGCTCGCCCTGATAGCGTCCGAGCGCTTTCGAGCCCTTCGGCAGCAGCAGTTTGCGCCCGTTGATCGAATACACCGGCTCGGTGACGATGCACGAGGTGTAGCCCGGATAGTCGGTGACGATCCGCGTCTCAAGCACGCAACGAATATAGGTACCACGAACCAGCAGGGTGTCCGGATTGCGCAGGTATTGGGCGATATTCACCTTGCTGGCGGTGTCGCGCGCTTGCCCGGGCGCCGCTTGTGGCGCACCACCATTGGCCTGCTGCTGGGCGCTCTTCAGGTTGTCGAGCATGGCATCGAGAACCTGTGCGTTCGTGTCCTGCCCCGGGGGGCCGCCAGCACCACCGATGCGACCGCCACCATCCACGGCACCCATACGGCGCTCGGCCAATGTCGGACCCTGCGGCCCGGCCGGTGCTGGCGGATCGCGATAGTCATCGCGCGGCCCTGAGCGGGTCTGAGCGGCGCGCGACGGCTCTTCCGGCGGCAACGGCGGCAGTTCCTGGATCGGCACCGGCTGCGGTTCCTGCTGCAGTTCGGCGAAATCCGGGCTTCCAGCCGTATTCGTGCCTTTCGGCAATTCCGGAATGACGACTTTTTCTTCGCGCGGCTTCTCGACGGCTTCTTCCTTGTCGGAGGAAGCATTCTTGATGACGATGATCGTCATCAAAACCAGCAGCGCGACGATACCGGCAAGGAACATCAGTGCCTTGCGGTTGACGCGCTGCGAGTCGACAGACTTCAGCTGCGGAGCGCCTGCATCGAGATCAGGCTGGTCTTGCGACTGTTGGGCGCTGTAGTAAGGATTGCTGCCCTGATTGTCGGAATAGTTGCCGGACTGGCCCGGCGGGTTCGGCGGCAGATTCTGGTTCACTTTTGCTTGTTCCTTCTCAGACCGACGACGTTCTTCCCGTGACGGATGACCAGGAAGGGATAGGTGCCATGGACGACGAGGGTATTGTCCTCGACTGTCGTATTGACCAGGAAATCCTCACCGCCCTCGCGCTCGCGGCCATATACGGCCGGGAAATCGCCAGTCGGGAAACGGTTGATGTTCGCCAAATTGATATAGGTGAACTGTCCGTCATCGTACACGTTGACCGGCACCAGCCACTTGTTCTTGGTGCGGGTCGAGTACGAGTAATCGAAATAGTACGCGCGATCCTTGTCGAGCGAAGTCTCGATCTCGCTGGTACGCGGCTTCGGGGCATTCCCCGCCTTGCTGGCCGCCAACTGCTCGGCCGAGAACGCCGTATTGTTCGGATAGCTGAAGGTGATCTTGTAATGGACGCCGGCGCGCTTCGCCTGTTCCAACGCCGTCCAATCGGTCGCGACGACTTTGAGTTCGAACAGGTAGGAATGGGTGGCGGTACGCACCATCATGTTCGTGTCGACGTCGACATTCTTCGGCTTCAGATAGAAGACGTTGTCGCGCCGATTCAACTCCCAGCCCGAATTGAAGCCGGTGCTGTAGTCGAGAATCTCTTCGCTCTGACTGAGCTCGATCTGGGTGGTGATGCCCAGACCCGTCCGCACCTCGTAAATCCGGTCCGGTTCGTATTCGTATTCGACGATGACCTGTGCGAATGCCGGCGCCGCCAGCGTCATCGACGCCAGGACACAGAGCAATACCGCATAGCAAGAGCGATGCAAGCGACTCATCTGTTGCCTACTCCATTGACTTGATTGGGGGCCTGCACGGCCGGAGCCTGCGGCTGACCTGCTGGTGGATATGCGCCAGCGGGAACGGCTGGATTCTGCGGCTGCGGCTGCGGCTGCGTCGCGGGTACGCCGCCTTCACCGAAATCAGGAGCGGTCGGATAGCCTTGAACCGGCTGACCTGATACTGGCTGGCCCTGAGTCGGATAGGCCGGAGCCGGTTGGCCGGGATAGGGCTGCGCGCCGGGCTGTGCTGGGTAGCCAGCTACGGGCTGCTGCTGTGCGGCGGCCGGGACTTCAGCCGGAGGAGAAGGCGCGAAATCATTGTCTACCGTGTATTCGGTGACCTGAAAACCCAGCGGGTTGACGTATCGCTGCTTCTCGTCCATCTCCAGATTCGCTTTGTAGGTGAATTCGAGCCGGGCGATCTTGCTGTCGAGCGGCTCGGTCGCGCCGTTCTTTTTATTGTAGATCGAGCGCTGGTAGCGGACCGTCGCACTCTTGCGGGCATTCTCGCCCTGCCCTCTCTGCTCCAGCTGGATGCTGAGGATTTTCACCCGTATCGCGCGATCCTTTCCGTAGACCTTGTAGGGACTTTCCAGATTGTCGGCCGCATGGATAGCCGCATAGCCGGCACGCACATTCGACGACGACATGCTGTTGATCAGCGTCCAGTCACGCAATGCCATCATCGCGGAGTCGAATGATTCGCGTCCGATGATGTACTGCGCGACGTTGCTGCGATTCAGCGCTTCGCTCTGGGTGATGCTCTTCGGGCTGCTGAAGTCGCCACGCAGGGTTGCAACCGTCGCTTGTCCGGTGAAGGCATCGGCCATGATCAGATACGGCACTTCCTTCTTCAGCGGGAGGATGTAGATGAAGCCTCCCAACATGATCAGCACCATGAAGATCGCGACCCACGCGATCATCCAGGCGCGCCGCTCGCTGCGCTTTGCGATATCCGCGATGCTGACCTCGAAATTGATGCTTTTCGCGGCGGCGTTATCGATTTGTGGCGTATTTTTTTGCTTGCCGAACATTCTGGAGCCTGTGACCGGATATGAGAGAAGGAGCGAGCGCGCGTCGAAACCATTGTGTCGTCGGCGATCGGCATGAAGCCGATATGCCGCGACCGGTCAGGGCGCGGGCGCCCCGCTGGCGTCGCCGGATGAAATACGTACGACAATTTCGCTACCGCTCACGGCGACAGAGACCTGTTGCGATGCATAAGCGGCATTGAGCTGCGACACCGCTTCCTGCAGGCTCGGCGTGCGGATATCGGCAACAGCGGCGTACAGGGTGTAATCCATCGGATGACGGTAAGTGAGCACCATATCGGAGTCGTGGGCCCAGCGTTCAAGCATCTTTTTCAACGTGCCATCCATCGGAGAGGCATAGAACAGATAGGCATCCTGGAGCGGAATGGCCTGGGTTTCCTCGGAGAAACGATTGACGGTCTTCCAGCGTCCACCGAAATCGGGCGCCGGGCGCGAAGCGCAACTGGACAGGACCATGACAAGCGCCGCAGCGAGCAGGAACTTGGACAGCATCGAATTGGAAAGCTTCGAGATTGAATGTTTCACACGCCACCCGGAGAAAGATCGAGAAAATTGAGTGAATCGAACGCCGCCCCGCGACCGTGACCGGGCGGAACGAACACATGTTCTGGACGGATGCAGCCCATCAGACTGCCGGAACCGCCATGCGCCCCCGACATGGACTCTACAAGAAAAAGACACCAGACACGGCGCGACCGCATGCGGTTGGACGGAATCCTTATTGTCACGACAGATCAGGCCCCCTCCTCGCACCGATCATCGCCGCAGCGTCTTACACCAACGTGTCGCTGCGACGTCCTTCTAACTGTTCATCCTGAGTGCTTTCCCGACACCGTTCCCACCATTGACCGATTGGTTGACGGGGCCGACAGCCTGGAACGCATCCGTAATGGCTGCGTGTGGGGAACATATCCCGATCTTGTATGAATGGTCAAGAAATCCTCGACGGAAAATCGGGCAAAAACGCGATGGACGCACGATTCTGGCATTCTGTGACAGCGGTACGGATTGCAAATGGACAGGCTGAACGCACAACTCGCACTGGCCCGGAGCCCGGCGCCGGCCCGGGAACAGTTTTTGCGCTCATCGCAGCGTACGCAAGCGGCCGTCGTGAAGCTCCAGCACCCGATCGAGCCTGCGCGCCAATGCGTGATCGTGAGTAACCAGGACCAAGCTGGTGCCATGGTCGCGATTCAGGGCCAGCATCAGGTCGAAGACAGTCGCGGCGGTCTTTTCGTCGAGATTGCCGGTGGGTTCATCGCCGAGTACGCAGGCGGGGCGGTTGACCAGTGCGCGCGCCACAGCGGCACGCTGGCGCTCGCCTCCCGACAGTTCGCCAGGCTTGTGCTCCAAGCGGTGCCCCAGCCCGACCGATACCAGCAGCGCGCGGGCACGATCGGAGGCCTCGGCCACCGGCGCCCCGTTCAGCAGGACCGGCAGCATCACGTTCTCGAGTGCCGTGAATTCAGGAAGCAGGTGGTGGAACTGATAGACGAAGCCCAATGCGCGATTCCGCAATCGACCGCGGTCGGCATCGGAGAGCGCGCTCATCTTCCGACCGGCGACATACACCTCTCCGGCCGTCGGCATGTCCAACCCGCCCAACAGATGAAGCAAGGTGCTCTTTCCGGAACCCGAAACGCCGACGATCGCGACCGTTTCCCCGGGATGGACGAGCAGGTCCAACCCTTCGAAGACGTGCGTGCGCAAAGTGCCCTCGGCATAGGTCTTGGCCAAGCCTTCGCAGCGGATCACCGCATCTCCGGGCGCAGATGCTTTCGTCTCCTCGCGATCACTCATAGCGCAGCGCCTCCGCAGGTGCGGTCCGCGCCGCGCGCCACGCGGGGTAAAGCGTGGCCAGGAATGCCATCGCCAGCGCGACCAGCGCAATCACGGTCACATCGAAGCTCTTCAGTTCGGTCGGCAGGCCGGTGATGTAGTACACGTCCTCGGGCATCAGCACCACATCGAAAACGCGCTCGATGAGTTTCAGGAGGTGTTCGAGATTGAGCGTCAGCAGTATCCCGCCAAGTACGCCCGCGACCGTGCCGATGGTGCCAATCATGGAACCCTGCACCATGAACACCTGCATGACCCCGCGCGGCGTAAGCCCCAGCGTGCGCAGGATCGCGATATCGGCTTGCTTGTCGGTCACCAGCATCACCTGCGAGTTCACCAGGGTGAATGCGCCCATCAGGATGATCAGCGACAGCAGGATCGCCATCATGGTTTTTTCGAGTTTCAGCGCGCGGAACATGTTCGCGTTCTCGCTGGTCCAGTCGCTGACCCGATACGCCCCGCGCAGGCGCAGGGCGAGGTCGCGCGCGACCTGCCAGGCCAGATCCATGTCGTGCAGTTTCAGGCGCACGCCGGTCACACCCTCGCCCATGCGCAGCAATCGCTGGGCGTCCGAAATATGGATCACTGCGAGATTACGGTCGAATTCCTGGTGACCCGCCTCGAACAGGCCCGTCACCTTGAATCGCTTCATCTGCGGCACGGCGCCGAGCGGCGTACTCTGGAATTCCGGGGTGTAGACGATCACGGTGTCGCCGACGGCCACCCCCAGCCACAGCGCGAGTTCACGGCCGAGAACGATATTGAACTCGCCCGGCACCAGGGACTTCAACGACGTGCCGTCGACCATCTTGTCTGCGATCACCGAGACGCTGCCTTCGCGCGCGGGATCAATCCCGCGCAGCAGCGCACCTTCTTCGCGCGGCCCCTGCAGCATCACCGGTCGCTCGATATAGGGCGCAGCGCCTGCGACCCGGGGATCTTTTCGCGCTTCGTCGATGGCATGCGGCCAGTCGTACAACGGTTCGCCATCGGCGCTGACCGTGGCATGGGCCGCCATCTGCAGCATGCGGTCGCGGATTTCGCGCTGGAAACCGCTCATCACCGCGAGCGTGGTGATCAGCGCAGCCACGCCGAGCGCGATGCCCAGCATCGACGCCAGCGAAATGAAGGAGATGAAGCCGTTGCGGCGCTTGGCACGCAGATAGCGCAGGCCGATGGCGACAGGAATGGGTTTGAACATGGCGGCCCAGGCAGCGAATGCCGGCTATGGTGCCATCGATGGCGGCGGCTGCCCATCGCCGCCTTGGCGAACGGCCAGCCTCAGTTCACGGCGTTGCACGGGGCTGAGGGTGTCGGGCCACACACTGCGGCGCATGAACCGTCCATCGACACCGCGCCAGGTCACGAATGCCAGCGGGCCACGCCAATCCACGTCCAGAGTCTGGACTGCATGCCCGTCGATGGTCGCGGTGCCTTCGCAATCGATCACGACCAGCCAGACCGGCAGCCTCGCTTCGCGCCTGACCAGATACACACCGCAAGCCGCAGCGCATGCCGCCAACGGCCATGCGGCCCAACGCGGCATCTCCGAGGCGAGCACCGCGAACGGCGCGAGAACCGTCATCGCCAGCATCGCGCCGATCAGCCAGCGCGACGGCCGCAATTCAAACCGGCAAGGCGCGGATGCGTTCGACGAGCGCATGCAGTTCCGGATCTTCAGCGACTTCGTAACCGAGGAACCAGCGCCACAGCCGGTCGTCTTCGCAGGCGAGCAGACGCTCGAAAGTCGTACGATCCTCGACGGAAGCGGCAGGCCAGGCACGATCGAGATAACGGGTGAACAGTTGATCCAGCTCGCGCATGCCGCGCCGGCAGCGCCAGCGCAATCGCTGCAATTCGGCGGAGGCAGCAGCGCCGGTCATCCGGCGATCAGTCCGTAGCCAAGCACGCACCACAGCGCCAACAGCACGAATACGCTGAGCGCGTAGGCGCGGAAACGATGCATGACCTTGTTGTAGCTGCAGTGGATCGCGCTGTGCAGAACGCGCGCGGCCACGTAGGCCCATGCCAGCCCGAGCACCAGCGACGAAACCTGTGCGGTCAGCGCCGCGACCACCAGCGCGAGATAGAACAGCACCGGCATTTCGAACAGATTGCGGAAGTTGTCGGCGGGCGCGACATCGGTGTAGAGCGCGGCCGCCTGCCGCGATGTCGCCACCTTCTGCGGATGGATGCGGTCGCGCTTCATCTGCGCGACGCGGCGGCTGAACATCACCGCCAGCACGATGAACGTCAGCGCCACCATGGCGAGCGCGGGGAGGAAGATCGCATGACCCGACACGGTTCACCTCGAAGAGCGGGCTCGGGCCCGCCATTGCAGCATTGAAGATGGTTTCGTATCGCGCTCGAAACCGCAGGGATCCCGGCAAGCGATCTTTTCTGTTGCGCCTTGAACAGACGTCGGCCTACACCTGCCGTGCCAGCATCATCTTCTTGATCTCGCCGATGGCCTGCGCCGGATTCAGGCCCTTCGGGCAGGTCCGCGCGCAGTTCATGATGGTGTGGCAGCGATAGAGCTTGAACGGATCTTCCAGATCGTCCAGGCGCGCACCGGTATCCTCGTCGCGGCTGTCGATCAGCCAGCGATAGGCCTGCAGCAGGATCGCCGGACCGAGGTAGCGATCGCCGTTCCACCAATAGCTGGGACAACTGGTACTGCAGCACGCGCAGAGAATGCACTCGTACAGACCATCGAGCTTGGCGCGGTCTTCTTTCGACTGCAGTCGTTCCTTGTCCGGCGGCGGCGGGGTCTGGGTGCGGATCCACGGTTTGATCGACGCGTACTGCGCGTAGAAGTGGGTCAGGTCCGGAATCAGATCCTTGATCACCGGCATGTGCGGCAGCGGATAGATCGGTACTTCTTTCTTGCCGCAGTCGTCGATCGCCTTGGTGCAGGCCAGCGTGTTGGTGCCGTCGATGTTCATCGCGCACGATCCGCAGATGCCTTCGCGACAGGAACGACGGAACGTCAGCGTCGGATCGACCTCGTTCTTGATCTTGATCAGCGCGTCCAACACCATCGGACCGCAGGTGTCGAGATCGATTTCGTAGGTGTCGGTGCGCGGATTTTCGCCGTCATCCGGGTTCCAGCGGTAGATCTTGAATTCGCGCGTGCGCTTGGCGCCGGCCGGCGCGGAAAAGCGCTTGCCCTTGTGGACCTTGGAATTCTTGGGAAGAGTGAACTCGGCCATCGTACGTTCCTGCTACCTCACCGGCATCCCGGCGTTTGTAGGAGCGGCTTGCGCCGCGAATGTGTTGGATTGAGCGGCAATCGCGACTGGAGTCGCTCCTACGGGGATCAATAGACGCGCGGCTTGGGCGGAACGACTTCGACATCGTCGCTCAGCGTGTACATGTGCACCGGGCGGTAGTCGATGCGGGTATTGCCCGCATCGTCCACCCAGCAAAGGGTGTGCTTGTGCCACTGCTGGTCGTCGCGATCCGGGAAATCTTCGCGGGCGTGCGCGCCGCGCGATTCCCTGCGGTTTTCGGCGGAAACAATCGTGGTCAAGGCCTGGCCGAGCAGATTCTGCAGTTCGAAGGTCTCGATCAGATCCGAGTTCCAGACCAGCGAACGGTCGCTGACCTTCACATCGGCGAACGAGGCGTTGATCTCGCGGATCTTGCGCACGCCTTCCGACAGCGTTTCGCCGGTGCGGAACACCGCAGCATCGTTCTGCATCGTGCGCTGCATCTTGTCGCGGATGACCGCGGTCGGCGTACCGCCGCTGGCATTGCGCAGCGCGTCGAGATTCGCCAGCGACCTGTCGCAGGCATCGCCGGCAAGCGTCTTGTGCGTCGCGCCCGGCTTGATCGTTTCGGCGCAGCGGTTGGCGACCGCGCGACCGAAGACGACGAGATCGAGCAGCGAATTGGAGCCCAGGCGATTCGCACCGTGCACCGACACGCAGGCCGCTTCACCGATGGCGTACAGGCCGGGCACCACTTCATCGGGATTGCCGTTCTTCAACTGCACGACTTCGCCGTGGTAGTTGGTCGGGATGCCGCCCATGTTGTAATGCACGGTCGGAATGACCGGGATCGGCTGTTTCTCCACGTCGACACCCGCGAAGATCCGCGCGCTTTCGGCGATGCCGGGCAGCTTTTCGTGGATGTCCTTCGGGTCGAGATGGGTCAGATCGAGATGGATGTGATCGGCATCCGCACCGACGCCGCGGCCTTCGCGGATTTCGATGGTCATCGAGCGCGAAACGACATCGCGCGACGCGAGATCCTTCGCGTTCGGCGCGTAGCGCTCCATGAAACGCTCGCCCTTGCTGTTGCGCAGGATGCCGCCTTCACCGCGCACGCCTTCGGTGATCAGACAGCCGGCGCCGTAGATGCCGGTCGGATGGAACTGCACGAACTCCATGTCCTGCAGACCGAGGCCCGCGCGCAGCGCCATGCCGCCACCGTCGCCGGTGCAGGTATGCGCCGAAGTCGCCGAGAAATACGCGCGACCATAGCCGCCGGTCGCCAGCACCACGCCCTGCGAGCGGAACAGATGCAGCGTGCCCTCGGCCATGTCGAGCGCGAGCACGCCCCGGCAGGCACCCTCCTCGTCCATGATCAGATCGAGCGCGAAATATTCGATGAAGAAGCGCGCATCGTGCGCGAGCGACTGCTGATACAGCGTATGCAGGATCGCGTGGCCGGTACGGTCGGCGGCGGCGCAGGTCCGCTGTGCGGTGCCCTTGCCGTAGTGCGTGGTCATGCCGCCGAACGGACGCTGGTAGATCTTGCCGTCTTCGGTGCGCGAGAACGGCACGCCCTGATGTTCGAGTTCGATGATCGCCGGAATCGCTTCGCGGCACATGTATTCGATCGCGTCCTGGTCGCCCAGCCAATCCGAACCCTTGATGGTGTCGTAGAAGTGGAAGCGCCAGTCGTCTTCGCCCATGTTCCCCAGCGCGGCGGAAATGCCGCCCTGCGCCGCGACCGTATGCGAGCGGGTCGGGAAGACCTTGGTGATGCACGCGGTCTGCAGGCCCTTGTGGGCGAGGCCGAAGGTCGCGCGCAGACCGGCGCCACCGGCGCCGACCACGACCATGTCGTACTTGTGTTCAGTGATCTTGTATGCGGAGGTCATGGCTGCCTTGTTGAGAGCCGTCAGGCCAGAAGGGCGATGCGACCGATCGCGTAGAGAGAAGCGAGCGCGCCCAGCGCGCAGGCGAACGTGATCAGCAACTGCAGGAGGATTTCGGTCGGACGATGGTGGAAGTAGTCTTCGACCACCACCTGCAGCCCAAGCCGCGCATGCCAGAACAGGCTGATCGCGAACAGCGCGAGCGCGATGGCGTTCGCCGGTTTCGCCAGCGCGGCCTGGACCTGGGCGTGATCGGCGCCGACCAGCGCGATCAGCATGCCGAGAATCCAGGGCGCGAGCAGCGCGAGAAACACGGCGGTGACGCGCTGCCACCAGAAATGGCCGGTACCGGACTTCGCCGAACCCAGACCTCGGGCGCGGCCGACCGGCGTACGGTAATCGCGAGTCGAAGGATTGCTCATGCAGCACCCCGCATCGCAAAGAACCAGATCGCGGCGGTGAACACCACCGTCAGCGCCGCAACGGTGTAACCGGATTTGTAGACCTGCGGAATCTCGAAGCCCCAACCCACGTCCCACAGCAAATGACGGATGCCGTTGAGCAGGTGATACATCAGCGCCAGCGAAAATCCGAACAGCGCCAGCTTTCCGAACGGCGACGCCAGGCATGCTGCTGCACGGTCGTAGGCGTCGCCGCCCTGCGCCACCGCCAGCAGCCACCAGGCCAGGACGAACGCGCCGAAGGAAAGAACGATGCCGCTGATGCGATGCAGGATCGACATCACGCTGGTGATCTGCTTCCGGTAAATCTGCAGATGCGGCGAGAGGGGACGTGCGCGGTTGCTCATTCGTGTTGCGCCCAGATCGGAGAGAGGGGTGTGCGCTTCAAACAGTCTCAGAAATCAATGCAGCGGCCGTTCTTTTCCCAGTCACCGTAACGCGTCGGGTCGGGGCCATCGCGGCCCCCGATCTCCTTGGCGCCGATGCGCGGCTCCGGCACGGATGGCTCGGTTGGCGCCACATCGGGACGGGGCTCGGGAATGGGAACGGTTTCGCCTATCATGCGCTGATTCCTGAACTCGGTAGTTTAAGTCCCGCCCCCC
>JBAQRU010000058.1:0-9297 GCA_049296025.1 Lysobacteraceae bacterium | reverse complement strand
GTCAAGCACGATGGGAACGGACGTATTTTCGATGTGATCCAATCGCAAATCGGAGAGAGCAAGCTTCTGGAAAATCTGCGCGCCGGACAGCTCCGGGAAATCGCGCTGCTGTGGACCAGCGGTATCGACATGCCATGGGACAGCTACTGGAACGCGATCGTGCCCGCGCGCCGCCGACAAGCACAGCGACCGCCGCATCTGATCGACGTGCCGCAGTATCCGTTCGCGAAACAGCGCTACTGGCTCGATTTCGACGATAACGTCGATGCGCCTGCGGTCGCGACCAGGATACCGGCACCCGTGAAGACCTCGGCGCCCGCGCCGCGCGTAGAACCCGCGCCTGCCGCTGCACAGTGGCGGTTCGTCGCTGGCGGGGACGAAGTCGCCGGCGAGGAAGACACCACGCTTGATGGCGAGGACAAACTCATCCTGTTCATGACCCAGGAAACCGCGCGTCTGCTCGGCCGTGCGCCCGACGACATCGACGTCGATGTCGATTTCCTTTCGCTGGGCTTCGACTCCATCGGCATGGCCGGCCTGATCCAGCAGCTGATCGATCTGCTCTCCGAGAACATCGCACCGAGCGTCGTATTCAAATTCAAGGACATCCGTTCGCTCGCCGATCATCTCGCCAGCGCCCATCCCGCGAAGATCGAACGCGTCCGCGTGCTGCGCGCGGACGGCGTCGCCGGCACGACCGATGCGCCGAAGCCGAAAGCCGCCGCGAAGAAGAACGACGAGATCGAGACCTGGTTCCTCAGTCGCGAAGCGGCCTCCGGCAGCCTGATCGTACCGATGCAAACGCAAGCCGCAGGGACGCCGATCTTCGCCGTACCGGGCGCTGACGGCAGCGTGTTCTCGCTGCGGACGCTCAGCCAGGGCCTGGCCGGTGTGCGGCCGATGTTCGCGTTCGAGGCCGTCGGTCTCGACGGGCGACGCGAGCCGTTGCGCACCGTGGGTGAGATGGCCGATGCGTACATCGAGGCGATGTCCGCGATGCGGAACACGGGTACCGTCGATCTGCTGGGCTACTCGAACGGCGCAGTGGTCGCCTTCGAGATGGCGCGGAAGCTGACCGAGAAGAATGTCCGGATCGGTCAGCTGGTGCTGATCGACCAGCGCTGCCCCACATTGAAGGGCCGCGATACGGCCGACGATATCGCCAGTGTCTTCGCCGATCTGATTCCGGCATTGGGTGGGGAGCGCAGCCTCGATCTGGAGACATTCGCCGGCGTCCCGGAAGCCGAGCGCGCCGATTATCTTTACGCACTGATGCGGGACAACGGTTTCGGGATCTCCAGGGAGCAGTTCGTCGCAACCTACGCGTTCGCGCTCGCCAACGACGAGGCTTGTCGGCGCTACAAGCCGACGAAGATCAGGAAACCGATCCGGACGGTGGTCGTGAGAGCGACTGCGGGGGGCGGCGACGATCCCGTTGATCTCGGCTGGAACCGTTACCTGACCAAAACCGCTGCATGCATTGGCATTGACACCGACCATCTATCGATCGTTGGCAAGGACGCCAGCGCCCGCATCGCCGGTATCTTCTCGGGCGACGGGACATCGGAATCCAAGTCTTCTTCTTCAACAGGAGCGTAATTCATGTCAGTGCGACAGAAAATCGTAGATCACCTCGCCCAACACTTCGGGAACCTTCCCGACACGCTGCGCCGCAGGCGATGGCTGGTATTGATCGCGTTCCTGGGCTTCCTGGGGCTGTGCGTCCTCGGTCTGACCAGACTGAAAATGGACATGACCATCGAAGGCTGGTTCGCCAAGGATGATCCCACCCTCATCGCGTTCAACAAGTTTCACGCCGAGTTCGGCAGCGAGGACGGGCTGTACATCATCTACAAACCGAAGGACGGCGACGTCTTCTCGCAAGCCTCGCTCGAAGCGGTGAGCGGGATCCAGCAGGAATTGATCAACTTCAAGTCCAAGCTGAAGCCCGGCGAAGAGTCTGCGCTCGATCACATCGTCAAGGTCAATACGGTGGTGACCGCACCGGTGCTCACGGCGGATGGCGACATACTGCAGTCGAGGCCGTTGGTCGGCAGCAAGGTACCGTCTTCGCCGGAAGTTCTGGCCCAGATCAAGGCCCTCGCCGACTCGCAGAAGCAGTTCCCGCTGCAGTACTTCTCGCGCGATCACAAGTACGGCGGCATCAACGTCGAAACCAACTTCGGCGCCATCCCGGTGGAAGCCGGCGGCGTGTCCGATGATGTCGAGATCTCCATCGACGATCCGGCCGCAGTGGTCGTCGACGACAAGCCGGTCGAATTCAAGCCGACCGACATGACCGAGTACTACGCGCTGTACGAGGAAGTGAAGAAGATCATCTACAAGCCGGAGTACACCAAACACCTGGATTACTACGCAGTCGGCAACACCGCTGCGGCCGAGCACGACCTGAAAATGCTCGAGGAGATGAGCAATCTCTACATGGCCGCGCTGCTGATCATCATCACGCTGCTGTGGTTCCTGTTCCGTTCCGCGTCCGCAGTGGTCTGGTCGATCCTGATTGTCATCCTCAGCACGGTGTTCACGCTTGGCGTCGCTGGCCTCACCGGCCTGACCGTCACCGGCTTCCTGATCCTGACCCTGCTGCTGATCCTCACGGTGGGCATCGCCGATGCCGTGCACATGCTCACCGGCTACACCTACATGCGCAAGGAAGAGGGCATCGAGCATCAGGATGCGCTGCGCAAGACCTACCGTTATACCGGCGTGGCCCTGCTGCTGACGGGCTTCACCAACATGGTCGGCACCATGGCGCTGAACATCACCCCGGTCGTGCCGATCCAGAACTTCGCGATCATGTCCACATTGGGCATCCTGTTCGCGTTGCTGCTCTCGATCTATCTGCTGCCGATTCTGGTCGACATCTGGCCGACCGTGCCGAAGACGATCAAGCCCGAGAAGGCCGCCCGCAAGCGCCGGCTGGATTTCATGCCGGTCCTCAAGCGCCAGCTCGAGAAGGTCGTGCCGATGGTCGAGAAGCGGCCGGCCGCCTTCATCGTGCCGTTCATGCTGCTGTTCGCCTTCTGCATCTACGGCGCGACCCAGGTGAAGGTCGATACCCAGATCCTGGACCAGTACCCGGCGGATTCGACTTTCGTCAAGAGCGTCGAAGTGGCCGACAAGGAGATGATGGGCGCCTACAGCATGGTCGTGTACCTTGACTTCAAGGAGGACTTCGCCCTGCAGGATCCGGAAGTGCTGAAAGCGATGGAGGAACTGCAAAAGACCTTCGAGTCCAAGTACGAGAAGTACGTGGTCATGACCAACTCCCTGGCCGACGTGGCCAAGGACGCGAATCAGAAGCTCAACGGCGGCGGTAAAGAGCACTACCTGATCCCCGATACGCGCGAAGTGCTGTCGCAGACCCTGTATCTGTTCAACAGCGCCGACCCGAGCGAACGCCAGCGCCTGGTGGACGAAAACTACCGGAACGCTAACATCCGGATCGCCCTGCACAGCTACGGTTCCTACGAGTACTACAGCGTGCTCCAGCAGATGCGCGCCGACATCGACCAGATGATGGCCAAGCTGAAGACGAAGTACCCGAAGGCCGAAGTCGAGATCACCGGCGTGTTCGCGCTGGCGATGCAGGCGTCGCAGTACTTGACCGAGAACCAGGCGATTACTTTCGGTATCGCGATCGCAGTGGTCAGCATCATCCTGCTGCTGGTGTTCGGCTCTGTGAAGGTGGGCCTGATCGCACTGATCCCGAACCTCATCCCGGCCACGCTGACTCTCGGCCTGCTGGGTCTGAGTGGGATCACGCTCGATTTCTACACGATGATGCTCGCACCGATCATCATCGGTATCTCGATTGACGACACTGTCCACTTCATCTCGCAATACCAGCGTCAGCTGGGTAAGGATGGCGACGTCAGCGCCGCACTCCGGCGCACCATGGCCGAGTCCGGCCAGAGCGTGGTCTTCACTTCGCTGATTCTCGGCCTGGGCTTCGGCATCATGGCCCTCGCCGATTCCGCAGGCACGTCCAACATGGGCAAGTTCGGTGCACTGGCCATCTTCATGGGCCTGCTCAACGACCTGTTCCTGCTGCCCGCGCTGCTGTTGGCCTTCAAGAACAAAGTCAAGGCCGCTCCTACGGCCGCTGAGGAGAGTGCACGATGAAACACGCAAGGGTCCTGTTCGTCGCTGCGCTATTGGCGATCGCATCCCCCGCGATCGCCCAGGACGCGCGCCAGATTATGTTCAAGGCGGACCAGGCGGCGAACCACAGCTTTACGTCCTCGGTCCGGGTGATGCAGTTCACGACCTGCCGTTACAGCATTACCGACGGCAAATTGTCGTGTCGGGAAAAGCCGCGCGTGATCAAGGTCGAGAGCGTGCATCGGGGCTATGACGTCAAGGGCCTTCCCGACCGCAGCAACAAGGCGTTCGACGTGATCATCGAGCCGGTGAGCGAAAAGGGGACCTCCACGCTCTCCTACAGCTATGCCGAGGACGAGAAGGATTCGGACTTCTGGATCTACCTGCCCGCGCTGGCCAAGGTCAAGCGCATCGTGTCGGTCAGCGACAATAACGAGAGTGGCGCGCTATTCGGTTCCGAGCTGTCGACCGAGGACGCCGACGTCAGGAGGATCAAGGACTACACGTATCGCCTGCTCGGCGAGGAGACCGTCCGCGGCCGTCAGGCCTGGATGATCGAGTTGACGCCCACCGCGTATCGCCGCACCCGCTCGTACTACAGCAAGATCGTCGTCTGGGTGGACAAGGAACGCTCGGTCCTGCTCAAGGAGGATCTCTACGATCGCGCGGGCAGGCACTACAAGCAACGGTCCGCGTTGAACGTCGAGCGCATCGACGGAACCTGGATCGTGACGAAGGGGTCGATGAACAATCTCTTCAGCAAGCGCATCACCATGTGGGACGAACGTGGAACGAAACTCAACGTCGACATCGACGGCGAGTTCCTGACCCAGCGCTCACTGACCGACTTCGCCTATCGCGAACGGATGATGGCCAAATATCGCGGCTTCATCAGGAAGTGACCGCAACGCCGTCCGGGCGCACGCGCCTGGACGGCCCAGCGTTTTCCACTCATCACCGCACTGGATCGAACTCTCATGAATCCGCCTGCCGACGGCAACGTCTACGACTGTCTCATCATAGGCACCGGCTCGGCCGGCGCGACGCTTGCTCGCGAATTGAGCGCCAAAGGTCAGCGCGTGCTCATGCTCGAGCGCGGCGAGCATCGCCCGCTCAAGGAGACGGTGTGGGGGATTGCCTCGATCCTCAACGAAGTGAAGGTCGCGCACAAACTCAAGGATCCGCGCGTGTTCGCCGCCGGCGGCTCGACGGCGATGTACCTGGCCGTCGCCGACGATCCACCGCTTGAGACGTTCCGCGCGGCGGGTATCGACCTCGACGAGGCCTACGCCTCGGCCCAGCAGGAACTGCCGCTGGCGGAGACGCCGGACGAGATGCTCAGCCCGCAGGCCTTGCGCCTGCGCGATGCCGCGCTCGCGGAGGGTCACGCATGGACCAAGAACCGGATGCTGATCGACCACAGCAAGTCCGACGGCACGTACGACTACGGCTCGAAATGGAAGGCGGTCGCTTTCGTTGAAGACGCGCTGCGCAACGGCGCGGAACTGCAGTGCGAGGCTGTCGTCGAGCGAATCCTGGTCGAGAACGGGACTGCGGTGGGCGTCGAATGCAAGATCACGACCGCGCCGTTCCGTTCGCGCCTTGCGCGCTTCTACGCGCGCAAGGTGGTCGTGAGCGCCGGATCGCTGGCGACGCCGGTCATCCTGCGCAAGAGCGGCTTCGAGGAGGCGGTGTCCGGCGGTTACTTCATCGATCCCAGCCTCGCGGTGATCGGCAGCGTGCCCGGCCTGCGTGGCACGAACTGCTTTGCCGGAACGATGGGCGCGACGCTGGCGGACGGCACCCGCCTGCTCGATGCCAACGTGCATCGCTTCTACTTCAACATGGGCATGGTCCAGTCGTTCCGCCCTTGGCGCATGCGCGCCTATGGGCAGCACGTCGCGATCATGGTCAAGGCGCACGACACGGTCGGCGGCGGACTGTCTGCGGATGGTCGCTATCACAAGGACATCGACGCGCATTCGCTCGAATGCCTGCAGAACGGCCTCACTGCGGCCAAGGGCATCATGACCCGGGCGGGCGTGATCTCGATGTTCACGACACCGCTGATGACTGGCGGCGCATTCGGGACGATCAGCCTCACCCGGGACGTCGATGCCGGCCTGCAGACGCGGATCCGCAACCTGCATGTCTGCGACGGATCGCTGATTCCCGCCGAAGACCGGGTCGCGCCGACCCTGACCTTGGTGTGCCTGGCGAAATACCTGGCGAAGCACCTGCTGCAGACGTCCGCCGAAGACGAACCGGCACGCGCGCAACCTTCATCCACCGAACCCGTCGCGCTGGCTGGCTGACCGCGCGTCGCCGCACGGCCGCGCGACTCCGCGCATGGCCGATGCGCGGTGCAACGACAGCGACGGGCGACGGCATCACCTTTCCATCTTCACTTTCCAGGAGCGACAAACAATGGCCACGAACGATTCGACCCCAACCGCAGGGGATGCCGGCACAGCGCAGCCGGTCAAACGCAGGCGCGGGATCTGGCGGAAGCTGCGGACCGGCTTCGTCGTCTTCGTCGGCCTGTGCCTGATCGCGGACTGGACATGGACGATGTCCGGCTCGAACCAGTGGGAGCTGGTCAAGGAAGAAAACGGCGTGAAGTCGTACACCTTCAAAGCGCCGGGCGACCGCACCATCAAGGTGAAGGCGGTGATGGTGGGAGACTACAAACTGAGCCAATTGACGGCGATGCACATCGTCGACGACAACCTGCAGACCTGCAAGGACTGGTTCCCCGAATGCATCGATTTCACGCGCCTGAAGGACTTCGATCCTGTCAAGGGTTACGACCTGGACATGTGGCGCCTGGATTTCCCGTTCCCCTTCGACGATCGCGAGTTGCTGCTCACCACGGTCGTTTCGCAGGACCCGGTGACGAAGACCGTGGTGCTCGACGTGCTCGCCGCGCCAGCGACCCTGCCCAACAACCCGGATGCGGTGCGCATCGAGCGTATGCACAATCGCTGGCAGTTCACGCCGCTGGCCAACGGAAAGGTTGAGGTCGAGCTGATCCAGGACACCGAAATGGGCGGCATGTTCCCGTACTTCCTGCTCAACATGGTCTCCGTGGACGAGAACTACAAGTTCTTCAGCGGCGATCTGCGGAAGTTCCTGCTGAAGGACAAGTACGTCAACGCCAAGCTGCCCTTCATCCAAGAAGTCCGCTGATAGACACGCGGCGTCCAGAAGAGAGACCGGAAGGAAAAAACATGGAATCGACAGTCGAAAAAGTGATGCAGGACATCCTCGCCCGCAGGATCGGCAAGGAGGATGCGATGAAACTCTATGGCGGATTCTCGGAAGAGGACCGGAACCGCCTGGTGCAAAGCCTGCGCTCGCTCACCGTGACCGATGGCGCCGCAACGCAAGGTCAGGGCGGCAGGAAGGGCGGGGCGGCCCGGAGCCTGAAGCCGATCCATGAAGCCTATCTCGATGAGATGCAGAAACGTTTCATCGCCGAGCTGTCGGCGCGCTACGCGACACGGACCCCGAAATCCAAGCGCAACGCGCTGGAGCAGCAGAAGCATTTCGTCGACCAGCGCAAGGTCGCCGGGTTGAAGCGCCCGCTGAAATCCATGCAGTACCAGCTCACCTACGCTCGCGCCGAAGGTGCGTATCTGTTCGATGTCGACGGCAACCGCTATGTCGACATCACCGGCGACAACGGCGTCAATTTCTTCGGACACCAGCCGGAGTTCATGAAGGACGCATTGCGCAAGCGGCTGGACCAGGGCTATCCGCTCGTCGCCTACAGCGAGGACCTGTTCGAATCCGCAAGGCGGTTCTGCGAGTTGACCGGGTACGAACGCATGGTCTACGCGCAGACCGGCACCGAGGCGGTCATGTGGGCCACGCGCATCGCTCGCGCAGCCACGGGCAAGAAAAAAATCGTCATCTTCGACGGCTCCTACCACGGCCTTTCCGACACCGTGTTCGCCATGCACGGCGGCGATCACCATGCGGTGTCGGCGGGTCCGGGGCTTCTCCAGGAGTATGCCGACCAGATATTCATGGTGGAGTACGGCGCCGCCGACAGCCTTGCGTTCATTGAGGAGCATGCGAGCGAGATCGCATGCGTCCTGATCGAACCCGTCCAGTCGAGATTCCCGGAACGGCGTCCCGTCGAATTCGTGCGCGAACTGCGCAGGATCACGCTGGAGCGGAACATCGTGTTCATCTTCGACGAAATGGTGACCGGCTTCCGCGCCAATCGTCGCGGCGCGCAGTCCTTCTACAAGGTCGTGCCGGACATGAGCACCTACGGCAAGGTACCGGGCGGTGGTATGCCCACGGGCATCATCGCCGGCCAGGCGAAGTACATGGATTACGTTGACGGCGGCGTTTACGGCTTCGACGACAATTCGATGCCGAGCCTCAAGCGCGCGGTGATGGCCGGAACGCATACCCAGAACTCGCTCAAGGTGTCCGCAGCCCTGGCCGTCTGCAAGGAAATGGAGAACATCTGCCCACCGACGAAAGCATGCGATTACGATACCTGCGATTGCGGAATCGGCGTGCTCAACCGCAGGACGAAAGACCTGTGCGACGAGCTCAACGCCTACTTCCAGGCGCGTAATCTGCCGCTATCCCTGGAAACATTCAGCTCATGGTTCCGCATCGCCTTTCATGAAGACCCCTACGGCATCGTCCGCGAGTTGCTGATCCTGCTTCTCCGCGACAACGGCGTCGAGACTTCGACCTCCGGCAACAATTTCCTCAATCTCTCGCATGTCGACAGCGATTACCGCGCCATCGTCGATGCGTTCAAGCGCTCGCTCGAAGCGCTGATGGACAACGGATTCTTCGTCGAAAAAATCGAAGAAGAGCCTGAAGATCAGGAATCGCCCATCGCCAAGTCTATTGCGCCGATCCTTGGCACGGTGACGAAGGCGGAGCAATCGCACGCCAACTCGGCCGAACTTCGTGACCTTGTGATCGCCGAACTGCGTGCGGTCGCGGCCAAGGGCGGTTGATACGGAAGCCGTGACCCGAGTCGATTAGAGAAAAGCGCTGAAGCAGGAAGCTTGTGTTGTCGATATCCGCTGATCGCGGATGTGAGTGGCCGACATCAGTTCGGCGGTATCTGTCATCGCGTTGAATCATCCATGGCCGGTAGTACCCAACGCGAGCGAGCGGTGGGTACTACCGGCC
>JBAQRU010000057.1:0-4467 GCA_049296025.1 Lysobacteraceae bacterium | reverse complement strand
GCTGGGTTGATCCATCCATCCGCGTCATGGCTTTGGCGATCGTGCGGCGCATCCATCGCGAAATCAAAAGCATCGCGACGGAAGTCGCTCCTACGAAAGCGTGAACGCGTCCCCATCCAGCATCGCCGGAAACCGCTCGCGATGCGCGGCGAGTTCTTTCGCCTGCAGCGTCGTGGTGACGACGACTTCCTCATCCATGCACTCGCTGACCGGGTGACCGAGGAAATCGATCACCGCGCTGTCGCCGGAATAATGCAGGTTGTTGCCGTCGGTGCCGACACGGTTGAGGCCGGCGACGTAGCAGAGGTTTTCGATGGCGCGTGCGCGCAGCAGCGTCTTCCACGGGTAAGCGCGGGCCGACGGCCAGTTGGCGACGTAAAGCAGCAGGTCGTAGTCGAGTTGTTCCGGGCGCTCCACGTCGTAACGGTTGCGCGAGAACACCGGGAAACGCAGGTCGTAGCAGACCATCGGGCAGATCCGCCAGCCGCGCCATTCGAGCGTCAGCCGGTCGCGACCGGCGGCGTAGCGTTCGTGCTCGCGGCCGAAACGGAACAGGTGGCGTTTGTCGTATGTCTGCAACTCGCCGTCGGGCGTGGCGAACAACAGCCGGTTGTAGACCGCATCGCCATCGCGCAGTTGCACGCTGCCGCAGACTGCGGCATTCAATACGCGCGCCTGTTCGCGTACCCATGCGACGGTCGGACCATCCATGGTTTCGGCCTGGGCGATGGCATCGTTGGAGAATCCGCTGGTGAAGGTTTCCGGCAACAACACCAGATCGGTGCGATCGTGCAGCGGCGCGATCAGATGCCCATAGTACTCGCGATTGGCGGCCGGATCGTGCCAGCGGGTGGCGCCCTGGACGAGGGTGATGCGAAGGTCGTCCATGTCAAAGCCTCTGCAGACGTTCGATCGCACCATCGAGCGTGCTGTCGTTCTTCGCGAAGCACAGCCGGGCGAGGCGCTGCCCCTCCGGTGGCGTTTCGTAGAACGGAGACAGCGGAATCGCGGCGACGCCTTTTTCGATGGTCAGCCAGCGGCAGAATGCGGCATCGTCGAGGTCGCTGATCGCCGAATAATCGACCAGTTGGAAATAACCGCCCGGCACCGGCAGCGGCTTGAGCTTCGTCGTCAGCAACTGTTCGCGGAAGCGGTCGCGCTTGGACTGGTAGAACGCGCCCAACTGTTCGTAGTGTTCGGGCTCGGCATCGATCATCGCCGCGAACGCGTGCTGCGCCGGATGGAAGGTGCAGAACACGTTGTACTGATGCACTTTGCGGAATTCCGCGCTCAACGCGGGCGGCGCGATGCAGTAGCCGACTTTCCAGCCGGTGCAGTGATAGGTCTTGCCGAAACTGGAAATCACGAACGCGCGTTCGCGCAGCTCCGGGTAACGCAGCGCGGACTCGTGCCGCGCGCCGTCGAAGACGATGTGCTCGTAGACCTCGTCAGACAGCAGCCAGATGCCGGTGTCGCGCAGCAGGTCGGCGACGATCGCCATGTCGTCGGCGGTCAACATCGCGCCGGACGGATTGTGCGGACTGTTGATCATCAGCATCCGCGTCTTCGGACCGATGGCCTCGCGCACGCGCTGCCAGTCGGGCGCGAAGGTCTGCGGGTCGAGCGGGATATGCACCGCGCGCGCGCCGGCCAGATCGATCGCGGGTTCGTAGCAGTCGTAGCAGGGATCGAGGACGATGACTTCCTCGCCTGCGCGCACCACCGCGTGGATCGCGTTGAAGATCGCCTCGGTGGCGCCGCTGGTGACGGTGATTTCACGGTCGGCATCGGGCAGTACGCCGTAGACGCGTGCGGTCTTCCCGGCGATGGCCCGACGCAGCGCGGGGATGCCGGTCATCATCGAATACTGGTTGTGCCCGGCGCGCATCGCCTTGTCCAGCTCATCGACCAGCCGCTGCGGTACCGGGAAATCGGGGAACCCCTGGCCGAGATTGATGGCGCCGTGTTCGGCCGCCAACTGCGACATCACGGTGAAGATGGTGGTGCCCACCTTGGGCAACTTGGTCTGCGGCATGCTGGGGTCCGGGAAAGTCGATCGAGGTCGTTCGCGATGGCGTGTAGCACAGCGACGCATACGGGCGCCAGAGTTTACGGGGCCACGCATCCGGGTTAAACCTTGACCCATGCCATCGTCCACACCGTACCCCGGCGAAGCCCGGATCGCCGAACTGGTGCGCGCCTATCTCGCCGCGGAATACCGCTGGGAGATGGACGGCGACTGGTTGAATCTGCGTATCGGCGAACGGGTGCCGGAGGCCGCCCGCAGGTTTCCCGAAGCCGCGCAGTTCGGCCTGATGTCCGCCTGGAACCCCCGCTCCATCGAGCGCCCCGAAGCGGTCAACCGCGCTGCGGACGAGGCGCTGCAGCGGGACCTGATCGACAGCGGACGGAGATTCCAGCCCGCGTTTTCGTCGGCGGTGAATCGCTCATGGCGCGAGCCCAGCTGGCTGGTGATCGATCTGCCGCTGGCCGAGTTCGACGCGCTTTCGCGCCGCTATGGGCAACTGGCGACGCTGCATTGGACGGCACGGGAGGCGGTCAGGCTGCGGGTGGACGCGACCCGGCCGCGCGCGTTCGCGCATCACGCCGAGATCGACTGGCTGCGAGGCTGAACGAGCATCGGGTCCAGAGGCACGATCCGGCGGCGGATGCGTGCTGCACAGCCAGGAATGCCCGACGAACACCCGCATATCGACTGGCCCGGAGATGGCTTTTACGCCAGTTCACTCCCGGACGAAGCAATCCCGGCACTCAACACGTAAAATCTCCGGCTCAGGCTGGAACGCAGCCGCGATCCAGCCGATGCCTGTCGATGACCGATCCATCCCTCCAAGCGCCACCCCTGCTCGCTGCGCGCGGCCTCAGCTTCGCGCGCAACGATGAGCCGGTGTTCGGTCCGCTCGATTTCACCGTCGATGCCGGCGAGGCGCTGCTGATCCGGGGCGACAACGGCGCCGGCAAGACCACGCTGCTGCGGGTGCTGGCCGGCCTGCTGCGTCCCGAGGCCGGCCGGATCGAGGTCGACGGTCGTGGCACGGACGCTCCGGCGCGGACCCGCGCACTGGCCTATCTCGGTCATTTGCCGGCGCTCAAGGCCGATCTCGGCGCGTTGGAAAACCTCGAATTCCTGTGCGGCCTGCAGGGCCGTCGCCGTGGCCAATCGCCCGATGCGGCGATGCGGATCGTCGGCCTGGATGGCTACCAGGACGCCCTCGCCCGCCAGCTCTCGGCCGGCCAGAAGAAGCGTCTTTCGCTGGCGCGGATCTGGCTGTCGCCGGCACCGGTCTGGCTGCTGGACGAGCCCTACGCCAATCTGGACCTGGACGGCATCGAACTGGTCAACCGGATGGTGCAGGCGCATCTGCGCGAAGGCGGCGCGGCGCTGGTCACCACCCATGGCGCCTACGCGGCGCCGCCGGTGCGCACCCGCGAACTGGTCATGAGGCGGGCGGCATGAACGCGTCTCCGCCACGCATGAGCATCGCCGGCAGCGCGCCCTCGCTGCTGGACGCCGCCCGCGCCCTGCTTACCCGCGATCTGCGCCTGCTCTGGCGGCGGCGCGGGGACACGCTGCAGCCGGCGCTGTTCGCATTGATGGTGGTGGTGCTGTTCGCGCTGGCGCTGGGCAACGACCCGCAGCTCCAGGCCAAAGTGGCCGCAGGCGTGCTCTGGGTCGCGGCGCTGCTGGCCGGACTGTTGGCGCTGGATACCCTGTTCCGGGGCGATGCCGAGGACGGTTCGCTCGAACAGTGGATGCTGGCGCCGGTGCCGCTGGCGTGGCTGGTTGCGGTGCGCACGTTCATCCACTGGGCCACTACGGCATGGCCGCTGCTGTTGGCGACACCGTTCCTGGCCGAACTGATGCACCTGCCGCGCGCGCAGTTGCCGATTCTGATGACGGGACTGGCGCTGGGTACGCCGCTGCTGAGCCTGATCGGCGCGGTGATTGCGGCATTGACCGTCGGCATGCGCCGCTCCGGTATTCTAGTTGGCCTGCTCGCATTGCCGCTGTACGTGCCGGTGCTGGTGTTCGGCGCGGGTAGCGTCGCCGCCAGCGCGCAGGGCCTCGATCCGGTCGGCGCGCTGCTGTTGCTGGGCGCGGGACTCATCGTCGCGATGGTGCTGGCGCCGCTGACCGCAGCGGCGGCGATCCGCATTGCGGTGAACTGAGCGGTGATTGGACTCTGCGACATGAACGATTCCGCTTGAGGCAGGTCAATGCCTGCATCGGAAGCCTCCACAACAAAACGCCCGCATTGCGCGCCTTCGGTTCCACTCAATCGATCGATGACAGGCTCCATCTCGACATGAATCTCGTCGTCCGCTGGTTCCACCAACTCGGTTCTCCGCCGTACTTCGACCGCTTCGCGGCGCGCTGGGCGCCGTGGTGCTTCGGCCTGGGCGCGCTGGTGATGCTCTGGGGCGGCTGGCAGGGCCTGTTCGTGG
>JBAQRU010000056.1:0-4016 GCA_049296025.1 Lysobacteraceae bacterium | reverse complement strand
GCCATGCGTTGACGCATCAGCTTCTGCGTCGCCTGGACGAGTTTGCGATTGGTGGCGTGGTCGGGCGTCCACACCCCGGTGTAGGCGGCGGGATCGACCGGCGCGAGCGCATCCGCGGCTTTGGCGGTCCGCGTCCGGGACGCACAGCCGACCAGGGCCAAGGTCAGTACGAAAGAAAATAATCTAAGCATCGCGGGCGGCCCTGGATAGAGTGCCGACTACTCTGCGCACCGCGATGTCATCGGCGGTCGGCGCCGCGTCCGGAAATGTCAGTCTGTGTAAATTCCGGTAAACCTCGGGTCGAGCCGCTCCATTTGTGCAGGCGCGATGTCAGAATCTGCGCATGGCGATCCTGCTCATCGATGACGACGTGGAACTGTGCGAGCTGCTGTTCGCCTTTCTGCGGCGCGAAGGCTTCGCCGTCGAGGCGATGCATCGCTTCGAGCGCGAGGCCTGGAATGCCATCCGCGAGCGCGTCGAGCTGGTGGTGCTTGATGTCGGCCTGCCCGGCCTCAACGGATTCGAAGTGCTGAGACTTCTGCGCGACGACAGCCGGGTGCCGGTGCTGATGCTGACCGCGCGCGGCGACGATATCGATCGCATCGTCGGTCTGGAACTTGGCGCCGACGACTATCTGCCCAAGCCCTGCAACCCGCGTGAACTGGCGGCGCGCATCCGTGCAATTCTGCGCCGTGCCGACGGCGGCGCCAGCCAGCGTAGCGGCGCGCTCTCGGTAAGCGGCGTCGTGCTCGATCCCGCGACCCGCAGCGTGAGTTGCGACGATATGCGCGTGGAGATGACCAGTACCGAATTCAACGTGTTGGAGCGATTGATGCGCGACGCCGGCCAGATCGTGCCCAAGGACGCGTTGATGCGCGACGCGCTCGGCCGTCGCCTGCGGCCATTCGACCGCGCCGTCGATATGCACATCAGCAGTATCCGCCGCAAACTCGGCGACGACCTGGTGCGCACGGTGCGCGGCCTGGGCTACCAGTTCGTGCGTCGATGAAAGTATGTCGATGAAAACCAGGCGCATGCGCTCGCTGTTCTGGCGGATTTTCCTGTCGCTGTGGCTGGGCAGCACGGTGTTGATGATCGGCAGCTCGCTGCTGATCGCGATGATCGCAGAACGCGAAGTCCCGGAGCAGGTGCGTGTCCGCGTTGGAGCATTGTTGCGTGGCAATGCCCACAGTCTGCTGCAACTCCACGGCCGCGTCGAAGATCGCGAATTCGCCGAAGCGGTCGCCCGTACCGAACGCGACTATGGGCTGGCCGTCTATTTCATCGACGACGCCGGTCGTGAACTGCTCGATCGCCCGCTGCCGGCTGTATTGCAGCGCTTTGAAAGTGAAGTGGCAACCGCAACGAAAACGCTCACGGTCGGCGGGTCGCCGCATGCTGGCGCGCCGATGTTCGGCGGGCGGATGCGCGCGCCTGATGGGCGGGAATATCGGGTGCTCGGCAGCGCCATCGGACCGCCGGTGCCCAGCATCGACCCGATTCTGGGAACCATGCTCACGCCACTGCTGTTCTCGGTGCTGCTCGCAGGTTTTTTCAGCGCAGTGTCGGCACGTTATCTGGTCGTGCCGATCAATGATCTGCGTCGCGCCACCCGTCAACTCGCCGCAGGCGATCTCGACTCCCGGGTGGGTGCCGCACTGCGCGAACGCACCGACGAGTTCGGCGCGCTCGCGGCGGATTTCGACCGCATGGCCGACCGCATCGGCGCATTGATCGGCACCCAGCGCCAGCTCATGCTCGACCTGTCGCACGAACTGCGTTCGCCGCTGGCGCGGCTGCGCGTGGCACTGGAACTGATGCGCGATCAGCCGCATGCGGGGCTGTTGGAACGCATGGAGCGCGACACCGACCGCATGGATATCCTGATCGGTGAACTGCTGCTGTTGGCGCGGCTGGAGTCGCCGGCATCGGAACTGTCGCGTGCTGCCATTGATCTGGGCGAATTGCTGTCCGAGATTGTCGACGATGCGCGTCTTGAAATCGCCGGCCAGCCGCGCACGCTGGGCTTCGACGATCCCCGCGAAGTCATCGCGATCACGGGCGATCGCGAACTGCTGCTGCGCGCACTGGAAAACATCATCCGCAACGCTTTGCAGCACACGTCCGCAGATGCTGACGTGGTGGTAGACCTCACACGCGAGGACGACGATGCCCTGATCCGGGTGACCGACAGCGGCCCAGGCTTTTCGGCCGGCGCGCTGTCGCGTCTGTTCGCGCCGTTCTCGCGCGGCGACAGCCCGCGTCAACAACAGGGCAACGGCCTGGGGCTCGCCATCGCCCGCGCTGCCGTGCAGCGTCATGGTGGCCGCCTCGACATCGTCGCACGCCCGCCGGGCACTGGGGCAGTCGTCGAGATCCGGCTGCCGTTCGGTCAGGAACCGATTGACTGACAGACGCCTCCTCGCAGCATGGCCGCGGGCTTTCCATTAGCGCGCCAGCGAGTAAGACTGAGGCCGTTGCCGCTGCGGATGTCCCCGATGACCGAAATCTTCCAACTCTCCGCCCCCTGGTGGCATTTCGCACTGCGCGCGGTCGCCGTCTACGTGCTGGTGATGCTGCTGGTGCGGCTGTCGGGCAAACGCGCGGTCGGCCAGTTCACGCCGTTCGACCTAGTGCTGCTGATCCTGATCGGCAATGCCGTGCAGAACGGCATGAACGGCGGCGACAATTCGCTCACCGGCGCGGTGATCCTGGCCGCCTGCCTGATCGTGCTGAACTACGGCGTCGCTTTCGTCGCCGCGCGCAGCCCGCGCGCACGGACGTTCATCGAAGGCGAACCTGTGGTGCTCGCGCGCGACGGCAAGGTGTTCCGCGAGGTGCTCAAACGCGAGCTGGTGAGCAACGCCGATTTTCTTGAAGCGATGCGCGAAACCGGATGCAGCGGCATCGAACACATCCGCGTCGCCACGCTGGAAACCAACGGCCGCATCAGCATCGTGTTGAGCGACGACGCACCACGATCAGCCTGACCGCATCAGGCGGAACCGCCCAGCCAATCGCGTGGACGCAAATAATCGGCCAGCCGCGCTTCGTCGCTGCCGGCTTCGGGCGTATAGCCGTATTCCCAGCGCACCAGCGGCGGCAGGCTCATCAGGATCGACTCGGTGCGCCCGCCGGACTGCAGTCCGAACAGGGTGCCGCGATCGAAGACCAGATTGAACTCGACGTAGCGGCCGCGCCGGTACAGCTGGAACTGGCGCTCGCGCTCGCCGTACGGCGTGTCTTTGCGGCGTTCGACGATCGGCAGATAGGCGTCGAGGAAACCATCGCCGACCGCGCGCTGATAAGCGAAGTCGTCCTCGAAATTCTGGTGCAGGTCATCGAAGAACAATCCACCGACGCCGCGCGTCTCACCGCGATGTTTCAGGAAGAAATACTCGTCGCACCATTCCTTGTGCGCCGCATAGCGCGCTTCGCCGCCGAACGGTTCGCACAGATCACGCGCCACCTGATGCCAGTGGCGCACATCGTCGTCGACAGGATAGAACGGGGTCAGATCGAAACCGCCGCCGAACCACCAGGCCACGGTTTCGCCGTCGCGGATCGCGCGGAAATGACGCACGTTCGCGTGCGTGGTCGGCAGGTAGGGATTGCGCGGATGGAACACCAGCGACACTCCCACCGCGCGCCACGATGCGCCCACCAACTCCGGTCGCGCTGCGGTCGCCGACGGCGGCAGCTTCGTGCCCGAGACATCCGAGAACCCGATCCCAGCCTGCTCGAACACCGCACCGTCGCGGAGGATCCGCGTGCGCCCGCCACCACCTTCGGCGCGCTCCCACAGGTCTTCGGAAAATGTCGCTTGCCCATCCGCACCTTCGATCGCGATGCAGATGCGGTCCTGCAGATCGGTGAGATAGCTGCGGACGCGGAGGAAATCGGGGTCATGGGTCATTCGTCGGTCACTCATGTCCAAAGCATTGTCGGGTCGGGCCTGTGGGAGCGGCGGAAGCCGCGATCAGGCGATGCCGCATCGTCCATCGCGGCTTCCGCCG
>JBAQRU010000055.1:0-18477 GCA_049296025.1 Lysobacteraceae bacterium | reverse complement strand
GCATCTGCCGGCAGGCGCGTCGCCGATGGCATCGCCCGCATTGAAATATGGCGGCATCGCGGCCGGCCCGTGGCCCGATCGTTTCGATGTCGCGCTGCGTCGCGCACCGGCCGACGATGGCTGGCTGGAGCTGCGCGTGTTCGCCGATCCGCAGGTGAAGTCTTCCGTCGATGTGGGCTATTACGCCCGCGACATCGTCGACAGCGTGCTTGCCGACAGCGAGCATGCCCAGAGCGACAGGGCACGACACTCTCCCGAGCTGGGATTGAGTCTCGGCGATATCGTCGACGACAAGCTGGATCTGTATCCGGCGTTGAACGCGGAAACCCGGCGCATCGGCGTGCCATGGCTGCACGTTCCGGGCAATCACGATCTCGATTTCGACGCGACCCGCGATGAGGATTCGCTGCAGACGTTCCGCAATACGTTCGGTCCGGATACGTTCGCGTGGGAGGAGCACGGCGCGGTGTTCGTCGGCCTCGACGACGTGATCTATCGCCCGGGCGGCAGTCCGGCGTACATCGGCGGCTTGCGCGAGGACCAGTTCGCGTTTCTCGAAGCCTATCTGCCGCGCGTGCCGAAGACCCGCCTGCTGGTGTTGGCGGTGCATATTCCGCTGTTCGAGCCGGAAGGCCGCGACACGTTCCGCGATCCCGATCGTGCGCGGCTGTTCGCGCTGCTGCGCGATTTTCCGAAGGTGCTGGTCCTCAGCGGCCACAATCACAGCCAGCAGCACTGGATGCACGACGCGCGCACCGGTTGGCAGGGCGCCGCACCACTGCACGAATACAACGTTGGTGCCGCCTGTGGAGGGTACTGGGCCGGCGTGAAGGACGCCGCCGGTATTCCCGATGCGACCATGTCCGACGGCACGCCGAACGGTTACGCCAGTCTGGGCATCGATCGCGAAGGCGGCTATGCGCTGGGCTGGCATGCCGCGCGCGAGCCGCAGGACAGCCAGATCGGCCTGCATGCGCCGAAAGTGCTGCGACGCGGTGCTTATCCCGATTTCGGCGTCTTCGCGAACGTGTACATGGGCCGCGAAGGCACCCGCGTCGAATTCCGGATCGACGACCGCGAGTGGAAGCCGATGCGCCGCATCGTCGCGCCCGATCCACGGGTGTTGCGCGAGAACATCCGCGATGCCGACGCCGACACGTTGCGCGGTTACGACCGTTCGGTGGAAGCGACGTTCTCCCCGCACCTGTGGCGCGGTACGTTGCCGACCGATCTCGCTGCCGGCGCGCATCGCATCGAGGTGCGCGCGTTCGACGCCTGGCGCGGCGAAGTGCGGGCGCTGACCGGGTACCGTCTGCACACTGCGGAGCCATGATCATGGTCGGTGAAGCGACGAAACTTCCAGACGATCTGCCGGTACTGCCGTTCGCCGATGCGACGGCGTGGGAACACTGGCTGATCGCGAATGCCGCATCGAAAGGCCTGTGGCTGAAGATCGCGAAAAAGGACAGTGGAATCGCCACCGTCACCTACGATCAGGCCCTGGAGGTCGCGCTGTGCCACGGTTGGATCGACGGCCAGAAGCGCGGCTTCGATGGCGACTGGTTTCTGCAGCGGTTCACCCCGCGTCGGCCGAAAGGGCTGTGGTCGAAGATCAATATCGGCAAGGTCGAACATCTGATCGCCGAAGGCCGGATGCGCCCGGGCGGCCAGCGCGAAGTCGATGCTGCGAAAGCAGACGGACGATGGCAGGCCGCTTATGACGGCGCGCGCGATATGGAAGTGCCGCCGGAACTGGCGGCGGCGTTGGCGAAAAACAGCAAAGCGCGCACGTTTTTCGAAGCGCTGGACAAGACCAACCGCTATTCGGTGTGCTGGCGGGTCCAGACCGCGAAGCAACCCGAGACCAAAGCCAAGCGGGTCGAGACGCTGGTGGCGATGCTGACGCGCGGCGAGAAGATCCACTGAGTCGCATGGCACTGTTTCAAACGCCAGTTGCCGCGTCCGGTCGCTCCCACTGTCCGTCGTTCCCGCGTACGCGGGAACCCAGTGTCTTCAGTTTTTTCATTGTTTGGAAAGGCACTGGATCCCCGCATCACCCGACACTCGTCTGTTGAAGGCCGCAGGGCTGACGATCATTGGATGAACGCCGCTTCGCACCGCGTCATCTTTTCGATTTCGACGCTTTCTCGTCTTTCTGCTTCGCGGTTTTCTCGACGGTGGCGTTTGTGTTCTGCACCGGTGCGGGAATGGTGTAAGCCACCTTCGGGCCCGGCACCAACTGCGACTGCCAGGCCTGCAGGCGCGGCAGGATCTGTTTGCCGATCTCGATCTGCGGCCGCGACGGCCGGTAATCCTCGGCGTCCTCGCGTGCGGCGATGCGCGCTTTCGCGCTCTCGAATGCGGCGACGAAATCGGTGGTTTCGTTCAGCGCTTCGATGAGCCAGGCGCGGCCGAAATAGGTCGCGTCGGAATCCGTCCCGCAGCCGAACGACGGCCGGTTCTTGTGCGATGCGGTGAGGATCAGGGTGTTCTCGTTCTTCAACGCGGAAACGAAACCGCCGGAATAGCAGGCGGAAATCACCAGCACGCGATTGCGGATGCCGGCATCGTCGAGCGCCGCGCGCAATTCGCGCGGATCGATCAGGTCGAAATAACTCGGCGGCATCTGCACGAACAGCTGATGCTGCGGCGTGCCGTGCATGGTCATGAACAGCAGCAGCACATCCTGCTCCGGGTCCATCGCCTTGCCGATGCCCGCCAGTGCGGCGCGCAGGTTCTCCAGCGTCGCCAGCGGCTTCGGTACGCGATCGAGGCTGTCCTCATGGTTGATCAGCGTCAACACGCGACCGCGCGCGCCGAAACGCTGGCTCATCAGCGTATCGAGGTAGGCGGTTTCATTGCGGAACACATCCTCGGTGCTGTCGCCACCGACACCGACGACATACAGGTCCGGTTGGCCGGGGCGCTGCGGTGCGAGCGCGGACAGCGCCGATGCAAGCATCGCGCGCTGACGCTCACGCAGCACGGGATCGGCCAGCCCTTTCGCGGCGACGCTGTCGGTGACGCAGAGCATCGCCAGCACGCACAGCAGCAGGCAGCGCAGACGGGTCATGGCGCGGGTGCGAGTCCTTCTGAAACGATGTCTTCGGGAGCGATCCGGTCGAAACGCTCGGCGCGCGGATGGCCGTGCGCGGCAGAGTCGAGTCGTGGCCGCGGGTAATCCTCGATGCGATCGATCAGCACCGTGCGCATGCCGGCCTCGCGCGCGGCGTCGAGTTCTTCGACCACATCGGACAGGAACAGGATCCCGTCGGCGGGACGATCAAGCCGGCGCGCGATCTCGCGGTAGCTGCCGGCCTCGCGCTTGTGCCCGACTTCGGTATCGAACCAGCCACCGAACAGCGCGGTGAGGTCGCCGGCATCGGTGTGGCGGAAGAACAGTTTCTGCGCCGGCACCGAACCCGAGGAATACACCGCCAGCGGATGCCCGGCGGCGTGCCACTGCCGCAGCATAGTCGCGGCATCGGGGTAGATGTGCGCGGTGAAATCGGCGCTGCTGTAGCCCTCGCCCCAGAGCATGCCCTGCAGCGCTTTCAGCGCGGTGTGCTTGCGGTCCTCGTCGATCATTCCCTGCAGGATCTCGACGATCACATCGTCGCTGCAGACTGCGCCGTGTTCCGTGGCGACGACATCCAGCCAGCGCCTCACCTCCGGATCGTTGCCGCGCGCACGCACGAACCCGGGCAGCGCATTGCGCGCGTACGGAAACAGCACGTCCTTCACGAACGAGATGCTGCTCGTGGTGCCTTCGATGTCGGTGAGGATGAGAGGGGGCATTTGCGTCAATTCGTCATTGCGCGACGTAGGCTGGGTGCTCCGCACCCAGCATTGCCGGGGATCAACAACGCTGGGTCAATGACCCAGCCTACGGGAATACGAATCGAACCGATCATGCTGCTTGTCCCGCCTCATACCGCGGAAACCGCTGCGCGATATCCGTCCCCGTGAAATGCCCGACCCAGCCGTCCGGCTGCTGGAAGAAACGGATCGCGACGAAGCTCGGCGCCGGACCCATGTCGAACCAATGAGTGGCGCCGTCCGGCACCGAGATCAGATCGCCGGCTTCGCAGAGGACTTCGTAGACCTTGCCGTCGACGTGCAGGCTGAACAGCCCGGAGCCGGCGACGAAGAAGCGCACTTCGTCTTCCTTGTGGATGTGTTCGTCGAGGAATTTCGCGCGCATCGCCTCGCGGTTGGGGTTGTCGGGCGCGATGCTGACGACATCGATCGTCGTGAAGCCGCGCTCGGCGCTGATCCGGTCGATGTCGGCCTGATAGGCGGCGATGATCGCTTCCGACGGGTCGCCGGGCTGGATCGGCTGGGTCGTGCGCCACTGCTCGAAATCCACGCCGATCGTCGACAGCGTTTCGGCGACCGTCGCGTGGTCGTGTGCGACCGACAGTGGGGCGTCGGGGCGGTCGTCGGCGAAGATGCGCAGGCGGCTCATGGCGGGCTTTTCCTTGAAAGCAACGTGGATCGGATGACTATGGGGGAGGGTGGGACGGGGATCAATCGGCGACGTGGTGTGTGGGAGGGGCTGACCAGCCGTTCGGCTGTTGAAAACCAACCCCGATGCTCTTCGAAGGTTCAAGTCGGGGCTGAAGTCCTTTCGCACCGATCAGCCGCGCAGACGACGCAGCTCCAGTTCACAGGAGAGCATGAACTCGAAGGCATCCAGGTGACGACGGGCTTCGGTGATGTCGCGACCCCAGGCGTAGAGGCCGTGGCCGGCGATGAGATAGCCCCAGGTGGCGGCTCCGGCCAGGACAGCGTCGACGCTGTCCGTCAGCACGTTCATGTCCTGCGAGTTCGGAACCACCGGCAGGTCGAGTGTTCCTTCGTGCGTGGTGTGGCCGTGCAGCGCCTTGAACAACTCGTAGCCGCGCAGCCGCACGCGACCTTCTTCGGCGTAGAGCAGGCCGGCGATGGTCTGGGTCGGGGAGTGGGTGTGCAGCACCGCGCCCACGTCCGGGAAACGACGGTAGAGGTGGGTGTGCAGCGCGGTTTCCGCAGATGGGCGGTGGTGGGTGGCGACCGGCTGGTTGTCCATGTCGACCACCATGATGTCGACTTCGGTCAGGCGTCCCTTGTCCTTGCCCGAGACGGTGATCGCGGCGTGGTTGGCGTCCATCCTGATCGAGAAATTGCCGGCAGTGGCCGGGGTCCAGCCTTTGGCGGCCAGTTCGCGGGTATGCGAGACGATCTGGGCGGCGCAGCCGGCGTACAGGTTGTGGTCGAAGGCGGGTTTGTTCATGGCGCGCAGTGTAGCGGAGGCCGCCGGACGCTCGCATGCATGATCGTGTTCAGCGCATTCCTGGCGAAGATGGGCGCGCTTCTGCGTGCTCAGTCGTCGGAATGCTGCTGGCCGTAGGTACGGAATTTCTCGATCACCCGCGCCATTTCCTCGGTGGAAAGATTGCGGGTCGGTCCCAGGCTGCGCGCCAGCATGTATTGCCGGGCCAGGTTCTCGACTTCCTGCGCCAGCGCGTAGGCGGCGGACAGGCTCGCACCGGTGGCGACTTGGCCGTGATTGGCCATCAGGCAGGCGCGGCGGCCTTCCAGCGCGCGCAACATGCTGGATGACAGCTCGGGTGTGCCGAAGGTGGCGTATTCGGCGCAGGGGATATCGGCACCGCCAGCGGCCGAGACCATGTAATGGAAGGCGGGAATGCCCTCGCCGAGACAGGACAGCGCGGTGGCATAGGCTGAATGCGTATGGACCACGGCGTGGGTATCGGGATGGGAGCGCAGGATGTCGCAGTGGAACCGCCATTCACTCGACGGCAACAATTGGCCCGGCGGGCAGTGGCCATCGCTGTCCAGGTAGACGATGTCCCCGGGCTGCAGTCGATCATAGGCGCGTCCGGTGGGTGTGATCAGCAGGCCGCTTCCCCAGCGCAGACTGGCGTTGCCGGATTTGCCCACGGAGAGGCCACTGGCTGTCATGGCGCAGCAGCAGTCGATCAGGGATTGCCGCGCGGTGTGCTCTCGGTCCTGCATGCGGACGTCCTTCTCGAAACCCGGCACGCAGGATAACCGGCGGGTGGTCGACGCGTCGTACTTCGGCTCTGTGCTTGCGCCAGGTAGCGGAATCGAGCAACCCCGAACTTGAGAAGGCGCGAGTGATTCGCGTTTCCGCATGGTGTTCGGCGGATTGTTAGCATGACGGCCGCCAAAGTTGGCCCGGTTTCGGCGTATGTGAACGCGCCTGTTTTATTTGGATCCGATTGATCCAGGGCAAGGCCGCTGCGCTCTGCGAGCGTCATACTTTGCAACACTTTTCCCACAGTCCCGGTGTCTCGCCATGTCTCAAGATATTTCCCGTCGCCGTTTCCTGACCATCGCCGTCGTCGCTGCGGCCAGCGCTCCGCTCGCACTGCGTTCGCTCAGCGCCGAAGCCGCCGCACCGGCGCCCGCCGCCGCCAAGCCGCTGCCGAAACTCCTTTTGACCGACGCCACCGCCAAGGCCTTGGCCTACGCTGAAGATGCCACCAAGGTGAAGCACGCCGCGTTCAAGCCCGGCAGCAACTGCGCCGGCTGCAATTTCTATAAAGGCGCGAAAGGCTCGGCCAGCGGCCCATGCACCCTGTTTCCGAAGAACAGCGTCGTTTCCAAAGGCTGGTGCAGTGCGTGGGCGAAGAAAGTCTGATCGCTCTCGATTTGCAGGCATAAAAAAACGGCGCGGAATTCTGCGCCGTTTTCGTTTCAGTGCCTGCTCCGGCATTGCGGCCGGGGATTACGGGCCCGGATCGGGGCCCACGCGCACCAGCGGGTCGGCCGGCAGCTTTTCGCCGTCGCCGTGGAGCAAGGCTTCGTTGCCGGGTGCCATGTGGCTGCGCTTGCGGGCGTAGATGAAGTAGATGATCAGACCGATCACCGCCCAGATGCAGAAGAACTTGATGGTCGGGTTCCAGCCCAGGCTGAAGAACAGCAGCACGCAGCCGCCCATCGCCAGCGGGCCAACGATCCAGATCAGCGGCGTGCGGAATGGGCGCAAGCGGGCCGGATCGGTGCGGCGCAGGATCATCACGCCTGCGGCCACCATGAAGAACGCGAACAGGGTGCCGGCATTGGAGATGTCGGCCAGGATGTCCACCGGGAACACCGCAGCGAAGCAGGCCACGAAGATGCCGGTGATCCAGGTCACGACGTGCGGCGTGTGGTACTTCGGATGCACCTTCGAGAACGTCGCCGGCATCAGGCCGTCGCGCGACATCGTGAACAGGATGCGGGTCTGGCCGAACATCATCATCAACACCACCGAAGGCAGCGCCAGGATCGCAGCGCCCGCGACCAGATCGCCGATTCTCGGCCAGCCGATCTCGCGCAGCACGAACGCCAGCGGTTCTTTCGACATCGACAGTGGGCCGCCCGGCTGCGCGCCCAACGCGCCGACCGCCGCGTAAGCCACCAGCAGGTAAAAGACCGTGCAGATGGCGAGCGAGCCGATCAAACCGATCGGAATATTGCGATTCGGGTTTTTGGTCTCCTCCGCAGCGGTGGAGACCGCATCGAAGCCGACGTAAGCGAAGAAGATTGATGCCGCTGCCCCCAGTACGCCCACGCCAGACAGCGGCGTGCCCCAGCCATTGGGCAGCATCGGCACGAAGTTGACGCTGTTCACTGCCGGGAAGGCCAGTGCGATGAACGCGGCCAGGGCCACGATCTTGATCATCACCAGCACCGCAGTGACCTTGGCGGATTTGGAAGTGCCCATCACCAGCAGCCAGGTGACCAGCAGCGCGAGCATGAACGCGATCAGGTTGAAGCCACCCTTGTGGGCCACGCCATCGACCATGTGCACCGATGTGACGCCATCGACGTGCTCGGTGTAGAACGGGCCGGCGGTCAGGAAATCGGGTAGTCCCATCCCGTGGAAGGCGAGGAAGCCGTTGGCGTAACCGGACCATCCCACCGAAACCGCGCCTGCGGCGACCGCATATTCGAGGATCAGCGCCCAGCCGACCATCCATGCGATGAGTTCGCCGAGGACCGCGTACGAATACGTGTACGCGGAGCCGGACACCGGCACCATCGCCGCGATTTCGGAATAGATCAGCGCGGTCAACGCGCAGACGATGCCGGCGATCACGAACGAATACATCATGCCGGGGCCGGCCTTGTTGGCGGCGACGGCGGTGAGGACGAAGATACCGGTGCCGATCACGGCGCCGACACCCAGCATGGTCAGGTCGAACGCGCCGAGCTGGCGCTTCAGCGATCGCTTTTCGGCGGTCGCCAGAATCAGATCGAGTGGCTTCTTGCGCTGGAACAGCATTGAAAACTCCCCGGAAAGGCTTGCGAAAGTCGCCGACGGTGGATGCCGGCACGGTAACTTGGCGACCATACCCGGCCAGCCGTCATGGCACAAGTTCAGTTTCGGGCAGGCGAGCACCAGGCCTCGGCGCCGATGTGTGCCGCAGGCGATAATCCGTATCGACCCGCCGATGGTGCGCAGCAACATGAATCACATCGCCTCACTCGCCCCGTCGCTTGCGGCGGCTTTCGCCGAATACGACCGCGCGTGGCCGCAGGAGGGCGGCGCAGGCGCGATGTTCCTGGCGCTGCTCGGCGATGCGGAAGATCCCTTCGTGCGCGCGCGCCTGACCGGCCACTTCACCGCTTCGGCCTGGCTGGTCGACGGGGCCGGCGAACGTCTGTTGATGACCCATCACCGCAAGCTCGACCGCTGGCTGCAGCTCGGCGGCCACGCCGATGGCGATCGCGACCTGGCGGCGGTGGCGCTACGCGAGGCCGAGGAGGAGTCGGGGCTGAGCGATCTGGTGGTGCTGCCGGAGATCTTCGATCTGGACCGGCACTGGATTCCCGAACGCGTCGATGTGCCCGGGCATTGGCACTACGACGTGCGTTACGTGGTGCGCGCGACCGGCAGCGAGGATTTCGTGGTCAGCGACGAATCGCATGCGCTGGCATGGCGGGGGATCGCCGGTCTGCTCGACGATCCGGGGCTCGATCCGTCGATCGCGCGGATGCGCACGAAATGGGTGAGCAGGCACGCTTAGTCGATGCCCTATCGGCATCGACTGTGCCTGCGAACGCCCGGCCAAGGATGGCCGGGCCGGGCGATCCGGAAGATGCAGAGGCCGCGCCAGGGATGGCATCGGGTTGCGTCGATGCCCTATCGGCATCGACTGTGCCTGCGAACGCAGGCGTGCCGGTTATTCGATGTTGCTTTCCAGCGCGGCAAGCGTCGCGCTGACGGCGGCATCGTCGCGGTAGCGGGTGCGCAGCCGCAGCAGTTCGGCATCGCTGCCCGTGCACAGTTCGCGCACCGCCGTTTCGATCTGGCGGCGGCGTTCTCCGTCCGGATCATCGGCGGGTTCCGGGATGGGCTCGCCGCGAAAGTGATCGCAGCCTTCGCGTTGATCGAGGAACAGGCGCACCTCGTGCGGGTAGTCGCACCAGTTCGGCTGATCCACCGGTGCGTCCGGCACTTCGCACAGCGAGCGCTCGCGCAGGCTCAGATACCCTTCCGGCCGCGGATCTTCGAATGTCGCGAACGGCTGGGCGGCGCAGCCACCCAGCGCGATCACAGCCAACACCGTCAGCGGATGCCGTTTCATCGTCATTATTCCGCGCGGCCGCCGAATTCGCCGGTGGTGGTGTTGACCCATACTTTCTCGCCGTTGGTGATGTACTCCGGCACCTGGATCTCGATGCCGGTGTTGAGCTTCGCGGGCTTCGGGCGTTTGGTCGCGGTGCCGCCCTTGAGTTCCGGTGGTGTTTCGACCACTTCCAGAATCACGCTTTGCGGCAGCTGCAGCGCCACCGGCGCGTCGTCGATCACCTGTACGTAGCAACCGGTGAGGCCATCGGTGATGTAGCCGGCGCTGTCGCCCACGACATCGGCATCAAGCATGTACGGCGTGTAGTCCTCGTCGTCGAGGAACACGAACGCATCGCCGTCCTTGTAGGAATACGTGGCCTGACGTCGCGCCAGTTCCACTTCCTTCAGATCGTCGTCGCCACCGAGGCTGAGGTCGAATTTGTTGCCGCCGGGCACGCTGTACATCGTGAAGCGGAATTTCACGTTGCCGCCGCGACCCTGCGGCGAGCTGCGTTCGATGTCGCGCACCTGGTACACGGTGCCGTTGTGTTCGACCACATTGCCTTTCTTGATGTCGTAAGCCTTCATTGCGTGGATTCCGTGTAGGGCGGGCTCAAGCCCGCCATTGAGATTGATGCGTCGTGTGATTCGATGATCGGTCGAATCAGCTTCGATCATTGCCTGTTGTGATCGGAAGATGTCGTAACGGCGGGCCAGGGCCCGCCCTACGCGGGGGTTATTTCGGCGCCAACCGCGTCGCACCATCGAGACGGATGGTTTCGCCGTTGAGATAGGGGTTGCCAAGGATATACGCCACGAGATCCGCGAATTCCTCCGGCTTGCCGAGGCGCGACGGAAACGGAATCGAGGCCGACAGCGACTGCTGCACCGACTCCGGCATGCCGTCGACCATCGGCGTCCAGAAAATGCCGGGGGCCACGGTCATGACGCGGATGCCGAAGCGGGCGAGTTCGCGTGCCATCGGCAGGGTCATGGCGACCACGCCGCCCTTGCTTGCCGAATAAGCGGCTTGGCCGATCTGGCCTTCGTAGGCCGCGACCGAAGCCGTGTTGACGATCACGCCGCGCTCGCCGTCGGCGCCGGGTGCGTTGTGCTGCATCACCGCCGCAGCGGCCTTGGCGACGTTGAAGCTGCCGACCAGATTCACCATCACCGTGGTCTGGAACTGCGACAGCGGCATCGCGCCGTCCTTGCCCAGTATGCGGCCTGCGCCGAGGATGCCGGCGCAGTTGATCGCGGCATTGAGACCGCCGAGAAAGGCGTTCGCCGCATCGACATTCGCGGCCACGCCAGCTTCATCGCTGACATCGGTGCGGAAGTAGCGGGCGTTGGCTTCGCCGAGTTCGGCGATGGCAGCGGTGCCCTTGTCGTCGTTGAGATCGAACAGCGCGACCTTGCCGCCCTGGGCTACGAGATGTCGTGCGACGGCGAGGCCGAGGCCGGAAACGCCGCCGGTCACGATGGCGCGGGTCGAGGGGAGAAGCATCGGGGGATCCTGGGTCGGTCGAGACCCCGATTTTAGCGCACCGGCCCGGGTCGGCAGGGGGGGGCGGTGACCCGCCCGGGACCCGCGACATCCCCGCAGAGGTCGTGATATATAATTGAATCGAGAGCGTCGTGACCCGGCAGCGCCAAAGGGCGCCCGGTCCGCTCCACTGCAATACCCACAACTCTATCCACCAGTCGTATCCAACGAGGAAGCTGTCATGGCTGATACGAGACTGAAGGCAGTGGCCACTGCCGAACGCCCGCAGACCCTGTCCGTGGGCACTGGAGAGTCCGCAACGGCAGGTGCCGTCGGCGACTCTCAAGGCCGTATTGTTTCCGGCGCTCCTGCCGTGACCGCTTGCTGTGCGCAGCGCCTTCCGGGCCTCTCGCACCCCTTTTTCGCCCACACCTCCCCGCCCCAGCGCCCGATCTCCGTTCGGGCCGGTGCCGCTCTGCGTTCTGGCGCCCCCGGCCAGCGTCAGGTGTTGCGGACCGGGCTGCCCCGTTGCTGTCCAGTCCTGGCGCTTGGGGCGCCGTGGACGGATGCGCAGCGGGCGCGAGTCGCGCATGCCCCAGGGATGGTGTCGATGGGCGCGGACCGCGATCCCTCCATCATCGAAGCCTGCTGAGCGCAGGCCCGTCATGCGACCGGCTGCGCGGAGCGTCCTCCGGGGCTCTGTTCTCGCCGATCGATACGGGTCTGCTCCATGCTTCGATGGTGCGGGCGATCGAACAGCGGAAACCGCCGCAAGGCCTTCCGAAGTGTCGCCTTCCCGCACGGTCGCGTGTCCGGATTTTCCATATCAAGGAGTTTAGAGACGATGTTCCATAACGCTTCCCTCGCTCTGTTGCTCGTCGCCGCCACACTGACCGCTGCCTGCAAGCCGACCGCGCCTGTCGAGGCAACGGCACCGGTTGCGGTCGAGGCGACAGCGGACATCCCAGCGCCCGCACCGCCGCCGCAGATCGAAACCGCGCCCAAGCCGGACGTGGTGCTGCCGCCGGAAGCATGTACGCGCGAAGGCGGCTGGGACTTCTTCCAGCAATTCGTCGCCTCCGCCGATGTGCGTCGCGCCTACAGCCGGCTGGATCTGAAAGCGGGCATCGCGGCGGATGTCGCCGCCGCGCATCCGGAGTTCGACGGCTTCCGCGTCGGTCTGGTCGATAGTCGCTGGGCGCTGGTGGATCCCGCAGTCGATGCCAGCGAATACCCACGCGTTGATCTGAAGTCTTCGACCGAAGGCGACGTTTTCAAGATCGAATACACCAGGGCGCATTTTTCCAACGACGACGAGACCGTCGAAACGTACGGAGAGACCGCCGGTTACACCTTCGAGTTCATCGACGGATGCTGGATGCTGGTCGGGAAAACCCCGACGCGCTGACGCATTCGCTTCATCAAATCACGGCCCGCCCAAGGAGAGTCAGACATGCCTGCGTACAGAATCATCGAAAGCGTTGGTGGCAGCACCCAGCCGGTCAACAAGTGGTCCGACATCGAACACCATCATCCGAGCGATCATCTTCACGAAGGCGGTCGGGTCTATGCGAAGGTGAACGGCAAGGCCGAAGAAGTCGCTGGCGACTACAACGGCACTGTCGCGTATTCGCCGGGCGGTCAATTGATGGTGTCCAAGGACATCATTCTTCAGAACACCAGCAACAACAGTTTCAATGTGCCCGTACCGTCTCCTGCGAACGGTTACATCGGCGAAGTCAATCCGAAGAATGGCACGGTCACGATCCTCGACCGCCCCGGCGGCGAGATGATGTTCCAACTGCGGCACATGAAGATCGACGAGAGCATCAAGCCGGGAGCCAAGGTCGAATACGGGCAATCCCTCGGCACGCAGTCCGGTTACGGCAATGGCGATCCCAATCACTACGGCACGCATCTGCACATCGATGCCAACGTGAAGTACCTGGATCAGGCGGACCGCTACGTGCGCGATATCGCGAGTGGCAAGATCACTACCGACAAGCATCCGGCCAATATCCCGAACATCGTCAACGAAGTGCCGAAGATCGAACACGTTTCCGGCAACTTCCCTGCGCCGCCGAAGCAGGCGCTGGCCGACGGCAAGATCGAATTCGGGGAAAAGGGACCCGATGTGGCGCTGCTGCAGGAGAAACTTCGTGCAGCAGGCGCACGCGATGCGCAGGGCCGAGAAATCAAGCAGGACGGCGACTTCGGCAACGGCACCAAGCAGGCTATCGAGAATTTTCAGAAGAGCCACAAACTGCCGGTCACAGGGACCGCCGACAACCAGACACTGACCCAGTTGGGCGTCATCGGTGGCCAACAGCAAACAAACCAGCCTTCGGCGCCTGCGCAACAGCAGCCGCCGCAGACCGCGCCCCCGCCGCAGCAGAAGCCGCAGGAGCCTGCACAGGGGCAGAATCTGACCCCGGATGTGCAGCGCGCGAAATCCAATATCGAAGGCTGGCACCTCGGTCAGACCTCAGCCCAGTTCGAGACCAGCAACCGCGGCCCAGGATTCATCTCCACCGGCCAGGGCGATCTCGGCGGCAAATCCTACGGTGTCTATCAACTCTCCTCGACCCAGGGAAGCCTGGCCGAATATGTCAACCAGTCGACGAAGTACGGTTCCGAATTCAAGGGCCTGACGCCCGCGTCCGCTGCATTCGATGCGAAGTGGAAGGAAGTCGCGCAGCGCGATCCGCAGGGCTTCTCCAACGATCAGCACAACTTCATCAAGAAGGAATTCTTCGATGTCCAGAATGACACCTTGAAGGGGCGCGGCATCGATCTGAGCGATCGCGGCCGCGCGGTGCAGGACATGATGTGGAGCACGTCGGTGCAGTTCCGCAACCTCACCCCCAACGTCGTCGCCAATGGTCTCAAGGAAAAATTCGGCGAGGGCTATCAGCTGTCCAAACTCAGCGACCAGCAGATCGTCGGCGCGGTGCAGGATTACAAGCTCGCCCACAACAATTCCCTCTTCAGCGGCTCTCCCAGCCTGTGGCCGGGCCTACGTGACCGTGCGACCAACGAAAAGGGCGAACTGGTCGCGCTCGCCAATGACGAGCAGGCCCTGAAAAAGGCCGGCGTGAATGTCCCGATCGACCTCAACAAAGGACCCTCGCCCAATGCAACCGGTGGGCGCAGCAGCAACCCGATGGCCGATGGCGTGCTGGTCCACGGTGAGCAGGGCGATGCCGTCAAGCGTCTGCAAGAAGCGCTGAACAAAGCGGGCATCCGCGACGCGGAAGGCAAGCCGCTGCCGACCACAGGGTATTTTGGCGACAAGACCGAAGCGGCTGTGCGCAAGTACCAGGAACAGCAACATCTTGGCGTGGACGGCAAGGCCGGCAAAGACACCCTGGCTGCCCTGGGTCTGAACGCACCCGAACAAAGCAAGCCGCAGACGCCTGCCGCTCAACAGACCGACAAGCCGCAGACGCCCGCGAACACGCAGCCTGCGCCGACCGACAAGCCGCAGACGCCGCCGACTTCGAGCGACAAAGTGCAGCCGCCGACACAGAGCGACAAGCCGCTGATGTCCAACTCCAGCCATCCGGACAACAAGTTGTACCAGCAGGCGCTCGCGAATCTTGAGCAACTGGGCTCCAGCGGTGGCTTCAAGTCGCGGGAAGAGATGGAAAAAGCGGCTGCATCGGTCGCGTCGGATGCCAAGGCGACGGGTCTCAAGGAGATCGATCACATCAGCAAGACGAATTCGCCGAATGGCCAGTCGTATCTGGTGGCGGTGCAGGGCGACCCGACCAGCCCGGCGGCGAAGAGTTCGTATATCGACTACAACCAGGCGACCAGTCAGACGGTGGCGCAGAGCACCAGCATGGCCGACGCCCAAAAACCTGCTGTGCAGCAGGCACAGCAGATTGCACAGGTCGATCAGAGCCAGCAGGAGCCGAAAGCCGCCCGCAGTCAATAATCGATCTGGACTTCGATGTGCCGCCAAGGACGGTGGCAGCGTTGGCGGACGGAGCCGATCATACGTGCGGCTTTGGAGGTCTGGCAGGGTCGATTGACCCGGCGTACCCTCCGGGTCGGTGTTCATCATTCGAGCGATGGGAGTGGATATGCGTGATCGCAATGGTTTGGCTGTCCTTCTGGCATTGGCCATGCTTGCGGCTTGCGATCGGGCCGATCAAACCAATCGAACCAATCGAACCAATCAAGCGGACCTGAAAGCAGCCAGGGCATCGACGACCGCCCCTGTGCCCGCTGCCGAAGTCCCGGTGGTGGATCGCGTCACTGCGAACGATGTCGCATCTGCCGTCGATGCCCCGACATCCAATGTGTCGACTGTCGATGCACCGACAGTCGATGCACCGACCGAAGCCGCCCCGGAGACAGGTCCCCCCTCGTTGCGTGCGTCGTTCACGCAGTGCGCCGAGGCATCGGGTGGCGTCGATACCGCAATGCAGGATTGTATCGCCAGCGAATACGGCTACCAGGACCAGCGTTTGAATGCCGTCTATGCCGAGCTCAAGCGGAATCTGCCGGCAGAAAACATGACCGCCTTGCGCACGGCGCAACGTCAGTGGTTGGTCGAACGCGACAGTCGCTGCACTTGGGACGCCAAGACCGAGGGCTCGGCGCAAAGGTTGCAGGCGAATTATTGCCGGATGGAATCCACCGCAAAACGCGCCGATGTGCTTGAGGCGATGCGGTAGTGTGTTGCGCGCGGTACTGGGGCGCCGGGCCGACGGCCATGGCATGCGATCCCATGCGTCGTTCAGGCGCCGGAAGTCTTTCGCCCGCTGTTCGCGTACGTCTACGGAATCCACAGGAGCAGAACATTGTGTCGAATATGATGGCAACGCTTGCGCTGCTCGGCGTGCTGGCGGTCGCCGCCTGCAGGGCCGAACAGCCCGCGCCCCCGGTGGAGCGCGCGTCCGAGCCGGAAGCGGCTGCCCCGACACAGGGTGGCCAGGGATCAGTCCAGGGGGAACATCGCATGACCGTGTTGAGTGAGTTGTTGGCTCTGTTCGCCACTGAAGGCGGCGTGCGTTGGCAGTCCTACGACGGCATCGCGGGCGTTGCGTGGCGGGATCCACAACCCATCGAAACGCCGGAAGTGGCCGATCCCGAGGCGAGGTTCTCGCGCTCCGGCACGCTGGTGCTCGCGGGATTCGGCGAGACCGATCTGCCCGATGGAAACGTCGGTGCCGATGCCGGCGTGCGTCGTGGCAACGAAGGAGAGTCGGGCGTCACCCTCAGCGGCGACGCCGACCGGGTGAACGGGATTTCGGTGCTGAAGTTCTATCCGAGCGACGACTACGAAGCCATTCTCCGCCAGCAGTTCGCCGCAGGCGCGACCCTCGTGCCGGAAGCCGACCGCTGCGCGCTGGATTTCGGTACGAAGGCCGAAAACACCGGCAACAACAAGTTCTATCGCATCGAGATCGGCGCTGCCACGCTCGCCCATGTCGAAGCCTTCGTCGATGAGGACGCCGGCCCGTCCGGCCCCGGATCCACCACCTTCGTGTTCTACAGGACCAAGCCCGAACAAAGGATTGCGGCAATGCAATGTCAGGCGACCCAGCCGTAACGGGCGGTTGAAACACAGCCTGCCAAGCACCGCGCGCGAACTTCCAACGTCGATATCCATAGAGGAGCGAACAGATGGCTGATATCCGACAGAAAGCAGTGGCCACTGCCAATCACTACGACCAGGGCAACATCGCGGGCCTGGATGCAGCGATGACCCGGCGCCTGATCGCCTCCACCGTGCTGACGGAAAGTCATGGCGGCGATCTTGCGGTCGCCAACAAGCAGGGCTATGTCGGCCGCTATCAGGCCGGCGCCGGCTGGTTGGCGGATGCCGGCTACGTCGATGCCGACAAGCTCAAGGCGTCGATGGCGGGCCACAAGAGCGAATGGGCCTGGGCGCAAGCCGGAGGCATGACGAAGTTCCTCGAAAACCCGTCGAACTGGAACAACGACCTGAGCCTGGAGAAATACAAGGCCTCCGACGATCTGCAGGACCGCGCATTCAAGACCAACTGCGACAAGACCTATCAGCGCGCGATCAAGGAAGGCGTGCTGGATGCCGACGATACGCCGGAAAAAGTCGCCGGATTTCTCAAGGCGCGGCATATTTCCGGTTACGGCGGCGCCGTGGCCGCGGCCACCGGCGGTCGCGTGTATGCGGACAGCAACGGCACCAGCAACTACGATTACATGCACGACATCACCCGCAATCGCGATGGCTTGAATCAACACATGTCGCAAGGCGGGCAGATGCAGTCGCCCGCTTCGAAGCCGGCGCCGATGGAGTCTTCGACACCCGCGAATTTCGCGGCCAGCGGTTTTCTCATGCAGCAGACGCCCGAAGTGCGCGCCTATCTCGATCTGGTCGCATGGAAAGAGGTGCGCCCGGGTCATTCGCTCGATGCGGATGGTTCTCCGTCGGGCTATCGCGATCGCAACGGCGTGCCGGGCAGCATGGGCGCCATGCCCGAGTCGGCGGTCGCCAACAACGGCACCTTCCCGCGCGACGAATTGCAGTACAACGTCGGCCGCTACCAGATGAAGCAGGTCGACGTGGACGACATGCGCAAGCGCTACGACCCGAAGATCGACGACTTCTCGCCGGAGAGTCAGGACCGCATCGCGGTCGCGAAAATGAAATACCGCGATGTGATCGAACCGCTGCAGAGCGGCGATATCCGCACCGCGATCCACAACGGCGGAAAGGAGTGGGCGTCGCTGCCGGGTTCGCCGTATGGACAGGTGCAGCAGGGCTACACCGAGGACAAGGCGGTCGATTACTACAACCAGCGGCTGAGCTTCCATCGCGCGCTCGATCAGGGCCAGGCGCCGCCCGCGCAGACCGATGCGCGGCCGACACCGAGTCAGGGCGGCGGCATCAACGACACGCTGCTGCTCAAGGGTGAGCGCGGCGAAGGCGTGAAGCAGTTGCAGGAAGCGCTGAACAAGGCCGGTATCCGCGATGCCGAAGGCAAGCCGCTGCCGACGACCGGCAACTTCGGCGACATGACCGATGTGGCGGTGCGCAAGTATCAGGAGCAGAAAGGGCTGGAAGTGGACGGCAAGGCGGGCAAGGACACGCTGACCGCGCTCGGAATCCATCCGGACCAGAAGCAGGCGCCCACGACCGGCAATGTCGCCGAAAAGACCGAAGAAGCCGTGCGCAAATACCAGGAGCAGGCGCCGGCAACCAATGCCACCGACAAGCCGCTGATCTCGAATGCCGGCCATCCGGACAACAAGCTGTATCAACAGGCGCTGTCGAACCTGGAACAACTGGGGCCGAGCGGCGGCTTCAAGTCGCGCGAAGAGATGGAAAAAGCGGCGGCTGCGGTAGCCGTGAACGCCAAGGCGACGGGTCTGCAGGAGATCAATCACATCAGCCGTACGACGGCGC
>JBAQRU010000054.1:0-15593 GCA_049296025.1 Lysobacteraceae bacterium | reverse complement strand
GCTCAGCGTCGCCCAGATCGGCAACGAATTGCGGGTGCTGGTCGAACCGGGTAGCGATGCAACGCAATTGCAGGCGCATCTGCGCGCTTCGTCGATCGATGCCGAAGTCTCGGCGATCGAGCCGAATCTCGAAGACGTCTTCGTTTCGGCCACGCATCGCGCCGGCACGGCAGGCAGCGGTGTGTCCGCCAGGCACGGGGCGATACCGGCATGAAGATCGCACGGATCTTCGCGGTGATGATGAAAGAACTGCGGCAGATGCGCCGCGACCGCATGACCGTGGCGATGATGATCGGCATTCCGACCATCCAGCTGATGTTGTTCGGTTTCGCGATCAATCCCGACGTGCGCAATCTGCCGGCCGCGATCGCCGACATGGCCGATACCGCCGGCTCGCGCGCGCTGGTGCAGGACATGCTCGCGACCGGTGTTGTCCGCCAGGTCGCGCCCGCGCGCACGCCGCAGGAACTGCAGACGCTGCTCAAGCGCGGAACGATCAAGATCGGCATCGCGATTCCGCGGGATTACGAACGCCGGAAAATCGACGGTCGCGAAGCGGTGCAGGTGATCGTCGATGGCAGCGATACCACGGTGCAGGCCACGGCCAGACAGCTGGCGGCGATGCCGCTCGACGGCAGCAGCGGCGGCGTGGCTTCTAGAAGCAGCTCCGCGCCGATCAGTGTGCTGTCGCTCTACAACCCGGAGCGCCGGGCGGCGGTGAACGTGGTGCCCGGTCTGATCGGCGTGATCCTCACCATGACCATGATCATGTTCACCGCGATGGCGATCGTGCGCGAGCGCGAGCGCGGCAATCTCGAACTGCTGATCACCACGCCGGTGTCCAGCGCCGAACTGATGATCGGCAAGGTGCTGCCGTACATCATGGTCGGGCTGGTGCAGACCAGCGTCGTGCTGCTGTTGGGCATGGTGGTCTTCGATGTCCCGGTGCGCGGGCATCTGATCGATGTCTACGGCGCCGCCATGCTGTTGATCGTGGCCAGTCTCGCCCTTGGCCTGCTGGTCTCCACGCGCGCGCAGACCCAGTTCCAGTCGATGCAGATGGCGTTTTTCCTGTTCCTGCCGTCGATCCTGCTGTCGGGCTTCATGTTTCCCTTCGACGGCATGCCGGTGGTGGCGCAGTGGATCGCCGAAGTGCTGCCGCTGACGCATTTCATGCGTCTGATCCGCGGGGTGATGCTGCGCGGCGCCAATCTCTTCGAACTGTGGCCGGATGTACTGGCGCTGCTGGCCTTCACCGTCGTGATGATGACGCTGGCGATTTCGCGCTTCCGCAAGCGTCTGGATTGAGTCGGTGGCAGCTTTGCTGCAGTGCCGCGCACGCTGCGGCGGCTTTGCGCTAGGCTGCCTTCGCCGCAGGCAGGTGAAGGCACGGCCTTTCCGGTGCCGCATCAAGGGGAAATCGCGATGACGATGAGATTCGCCCGTATCCGTATCCTGTTGGTCGCTTTGGCGCTGGCTGCATCGGTCGCGGTCGCCTTGGCACAGCCGCAAACCGAGGTGCAGGCAGGCACTGCTGCCGAAACCCGTCCGGGGACGCTGCCCGGGCGTACCGATGCTCCCGCGCCGGGCGGCGCTTCGGCCGAGGGAGCGGGAAGGACCCAGGCCATGCCGCGCAAACCGATGTATCCGGTGGTGAAGGACGCACGTCTCGTCGCCAGCCCCAGAGTGCGTTACTTCGGCCCGCCGGGCACCACCAGCCCGTTCGGCAGCACCAACATGACCGAGAACCAGTGTCGCGACATGGAGCGCTGCCAAGTCGTGCAGGGCCAGGGCCCGGCGTATGCGACATGGTGCCGCTGCGGCAAGGGCAAGCTGACGACGTTCACCTATATCCACGATTGATTCCACGACAGAAAGCCACGACTGATCCGGTCTGATCCTGCGTCGTCGCCTCCCGGTGCCATCGCATTGACATCTGCTGCTGCTAAAAAAGCAGCGTATGGATATCAAAAGGATGATGACGATGCGCAGATCCACGATGTTGATGCCGGTGCTTTGCGGGCTGGTGTGCGTGCTGTCGGGCGCGGGTCCGCAGGCGCATGCGGCGACGCCGCGCGCGAGCTGGGTGGTCGCCGAAGTGTATGGCCACAACCATCCGTACGCTGCCACCGCCAGCAACGAGCTGGACGTCAAAATGGCGACGATGTCGCTGAGCGCGTACAACTTCTATCGCGGCACCGACCACATCTTCTTCCGCGACATGCTCGCCCGGCCGGCTTCGGCCTACGCCACCGCTCAGACCGGCTATACCTGGGTTGGCGGCGACACGCACCTGGGCAATTTCGACGCCTCCCGCGACAGCAGCGGCAAAGCCGTGTTCAAGGTGTCGGATTTCGACGAGGGTTATCTTGGACAGTACGTCTGGGATCTTCGTCGCCTTGCGGCGAGCATGGTGCTGGCCGGACGCGAAAATGGCTTGAGCGATGCCAGCATCCGCACCGCGATCAATACGCTGGTCGGTTCCTACGCCGGAAAAATGTCCGAATTCAAGGGCGCCAGTGCGGAACTGAATTTCCAGCTCACCGTGATCAACACCACCGGCGCAGTGGACGACACCATCGTGGCCGCCAACGGCAAGACGCGTTCGAGTCTGCTGTCGAAGTACACGCAGCTCAGCGGCAGTGCCCGCGTGTTCCAGAACCTGACGAATCTGGTGCCGGTCACGACGACCACCTACAGCGGCATCGTCGGGGCCATGAGCACCTACGTCGATTCGATCGCGCCGTCGAAGCGTTACGCCGCCAGCTATTACACGGTGAAGGACATCCACCAGAAGCTCGGCTCGGGCGTCGGCAGCCTCGGCAAGCTGCGCTATTACGTGCTGATCCAGGGGCCGTCCACGGCGAATACCGACGATGTCATTCTGGAAATGAAGCAGGCTTCGACCAGCGTGGTCGCGATTGCGGGCAACGGCCGGTTGCCGGCGTGGGCCTACGACAATCACGAAGGCGGCCGGGTGGCGAAAACCACGAAGGCGCAACTGATCAATGCCGATGTGCTGCTCGGCTATACCGCCGTCGCCGGCAAGCCTTATTCCCTGCGCGAGAAGTCGCCGTACCAGGAGGATTTCGACTATACCCTGCTCGGCACGGCGGGCAAGTTGGACACCGCCGCGAATTACATCGGTCAGGCGCTGGCTTCCGCGCACGCAATCTCGGATCAGGACTACGACGCCACCATCGTGACCTACAGCATCGACAAGCAGGTGACGGATGCGATCACCAGCGTGTCCGGTCTCAAGACCGAGATCGCGAATTTCGCTTTCGATTATGCGGCGCAGGCGCAGATGGACTGGCAGGCGTTCGTCACGGCTTACAACAACGGTACGCCGCTGTATTGATTTTCACCGGGCGCTACCAGTTACGCATGATGGTTCTGGATGGTGGCTTGGCATATCTCAACCCTTATGAGGGGTCGCTGTTGCCAACCTTCCCCGCAACGAATTGCTCATCGCCTCGGTCACGACGACATCCACGAACTGCCCGATCAGGTTCGCACCCGCTGGCGCCGGGAAATTCACGAAGCGCATGTTCTCGGTGCGGCCGGTGAGTTCGCCCGGATCTTTCTTCGACGGCCCTTCGACCAGCACGGTTTGCGTGGTGCCGATCATCGCCTGCGAGATGCGCCTGGCGTTTTCGTTGATGGTGGCCTGCAGGCGCGCCAGGCGTGCGTGCTTCTGCTCGCTGCTCACGGTGTCTTCGATGTCGGCGGCGGGAGTGCCCGGGCGGCGCGAGTAGATGAAGGAATAGCTCTGATCGAAGCCGATGTCTTCGATCAGTTTCATGGTCTTCTCGAATTCGGCCTCGGTTTCGCCGGGGAAGCCGACGATGAAGTCGGAGCTGATCGAGATGTCCGGGCGTACCGCGCGCAGTTTGCGGATATTCTGTTTGAATTCGAGCGCGGTGTAGCCGCGCTTCATCGCCGAGAGCACCCGGTCGCTGCCGGACTGCACCGGCAGATGCAGATAGTTGGCGAGCTGCGGCACGTCGCGGTAGGCCTCGATCAGCGAGTCGCTGAATTCGAGCGGATGCGAGGTGGTGAAGCGGATGCGGTCGAGGCCGTCGATTTCGGCGAGGGTGCGGATCAACAGGCCGAGGTCCGCGACTCCTCCGTCGCCCTCGCTTTCAGTGGATGCGATGGGCCCGCGATAGGCGTTGACGTTCTGCCCAAGCAGATTGACCTCGCGCACGCCCTGGGCGGCGAGGTGGGCCACTTCGACCAGCACGTCCTCGAACGGGCGGCTGACTTCTTCGCCGCGCGTGTACGGCACCACGCAGAAACTGCAGTACTTCGAGCAGCCTTCCATGATCGAGACGAAAGCGGTCGGGCCTTCGGCGCGGGGCTCGGGCAGGCGGTCGAACTTTTCGATCTCGGGGAAGCTGATGTCGACCTGCGGCTGGCCGGTGTCGCGCTTGGCGCGCAGCAGGTCGGGGAGGCGGTGCAGGGTCTGGGGGCCGAACACCAGGTCAACGTAGGGCGCGCGCTTGAGGATGGCCGCGCCTTCCTGGCTGGCGACGCAGCCGCCGACGCCGATCACCACCGGCCGTTCGCCGCCCTTGAGCTTGCGCCAGCGGCCGAGCTGGCTGAACACCTTCTCTTGCGCTTTTTCGCGGATCGAGCAGGTATTGATCAGGATCACGTCGGCTTCTTCGGCGTTTTCCGTGATCACCATCCCTTCCTCGGCGCCGAGGACTTCGGCCATCTTGGCCGAGTCGTACTCGTTCATCTGACAGCCGTGGGTCTCGATGAAGAGTTTTTTCGGCGCAGGAGCAGTCGGGTACGCGGTGACTTGGGGAGCGGGCGTGTCGGTCATGGGCGTGTCCGGGGCGCGGCGGTGATTCCGGGCCGGAAAGGTGGAAAGGGGCGCTAGTGTAAGCAGAAGCGCTCTCCGACGGCCCTCGGCGGCCGCAGGTGATGGTCGTTGCCGTTTAACAATCAAATACTTGGCAAACCTTTCGAATCCGGGGACACTTCCGCGCATGACTTCGGGCAAGACGATCTTCAGGTGCGGGCTGTGGCTGGCGTTGACGCTGGCAGCGCCCGCATTTGCCGGTACGGTCTACCGGTGCGAGAGTCCCGATGGCAGCCGCACTTATGGCAGCAAACGGGTCAAGGGCGCCAAGTGCAGCGTGATCAGCAGCTACACGCCGTCCCCCTCTGCGGCGCGCAGCGTGCCGGTCAGCGCCACCACGGCCCGCTCGGCCAGTGAGGCACCTGCTGGGAGCATCTTCACGCCGCCGCCTGCCGTTGCCCCTGCAACGCCGCAGGGCGCGGTGACCGAGGCGCCAGCGGTCGCGATGACCGCCATCCCGCGTCAGGGCACGACCCGGCGCGTCGAGGGACAGGTCTATTCCTACATCAAGGACGGGGTGCGCAATTACACCAGCAAGCAGCCCAAGGGCGTGGCCGGCGCGACCGCGATCCGTTCGATCCGCTACAGCTTCCTCGAAACCTGCTACGCCTGCGCGCCGCTGCCGGGCGTCAACTTCGGCACCCTGCGGCTGAATGTCGCCGCCTACGCCGCTGAAATCCGCACCGCTGCGACCCAGCACGGCGTCGACGAGGCCATCGTCCGCGCGATCATCCACGCCGAGTCCTCGTTCAACCCCAATGCGCGGTCGCGGGTCGGGGCGCAGGGTTTGATGCAGCTGATGCCTCCCACCGCGCGCCGTTTCGGTGTCAGCAACGCCTACGACCCCTCCCAGAACATCCACGGCGGGGTGCAGTACCTGGCCTGGTTGCTCAAGCGCTACAACGGCGATCTGACCCTTGCCGCCGCTGGATACAACGCGGGCGAAGGGGCTGTGGACAAGTACAAGGGCGTGCCGCCCTACAGCGAAACCCGTCGCTACGTCGAGCGGGTCCGGGTCCTCGCCGAGCGCTATCGCGGCATGCTCGCCGGGCGCAGCTGAGCGTCCCGGGCGCTTCAGCGCCCTGCGAAACTTCCTTTCTGTCCCCACCTGCCGCCCATCCGGCGAGCTTCGTCGTGGCGCGAGAGAGGGAAACATTGTCGGCCGATTCAGCGTTCCGTTACACTTTGTCGTCTTTGTCGGCCGGCTTCGGGAACGAAACCGGCCTGCAGTCCAAATGTAGCCCACGTTTTGCGGAGTGCCGGATGGCAACTAAAGTCGTAAGCGGGTCTGATCACCCCCAGGGTGACGGCGCGCAACCGGTGGACGCGGGGCGTCGCCGCTTCCTGACCGTATCCACCGCTGTGGTGGGTGCTGTCGGTGTTGCAGGCGCCTCGGTGCCGTTCATCAAGTCCTGGATGCCCAGTGCCCGCGCCAAATTGGCCGGCGCGCCGATTTCGGTCGATATCAGCGCACTCGCGCCCGGGCAGCAGCTCATCGTGAAGTGGCGGGGCCAGCCGGTCTTCATCTCGCACCGCTCGAAGGCGATGCTTGAAGCCCTTCCCGGGATGAATGAACTGGTCGCCGATCCGTCGTCGCAGAATGCGGATCAACAGCCGACCTACGCGCAGAACGAGTTCCGATCGATCAAGCCCGAGTTCCTGGTGCTGATCGGCGTCTGTACCCATCTGGGCTGCGCCCCCGACTTCCTGCCCGAAGTGAAGCCGCAGGTCTTCGACGCCGACTGGAAGGGCGGTTACTTCTGCCCCTGCCACAAGTCGCGCTACGACCTGTCCGGCCGCGTCTACAAGTCGCAGCCGGCGCCGGCCAACCTGCCGGTCCCGCCGTATCGGTTCGACAACGACAGCACGCTTGTCATCGGCCTTGATCCGGAAGGGAGCGCATAAGTCATGTCGAACATCATCATGCGTACCGCCGACAACGTGATGGAATGGGTCAACTACCGCGCACCGGGGTTGATGCCGTTCTATCGCAAGCACATGTCCGAGTACTACGCGCCGAAGAACTTCAATCTCTGGTACATCTTCGGCATTCTCGCCACGGTCGTGCTGGTCAACCAGATCGTGACCGGCATCTTCCTGACCATGCATTTCAAGCCGAGCGCGGCGGAAGCCTTCGCCTCGGTCGAATACATCATGCGCGACGTCGATGGCGGAAATTACATCCGCTACATGCACAGTACCGGCGCCTCGATGTTCTTCATCGTCGTCTATCTGCACATGTTCCGCGGCCTGATGTACGGCTCCTACCAGAAGCCGCGCGAGCTGGTCTGGATCCTCGGCATGCTGATCTATCTCGTGCTGATGGCCGAAGCCTTCATGGGCTACGTGCTGCCTTGGGGACAGATGTCGTACTGGGGCGCCAAGGTGATCATCTCGCTGTTCGGCGCGATCCCCTACATCGGCACTTCGCTGACCGAATGGATCATGGGCGATTTCAACCCGGGCGACGCCACCCTCAACCGCTTCTTCGCGCTGCATGTCATCGCGATGCCGCTGGTGCTGCTGCTGCTGGTGGTGCTGCATCTGGGCGCGCTGCATGAAGTGGGTTCGAACAACCCCGACGGCGTCGAGATCAAGAAAGGCCCGAAGGGCAACCGCTGGTCGCCGACCGCGCCCGCCGATGGCGTGCCTTTCCATCCGTACTACACGGTCAAGGACACGTTCTTCGTCGGCTGCTTCCTGATCGTCGCCGCGTTCATCATGTTCTTCGCCCCGACCTTCGGCGGCTGGTTCCTTGAGCACGACAACTTCACCGAAGCCAATCCGCTCGTTACTCCTTTGCACATCAAACCGGTGTGGTATTTCACCCCTTACTACGCGATGCTGCGCGTGGTGCCGTCGTTCTTCGGCATCAAGCTGTGGGGCGTGCTGGTGATGTTCGGCGCGATCGTGATGCTCTTCCTGGTGCCGTGGCTGGACAGGGCCAAGGTCAAGTCGATCCGCTATCGCGGCACGCTCTACAAGATCATGCTCGCGATCTTCGCGATCTCCTTCGTCTGGCTGGCCAAGATCGGCGCCGGCCCGGGTACCGACCCGGTCGAGACGATCATCGGGCGCGTGCTGACTTTCCTCTACTTCGCCTTCTTCATCACCATGCCGGTGTGGACGAAGCTCGACAAGACCAAGCCGGTTCCGGAACGGGTGACGATGCATGACTAAGCCATCCACGATGAAGTCTTCGCTCCTCGGCCGCGCCGCGGTGCTGCTGTCTGGTCTTGCGCTGTCGTTTTCGGCGCTTGCCAATACAGCGGGCGGTTTGATGCAGGCCGGCACGGACCTGGAAGACAAGGCCTCGCTGCAGCGCGGCGCGCAGTCGTTCATGAACTACTGCGCCGGCTGCCATTCGCTGAAATACATGCGCTATTCGCGGATCGCCGAAGACCTCGGGCTGAGCGAAGATCAGGTGATGAACAATCTGAACTTCACCGGTGCGAAATTCGGCGAGCAGATCGTCAGCCCGATGCCCGCTGTCCACGCCGAGAAGTGGTTCGGCAAGCCGCCGCCGGACCTGAGCGTGGTCTCGCGCGTCCGCGGCAGCGACTGGATCTACACCTACCTCAAGTCGTTCTACCTCGACGAATCGCGCCCGCTGGGCTGGAACAACAATCTGTTCCCGAACGCGTCGATGCCGAACCCGCTGTGGGAAATGCAGGGGCAGCAGCGCGCGGTCTACGGCAAGAAGGACGCGAAGACCGGCGAAGCCGCGGTCGAACGCCTCGAAGTTGCCCAGGCCGGTTCGCAGAACGCGGAAGAATTCGACCGCACCGTGCGCGACATCAGTGCGTTTCTCGAGTATGTCGGTGAGCCGGGCGCGATCAAGCGCCAGCAGGCGGGCGTCTGGGTGATCCTGTTCCTGACGTTCTTCACCCTGATGGCGTGGCTGCTCAAGAAGGAATACTGGCGCGACGTACATTGATGGCGCGGCGCGCCTTCGCGCGACGATCACCTGCAGGGGCGGCCGGCTTGTCCGGTCGCTTTTGTTCTTGAGGATGGATGGCGAGTCTGCGTATGCGAAATGCCCTGACCCTGTTTTCTTCCGTCGACGATGTGCTCTGTCATCGCGTCCGCCTGGTGCTGGCCGCCAAGGGCGTGACCTACGATCTGGTTCCGGTGGACCCGCAGAATCCGCCCGAGGATCTGATCGATCTGAATCCCTATCACTCGGTGCCGACCCTGGTCGAGCGCGACCTCGTGCTCTACGCGGCATCGGTGGTCAGCGAATATCTGGATGAGCGTTACCCGCATCCGCCCTTGATGCCGATCGATCCGCTGTCGCGCGCGCGCCTGCGTCTGGCGATGCTGCGCATCGAACACGACTGGGTACCGCAGGTGCAGGCGGTGCAGTTCGGCAATCGCCAGCAGGCCGAAGCCGGCCGCAAGCGCCTGAAGGAACTGCTCACCGCTGCGGTGCCGTTGTTCAAGGCCAGCAAGTTCTTCCTCAACAACGAAATGAGCCTCGCCGACTGCGCGATGGCGCCGATCGTCTGGCGTTTGCCGGCGCTCGACGTACCGCTGCCGACCGACGGCAAAGTGATCGAAGACTACGGCAACCGCATCTTCCGGAACCCCGGTTTCGTCCGCAGTCTGACCCATCAGGAAAAGAATCTGCGCGAGTTGCCGGCTTGATGGCCACCGTGGCGCCGCGGGTCGGAGTGGCGGCTGGCCGGCGTGATCGCGAGGCGGTGAAGGCATCCGCGGCCCGGAAACGCGGTAGTACACTGCCCGCATGAGCGACGATATCTCGCCTCGCATGACCAGTTTCCGCCCTTATCTGCTGCGGGCGCTGTACGCATGGATCACCGACAGCGACATGACGCCGCACCTGCTGGTGGATGCGACGCGGCCCGGTGTACAGGTGCCGGCGTCCGCAGTGAACGACGGCAGGGTCGTGCTCAATGTCGCCGCGCGTGCGGTTTCCGGCCTGGAAATGGGTAACGACGGAATTGCGTTTACCGCGAGATTCGGCGGCGTCAGTCGTCCGGTGTGGGTGCCGATGGCGGCAGTGCTCGCGATCTCTGCCCGTGAAACCGGGCAGATCATGCAATTGCCGCCGGAAATGGAGGAGGCAGCGCCGGCTCAGGCCGAAAGCGCCGACGCACACTCAGCGGACGCCGACGCGGATGGCGGCGACGACCATCCGCCTCCGCCCAAGCGCGGCAATCATTTGCGCGTGGTGAAATAAAGACCGTCAATCGCATCGCGCCGCCGGTCGCGCCGTTTCGAATCGAGGACTGCAGGGGGCAGTGTCCGATGGCAAATGTCTCATCAGTTCAACGTGTTCAGTTCAAAGTGATGCGACTCGCAGCGTCTACCGGGCCGCTGAAGGACACCAGCCGCTCGCCGCGCAGCACCAGGCGGGCGACGTGCCGGTCGGTGCCGTCCTGCGAGTATTCGAAGCGGAAGCTGCGCTCGAAACCGAGCCGGCCGTCTTCGCCGCGACGAAGACGCAGTCCGGTCGCGTGAACGGTCTGGTCGATCAATTGCACCCCGGCCGTGCGGCAGGCGTCGCCACCAAGCAGGATCGCCTGTTCGGCGGCGGCGCGCGAAGCGCTCCAGAATGCGAACCCCATCGCACCCAGAATCATCAGGATCAGTAAAGTCGGCATTCCCGTAATCTGCGGCCGATGCGCCACAGATGCAATCCCCGTCACTGGAGTCAGATCGCCCATGAAGCTCGTATTCGCCGCCGGCGAATTCCCACCCCTCCTGCTGCAGCAGGGCGTCAAACGCATCGGCTCGGCCGTCGATGCCGACATCGCCCTTCGCGATCCCGAGATCCTGCCGCAGCACTGCGAGCTCCATGTGAACCCGCAGGGCGTGATGCTGAAGATCGCGCGCGGCGCCCTGGTGACGGTCAATCAACGTCCGGCCGATGGTCTGATTTCGCTGCGTGTCGGCGACCAGATCAGGTTCGCGGGCGTGCAGGCCTCGATCATGGCGCTCGATGCGCAGCGCCCACCCAGCCCGGCGCCAGAACTCGACGACGTCGGCGCCACCACCGTCCGTGCGGCGCTGCCGAAATATGCCCTGCGTGCGCAGACTGGTCGGATGCTTGGCCGCAGCTATCCGCTGACCGGTGCGACCTTCGTCGGCCGCGCACCGGATTGCCAGCTGCGTCTCGACGACTCCAATCTCTCGCGCAAGCACGCCAAACTGATTCCGACCAACGAAGGCGTGGTGATCGAGGACCTCGGTTCGACCAATGGCAGCTTCCACAACGGCAAGCGCGTGCAGCGCGCGGTGGCGAAAGCCGGCGACGAAATCGGTTTCGACACCCTGCGCTTTCAGCTGCTGGAATTGGGCGCGGAAGGCGCGCAGACGATGGAAAGCACAGCGTCGTCACGCAGCGCAGTGCCGCGTTGGGTATTGGGTCTGCTCGGTGTGATTGCAGCGACTGCCGTGGCCGTGCTGCTGTTGCAGCGCTGAGGAGTCGGATACGGCGACCGCTTGTTTTCAGCCCGGCGGCGGTCCCAGCTTCAGCGACAGATCGATCGCGTGCACGTGTTTGGTCAGACTTCCGATCGAAATGCAGTCGACGCCGTCCTCGGCGATGCCGCGCAGCGTGGTCATGTCCACGCCGCCGGACACTTCCAGCGGGATGCGTCCGTCGAAGGGCGCGGACTTCGCGATCCGCACCGCTTCACGTCGCGTCGCGGCGTCGAAATCATCGATCAGGATCCGCGTGCAACCTGTGCGTAGCGCCTCTTCCAGTTGCGCCAGCGTTTCCACTTCCACGATCAGCGGCAGCGACGGATGCATCGCGCGCGCCGCGAGGATCGCACCCGCCAGCGAACCCGCCGCACGGATGTGGTTTTCCTTGAGCATCACCGTGTCGTAGAGACCGATGCGGTGGTTGGTTCCGCCGCCGACGCGCACCGCGTATTTCTGCGCCAGACGCAGCCCGGGAATGGTCTTGCGCGTATCGAGGATCTTCGCGCCGGTGCCGCGTACCGCGTCGACGTAGCGGGCGGTGACGGTAGCGGTGCCGCTGAGGGTCTGCAAAAAGTTCAAGGACGCGCGCTCGGCGCTGACCAGCGCGCGGCTGCGTCCGGCCAGCGTGGCGATCACGGTGCCCTTGGCGACGCGGTCGCCTTCGGCAATGCGCCAGTCGATACGCACGCCTGGATCGAGCGCGCGATGGCAGGCATCGAACCATGGACGCCCGCAGATCAGCGCGTCTTCCTTGCACAACAAATATGCGATGTCGGGGCCGTCGGGCAGCAGCGCGGCGGTCACATCGCCGCTGCCGATGTCCTCGGCCAGCGCGGCCGCGACGTTCGCAGCGATGATCTCGTCGGCCGGGGGCGGCGTGATCGCCGAACGCGCGTCCGTGCTCAAAGCCCCTCCACCGCCGCAACCGGAATGCCTTCCTCGATCAGCAGCACCGGAATGCCGTCGTCGATTCGGTAAAGCGTCTTGCGGTCGCGGGTGATCAGCGCCTCGCGGATCGTTTCGGTCTGCGGCGCGTCATCGGCGCGTTTGACGCTGCCTGCAGCGATCGCCCGGTTCAGCGCCTCCAGGCCGGGCTTGTCGAGCAGCGCCAGCGGTTGGCGGGTGGCGGGGCAGACGAGGAGATCGAGCAACTTGCGGTCCATTCGATGAAGCCGTGGGTGAAGTGCCGCTAGAATACCGTTTTGCAGCAGGCGTGACGCCGCAGGGTGGGGCCATGGCAGACACAGACAACCGGCCTTTGGTCGGCGTGGTGATGGGCTCGCGCTCCGACTGGGAGACGATGCAGCACGCGGTCGCCAGACTCGAAGCGCTGGGCGTGCCGCACGAGGTCCGCGTGGTGTCCGCGCACCGTACGCCGGATGTGCTGTTCGAATATGCGGCCACCGCGCAGACGCGTGGCCTGCGCGCCATCATCGCCGGCGCGGGCGGCGCCGCACACCTGCCCGGCATGCTCGCGTCCAAGACCGCAGTGCCGGTGCTCGGCGTGCCGGTGCAGGGCAAGGCGCTGAACGGCATGGATTCGCTGCTGTCGATCGTGCAGATGCCGGCCGGTGTTCCGGTCGCGACCTTCGCGATCGGCAATGCGGGCGCCGCCAACGCCGGATTGTTCGCGGCGGCGATGCTGGCGGCCGATCATCCGCGGATCGGCGCCGCGCTGGATGCGTTCCGCGCCAAACAGACGCAGGATGTCTGCGACAACGACGATCCGCGCCGATGACGACCGTTGGCATTCTCGGTGGTGGTCAGCTGGCGCGCATGCTTGCGCTTTCGGGCGCGCCGCTCGGCCTGCGCTTCCGCGTGCTCGATACCGTCGCCGACGCCTGTGCCGGCCAGTTCGCGCCGCTGATCGTTGGCGACTACCGTGACAAGCTTGCGCTGGCCGAGTTCGCCTCGCAGATCGATGTCGCCACCTTCGATTTCGAGAACGTGCCCGCCGAATCCGCGCAGTGGCTGAGCGAGCGCGTGCCGGTGTTCCCGAATCCGCGCGCGCTGTCGATCGCGCAGGATCGTCTCATCGAGAAAACCCTGTTCCGCGAACTCGGCATACCGGTGCCGGACTTCGCCGATGTGGCGGATCGCGCCGCGCTCGACGCGGCCATTGCGGCAATCGGCGTGCCGTGCATCCTGAAAACCCGTCGCCTCGGCTACGACGGCAAAGGCCAGTTCCGGATCAAATCCACTGGCGATGTCGATGCCGCGTGGGATGCGCTCGGGACGCAGGCCGAGACAGTGGGCCTGATCCTGGAAGCGTTCGTGCCGTTCGAGCGCGAGTTGAGCGTGGTTGCCGTGCGCGGCCGCGACGGCGCGTTGCGCACCTGGCCGCTGACCGAGAACTGGCACATCGACGGCGTGCTGTCCGCGAGTCTTGCGCCCGCCCGTGTCGATGATGCGCTCGCGCGAACCGCACTCGCGCATGCGCGTGCGCTGGGCGAAGCGCTGGATTACGTCGGCGTGTTCGCGCTGGAACTGTTCTGTCGCGATGGTGTGTTGCTCGCGAACGAACTCGCGCCGCGCGTGCACAACTCCGGTCACTGGACCATCGAAGGCAGCGAGACGTCGCAATTCGAGAATCATCTGCGCGCGGTGCTCGGGCTACCGCTGGGCGATACGCGCATGGTCGGCCATGCCTGCATGCTCAACTGGATCGGCGCGATGCCCGATGCGAATGCGGTGCTGCGCGAAGCCTGCGGACATTGGCACGACTACGGCAAGGAACCTCGTGCGGGCCGCAAAGTCGGCCATGCGACATTGCGTGCAGACACGGCACACGAACTTGCTGCCGCGTTGGCGCGCGTTGGCGAGGCCCTGGGGCGCACGGACATCGTCGCGCATGCGGCCGGCATCGGCTGACAGGGGAGCAGGGTATGGCAGCCTCGCGGGCATGGGCGGCGGTCGGAGGTATGGTGGTGTTTGCGCTGGGCATCGCGATCGCGATGCGCTTCTTCTCGCCGCATGACGCGAAGTCGTCATCGGCGTCGACGACCGGCGAAGGCATCGACGCTGTCGGTTCCCGCGACACCAAGCGACAAGGCGATGCTCTCGCGCAGTCGCGGACAGGACCTGCCGCGACGCGTGCATCGATGACGAAATCGACCGCGCCACTGCCACCTTTGGATGCGCCGCTGGCGGCGATCGTGCGCGAGCTGAAACCGCGCGCCGAAGCTGGCGATGCGCGTGCGCTGTGCCGACTGGCCGTCGAGTACCGCTATTGCGCCGAGCTGGAGGGCCGCATGCAGATGATCGAAAGCGGCGTCGCACGCGCGCAGCAGGGCGCCGAGAGCGGTCGTCGCAGGGGCTGGGGTTCGCCGGAGCGGATGGCATCGGCGTTCGAGGACACGAATCGGCTGTATCAGCATTGCGAAGGCGTCGAGACGCCGTCTTCGACCGAGATCGTGCGCTACATGCGCGAATCCGCGCTGGGCGGACATCCGCGAGCGGCGAGTTATTACGCCTCGGGCGACATGTTCAGCGGCAGCGACATGCTGGACAACCTCTCCGAACTCGCGCTGTATCGCGACAACGCCGAATCGATCGCGCTTGCCGCCGTCGCGCAGGGCGATCTGCGCGCGGCCTGGGAGCTCGCCCAGGCCTACGCCAGCAATCCCGACGACCGACGCCGTCCACTGCTGGCGCAGGCGGTCGATCCGCAGCCGGCGACCGCGCTGTCGCTGTTGTATGCGTTGCGTACTTCGATCGGGAGTGCGAGCGCTGCCAATGATGTCGACGTCCAATCGCTCATGCCGCGCGTGCAGGAGCGCATCGCGTCGCTCGAACAGCGGCTGCCTTCCGCCGACGTTGCGCGTGCGCGCAGCCAGCCGGCGAAGATCGGCAGCGACACCAGCGCGGGCATGCCCGGCGCCGACGCATTGCAGTGGCTCAGCGGCGCGATATCGTCGCGCGGTCGCGGCGGCGACTGGTCGCGCGATATCTGCGATTGAGCGGTTGCCTTTTCAGCGGCATCGTCCGTAACGATCCGGCGACGCGCCGGGGCCGCCTTTCCGGCCCGGAGGATTTTCCCAATTGGTGCCGCGCCCACCCGCACGGCCCGGCGGATTGTTGTCGTTGTCGCGCCAGCAGCGGCTGCTCTGGTTCCACCAGCCGTAGCGCGGGTGCCAATAGCCGAAGTTCGCGTTGAAGTAATAGCCACCATCGACGATCGCGAACTTGTAGCGCGTCTTGCCATGACGGTAGTAGCGATAGTCGGGTGAAGCGCCCGGGCCGCCGCGCCAGCCGGGCGGGTTTTCCC
>JBAQRU010000053.1:0-75519 GCA_049296025.1 Lysobacteraceae bacterium | reverse complement strand
TCCCCATACAGCCGTCGGCTGCGCTGTGGCTGCGGCGTTGCAACCGCCGCGAATGCTGATGACAATGGCGCGCGCGGATCGATCGATTCACCCGCCATCGATTCAATCACCGGCACGCTCCCCATGGCTACAAGCTTCGCACAAATGTCGCGCGTCCCGCAGCACCCTCATGTGTCGCGTCGCAGGGGGGCAGCAATCGCGCTTGTGATCACGCTCACGTTTCCGCTCTCCGTCTCTGCGCGAACGCCGGTGCCGACCCAGGATCTGGAAACCGCCCAGGCCGCGATCCTGCGGGCGGAGGCAGCGGATGCCGATCAGTACGCGGGCGAGTCCCTGTTGCGCGCCAAGAACGCCTTGGGCCAAGCGCAGGCGGCAGTGACCGCACGCAAGCCTGCCGATGCCATCGGTCTGGCCCAACTGGCCGCAGCCGAAGCCGACTACGCACAGGCGCGCAGCCGGGAAGCGTCGCTGCAGAGCGAGCTGGCCCGCCGCCGCGCTGAAATCATCGAGTTGCGCCAGCGTCTCGGCATCGAGGGTGCGCCGTGACCGCCCATCGCTTCCCGACAACGCTGGCGCTTGCATTGGCATGCATGCTGCCGTTCGCCGTGGCAACCGCCGCAGAGCCCGACCCCGATGTCGCCCGGCTCGGTCAGCGACTGCAGGCCATCGACGCGGATCCGCAGCGCAACACCTTCGCGGCATACGAACGGCTGCAGGCCCGGCAGGCGCTACAGGTCCTGCAGGCGGCGAAACGCAAGCTGCGGCCGCAGGTTCTGCAGATCGCCAAGCTCAGGATCGAGGCGGCCGAGATCGCATCGCGTACCGAGGCCAATCGTGCCGAGCTGCAGCGCCTGGAGATCGAGCGCAGCGAATTGCTCGTCGAGGCCAGTCGCCGTGACGCCGAGCGCGCCCGCGCCGAGTCCGAGCGCCTGCGGGTCGAAGCCCAGATCCGCGCCGAGGAAACCGCGCGGCTGCGCGAGGCTGTGGAGGTCGAGGCGCGGGAGCGCCAGGAGGCGGAGGGGCTGCTCGATACCGTCGCCGGCAGCGAAGTGGAAAAACTCCGTCTCGCCCGCGAGCGTGAGGCTGAACTGGCCCGTCGTGAGGCCGAATTGACCGCTGGTGGACCGGTCGAACCCGTCGCCAAGCCGAAACCCAAACCCAAGCCGAAACCGAAGCCGAAACCCAAACCGAAATCGCCCAGCGCCTGATGCATCCTGCAGTCGGTTTGTTCTGCAAAATGATTAAAAATCAGCGGTTTGGCCGGGCTTTCGCGCCAATTCCCCAATGCATCGAGATGCAGTCATCGCGTTGATCAACAGAATCCCCCGTACGCGGCTTGCCGAGCGTGAGGCAGAAGAGTAGGGTCGGTTTTACGGGGGCGGTTCGCCTCCAGACGACGAGCAGCGCCGATGACGCAGATGCACGACGATCCCAGGGGGAATGCCGCCGGAAGTGAATACCGTGCGGACGCCCCGGTCTGGGCGTCCGCACCGATTCCCTGTCGTTACCATCACGCCCTGTGCCGCATCCGGCCGGGGCGTTTTCATTTCCAGTCTCGACACCCCACTGTTTTCAGACCCACGCTTTCAAACCCACGCTTTCAAACCCACGTTCCCATCCCGAGGTCCGGTCGTCGTGGCCGGGCCGATCATCGTGCTGTGAGGAGGAATCCATGTTCGAAGGGCAATCCCAGACCGAGCTCGAAGCCTTGATGAAGGCGAATACCGAATTCCGTCAGCTCTATCATCGCCACAAGGAACTCGACAAACAGGTGCTGGATGCCGAGCTCGGCGTGTTACCGATCGACGACACCCGGCTTGTGCAGATGAAACGCGAGAAGCTTGCCGCGAAGGATCGCCTCACCCGGATGTACGACGCGCTGCATCACTGAATCCGTACCATTCGGCCCGTGGACGGCGGCGGCTCCAGCCTGCCGCCGTCCCGATCTCTCGCCATTCCGGCGCGTCGGCGTCCCGCCCCCTCATCCGACGATGCGATAATCCGGCCTTTCCCCAGCGAGCTGGCGCCGGCATGTCGAATCTTCCCTCGGTCCGTGAATCTTCCGTCCACGACTCTGTTCTCGACCTGATCGCCGACACGCCGATCATTCGTGCCCAACGCCTCGATACCGGTCTCTGCACGCTTTACCTGAAGCTCGAATGCCAGAACCCGGGTGGCTCGATCAAGGACCGCATCGGCCTGCGCATGATCGAAGCCGCCGAGCAGCGCGGCGAGATCCAGCCCGGCGCCACCCTGGTCGAAGGCACCGCCGGCAACACCGGGATCGGTCTGGCGCTGGTCGCCCAGCAGAAGGGTTATCGGCTGATTCTCGTCGTTCCCGACAAGATGAGTCGCGAGAAGATCTTCAACCTCAAGGCCATGGGCGCCGAGGTCGTGCTGACCCGTTCGGACGTGGCCAAGGGCCATCCTGACTACTACCAGGACATGGCCGCGCGCATCGCCCGGGAGACCCCGGGCGCCTATTTCATCAATCAGTTCGGCAACCCCGACAATCCGGCCGCCCACCAGTTCGGCACCGGCCCCGAGATCCTGGCGCAGATGCGCGAGGTCGGCGGGCTGGATGCCATCGTGTTCGGCTGCGGCAGCTCCGGCACCATGACCGGGCTGTCGCGCTGCTTCGCGGAACATTCGCCGCACACCGAGTTGATTCTGGCCGACCCGGTCGGTTCGATCCTCGCCGAATACATCAACGATGGCCGGCTCAACGAGAAGTCGGGCAGTTGGATGGTCGAAGGCATCGGCGAGGACTTCCTCCCCGACATCTCGGACTTCAGCCGGGTCAAGAAAGCCTATGCCGTCACCGACAAGGAAAGCTTCCTCGCGGCGCGCGAACTGCTGCGTTCCGAGGGCATTCTGGGCGGTTCTTCGACCGGCACCCTGCTGACGGCGGCATTGAAATACTGCCGCGAACAGACCACTCCGAAGAACGTGCTGGTGTTCGTCTGCGACACCGGCAACAAGTATCTGTCCAAGCAGTACAACGACTACTGGATGCTCGACAACGGCTTCCTGGAGCGCGAACAGCACGGCGACCTGCGCGACCTCATCCTGCGTCCCTACACCCGCCGCGACACGGTGGTGGTCGGTCCCAACGATCTGCTGGTGACCGCCTACCAGCGCATGAAGCTCTACGAGATTTCGCAGCTGCCGGTCATGGATGGCGAGCGGATCGTCGGCATCCTCGACGAGAGCGATGTGCTGCTGCACGTCTACGGCGATGAGGCCCGGTTCCGCGATCCCGCCTCGACCGCCATGGTCAGCAAGCTCGACAAGCTGGACGTGCGCTCTCCGGTCGAGGCCCTGCTGCCGGTGTTCGACCGGGGCCACGTCGCCATCGTCATGGACGGCGAGCGGTTCCTGGGCCTGATCACCCGGATCGACCTGCTGAACTATCTGCGCCGCCGCGTTCAGTAATCGAACGGTTGAAGCTGGGGCCGCGATGTTAAAATCGGCGGCCTTTTTCCCCGGAAACGCCTGAGATGAGCCAGTCCGATCACGCCGACCTCTCAAGCGACTGGGGGCTTGGTACCAAGGCCATCCACGCGGGCCAGAGCCCCGATCCCACCACCGGGGCGGTGATGACGCCGATCTACGCGACATCGACCTACGCCCAGAGCAGTCCGGGGGTGCATCAGGGCTTCGAGTACTCCCGCACCCACAACCCGACCCGCTTCGCCTACGAGCGCTGTGTCGCTGGCCTCGAAGGCGGCAGTCGCGGTTTCGCGTTCGCCTCGGGCCTCGCTGCAACCTCGACCATCCTCGAACTGCTCGACAGCGGCAGCCACGTGGTCTGCATGGACGATGTGTACGGCGGCACCTTCCGGCTGTTCGAGCGGGTGCGCCGGCGCAGCGCCGGGCTCGATTTCAGTTTCGTCGATCTGACCGACCCCGCCGCCTTCGAGGCGGCCATCCGGCCCAATACGCGCATGGTGTGGGTCGAAACGCCGACCAATCCGATGCTCAAGATCGTCGACTTGAAGGCAGTGAGCGCGATCGCCAAAAAGCACGGCCTGCTGATGGTCGCCGACAACACCTTCGCTTCGCCGATCCTGCAGCGTCCGTTCGAACACGGCGCGGACATCGTCATGCACTCGGCCACCAAATACCTCAATGGCCACTCCGACATGGTCGGCGGCATGGCGGTGGTCGGCGACAACGCCGAGCTCGCCGAGCAGATGGCATTCCTGCAGAACTCGGTCGGCGCGGTGCAGGGGCCGTTCGACAGTTTCCTCGCCCTGCGCGGCCTGAAGACGCTGCATCTGCGCATGCAGGCGCACTGCGCGAACGCGATGGCGCTGGCCGAATGGCTGCAGACGCATCCGGCGATCGAAAAAGTCATTTACCCCGGCCTGAAAGATCACCCGCAGCACGCGCTCGCGGCGCGGCAGATGGACGGTTTCGGCGGCATCGTGTCGATCCGCGTGAAGGGCGGCTTCGAAGGTGCCAAACGCTTCTGCGAACGCACCCATCTGTTCACCCTCGCCGAATCGCTCGGCGGCGTCGAGAGTCTGGTCAATCACCCCGCGGTGATGACGCATGCGTCGGTGCCTGTCGAGCGTCGTGCCGTGCTGGGCATCCATGACGATCTGGTGCGTTTGAGCGTGGGTGTGGAGTCGTTGGAGGATCTGCGAGCCGATCTGGAGCAGGCGCTGGCCGCTGCGCCCTGAACCCACTGCTGTTCCGGGAAATTCGGTGGTGCCATATCAACTCCAAGAGTCTCATCGATATCGTGAATAACAGAAACCCGATTTCGCCGCTTCATGCGGTCGAAAGTCTGATCAAGCATCGTCGGCTGATCGCGCAGATGACCAAGCGCGAAGTGGTGGGTCGTTATCGCGGTTCGATCATGGGATTGGCCTGGTCGTTCTTCAATCCCCTGCTCATGCTGGCGATCTACACCTTTGTTTTTTCTGTGGTTTTCAATGCCCGTTGGAGCGGTATCGGCGAAGAGTCGACGAAGATGGACTTCGCCATCATTTTCTTCGGTGGACTGATCATGTACGGGGTGTTCGCCGAATGCGTGAATCGTGCGCCGACGACCATTCTGGGGAACGCCAACTATGTGAAAAAGGTCGTTTTCCCGCTTGAAATCCTGCCGGTGATCACTTGCGGCTCGGCCCTGTTCCATGCGGCGGTGAGTATTGCCGTGCTGCTGCTTGCGCAGCTCGTGTTCGAGGGGCGGGTGCCCTGGACGGCGGTGCTTTTCCCGCTGGTGATGGCGCCGCTGGTGATGGCGACCATGGGCGTCGCATGGTGCTTGTCGGCGCTCGGGGTCTACGTGCGTGATGTCAACCAGGTGACCGGCATGATCACGACGATGATGATGTTCCTCTCTCCGATCTTCTTTCCCATGTCTGCGATGCCGGAAGAATTTCGTGGCCTGATCGCGATCAATCCACTGGTGTATTTCCTTGAAGAGGGGCGAAACACGCTGATCTTCGGAGTCGTGCCCGACATGCTGCATCTTGTCTACGCGTGGAGCGCGAGCATTGCGGTGGCCGCAGCCGGTTTTGCCGTCTTTCAGAAGATGCGAAATGGTTTCTCGGATGTCTTGTGAGCAACGCGGTGGAATCTGAAGTGATGCCAGAATCGAATGGATCAGCGCATGCGGCCGGAGAGGGCGGCGAGATCGTTGTCAGTGTCCGCGACCTTTCGAAGTGCTACCAGATCTACGCGACGCCGCAGGATCGTTTGAAACAGTCGGTCATGCCGCGTCTCCAGCGCATGTTCGGAGCCTCTCCACGGCGCTATTTCGACGAATTCTGGGCGCTGCGCGATGTATCGTTCGATATCCGGCGCGGCGATACGTTGGGCATCATCGGTCGCAACGGGTCCGGCAAGTCCACGCTGTTGCAGATGCTCTGCGGAACGCTCACGCCGACTGCCGGCGAGATCCAGATCAAGGGGCGGGTTGCCGCGCTGCTGGAACTCGGCGCCGGGTTCAACCCGGAATTCACCGGCCGCGAGAATGTTTATCTGAATGCGACTGTGCTTGGACTGACCAGCGAGGAGGTCGATGCGCGGTTCGCATCGATCGCGAGCTTCGCCGATATCGGCGACTTCATCGAACGTCCGGTGAAAACCTATTCCAGTGGCATGTACGTGCGACTCGCCTTCGCCGTCGTGGCGCACGTGGATGCCGATATCCTGGTCATCGACGAGGCGCTCGCCGTCGGGGACGCTGTTTTCGGGCAGAAATGCATGCGTTTCCTGCGTCGCTTCAAGGAGCATGGCACCTTGGTTTTCGTCAGCCACGATACCAGTGCCGTGCTCAATCTGTGCCAGACCGCAGTTTGGCTCGACAAAGGCTGCGCCCGCATGCAGGGCACGGCGCAGGATGTCGCCAATGCCTACATGCGCTACACGGCCGAACAGGTCTATGGCGATGCCGTGGAGCTTTACGATCTCGACGGACTGTCCGAGCCGGAGCCGCTGGAATTGCCTCCGGCGCCGGTCGATGAAAACTCCCGACTCACGATGTTCGACAATATCCGGAATTCCGATGGTTGGACCACGGGCAAGGCGACCGTCGTCGCCGCCGACTTCCGGACCCAGGCCGGTCAGATTCTCGGTGTGTACGCGGGTGGCGAACGGGTTCGTCTGCAGGTCCGTGTGACCGTGCAAGAGATGCTGTCCAGCCCGATCGTCGGTTTCCTCGTCAAGGACCGGCTAGGCCAGGATCTGTTCGGCGAAAATACGTTCACGACCCACCCGCGCCATGTTGCGACAGCGGGGCAAAGCATTGAAGCCGTATTCGCCTTTGTACTGCCGATGCTTCCGAATGGTGTCTACTCGGTCACCGTCGCGATCGCCGACGGCGATCTCGCCAATCAAATCCAGCACCACTGGCTCCACGACGCGCTGATGATCCATGTGTCGTCTGCCAAGCCGAGATATGGGCTTGTCGGCATTCCTTTCGACCGCGTCGAGATGAAGGTCCTTTCGGAATGAAAAGCCCCTGCCGCGCAGCTCATGGCGATGAGCTGACCGTCCCGGCCGCTGCTTCCGGAAATCCACGAGGCGGCGGCGTTCCGCTATTTGAATGAAGAAAAAATCGATGGAAAGAGACGACAAAGCGGTTGCTATCGACGACCTGATCAACGACGCGATGCTGATCAACCCCGATCGGCTGGAGCTTTCCGCATGGACAGGCCATATTCCGTTCGCGGCCAGCCTCGTCTCGCTGCTCAGGCCACGCGTGGTGGTCGAGCTGGGAACGCACAACGGCAATTCCTATTCCGCGTTCTGCCAGGCGTTGATGGAGAACCGGATTGATGCGCGCTGCTATGCGGTCGACACCTGGCGCGGCGACGATCATGCCTTCCACTACGGTGAAGACGTCTTTCTTGAGTACAGCCGTTATCACGACGAGCGCTACCTGTCGATCTCGCGACTGCTGCGGATGACCTTCGACGAGGCACTGGAATATTTTTCGGATGCCGCCATCGACCTTCTGCATATCGACGGGCTTCACACCTACGAAGCGGTACGCCACGATTTCGAGAGCTGGTTGCCGAAGCTGTCCGAGCGTGGCGTGGTTCTATTCCACGACATCAACGTGCGCGAACGAAGTTTCGGGGTATGGAAACTCTGGGACGAGCTGAAGACGCGCTATCCAAGTATCGAATTCACCCATATGCACGGGCTCGGCGTGTTGTTCGTCGGATCCGAATCGTCGGTGCGTTTTCTTTCAGTCGCAGAAGGTTGGTCGGGCTTGCAGGGGCGTCTGGCGAAGTCGATTTTCGCCGATCTCGGCCGCGGCCTGACCTTGCGCTACGAGCTTCGAGCAGCCAAGGAGCGGCTGGCGGAAGTCGAGCAGGCGCACGAACGTCTCGTGACGATGGAGCAGGCGTGTGATGAGTTGCGCCAGCGGGTGATCGATGCCGATACGATGGCCGTCGAGCGCGACAGGGCGATGGAGCGCATGGCCGCGGAGCACGAGGGCATTGTCGAAAGCCTTGCCGTCGAACGCGACAGGGCGATGGAGCGCATGGCCGCGGAGCACGAGGGCGTTGTCGAAGCCATCGCCATCGAAAGCGATCGCGCGCGTGAAGACCTGGCGGGCGCGGAGCGGGAACTGCTGGCGTTGCGGGCGTCGCACGCGGAGCTGCAGTCGACGCTGGACGAGTCCCTCAATGCTTCACGACAGCGCGAGCAGGCGCATGCGGCTTTCATCCGTATCCGCGACAGTGAGTTCGATATGCTGCGGAACCGGATGGCTGCCGCCTCCGGTGCATTGGAGCGCGCGGAATCCGAGATCGAAGCGTTGCGCGTAGCGTCCGCGCAGAAGGACGACCGCATCGCCGAGCTGCGGAGCGGGGCGCAGGTTCACGTCGCCGAGATCCAGCGATCTTGCGCCGAACCTGCGCTTGTGCCTCCGGAGCGGTTGAGCTTCAGCTCCAGTCGTGCGCGCAACGCGCTGGGGGCGGGTTGGTATGCGCTGACCCATATCGACAAGGTGCGTGCGCAATGGGGGCTGCGCGATGCGCTGGCGCGCGCGCGCCTGGCGTATCGCGAGCGCGGGTTGCTGGGCGTTATGATCAAGGTGCGCCAGTTCCAGCTGTTTGCAACCGGGCAGACCGCGCAGCCGTCGCATGCTACGACCGAGCCCCAGCGCTGTGCGGTTCCGCCCGCGCCTGTTCCCCGTGCCGATCACATCATCGATGCGCAGGTCGCATCGCCGGTCGCCAGTTATTCGTGTTCGGCGGCGCAACCGCTCCGCATCGCCTACGTCGTCAACCGTCATGACTTGATGACCCAGCAGTACCGCGTCTACAACTATGCGGAAGCGCTCGTCGACCATGGATATTCGGCCGACGTGTATATCGACGACAACTTGCAGTCGGGTGACTCGGTCCAGGCCGATCTGCTGGTGTTGAACCGGATCTGCTGGACGGACGAAGTCGGCGCGCTGATCGAGCGCTGTCGTGCGCGCGGTGTTCCGGTGGTGTTTGACGTCGATGACCTGGTGTTCGATCCGTCGCGGATCGATCTGCTGCGCTTCACGGCAGCGCTTGATTCCGAAGGCCGCAAAGGCGTGGTCGAGTTCACCCAGCGTATCCGCCGCACCATGAGCGCCTGCGATCTGGTGACGACCTCGACCGTGCCCCTGTCGGCGGAGACCCGTGCGATCGGTCTGCCGGTGCGGGTGTTGCCGAACACGATCGGCGCATCGGCGCGTGCTGTCGCCGGGCGCGCACATGCCGCGCGCGGCAACGGCATCGCGATCGGATACTTCAGCGGCACCAAGACGCATGAACACGATTTCGCGGTCTGCGCGGGCGCTCTGCGCCGCGTGCTCGCTGAACACGCCGATACGCGGCTGGTGATCGTCGGCCATCTCGATCTGCCTGCCGGTTTCGAGCCATACGCATCGCAGATCGAGCGACTGCCGCTGATGACACACGCGGATATGCTCGCGGAGTTGGCGAAGATCGATGTCAATCTCGCGCCGCTGGAATCGGGTAACGATTTCACCGACTGCAAGAGTGAATTGAAATTATTCGAAGCGGCGCTGTTGGGCGTGCCCACCATCGCTTCTCCCACCGCGCCGTTCAGGGCGGTCATCGCCAGCGGCAAGAACGGGTTCCTGGCGGCCAGCGAGGAGGAATGGCATGTGGCGCTGTCCGCGCTGGTCGGCGATGCGTCGCTACGTGCAGCGTTGGGCGCCGCGGCACAGCGGGAGATCGCACCGCGTTTCGACATCGGCAACGCCGTACACGAGGCTGTTGCCATCTATGGCGCGTTGTTGAAGGGCGCGACGCGCCAGCGGGTGAGCGCCAAGCCCGACCCGGCGCGCGAAACGCCGTACGTCACCGTGGTTTCGGTGCTGTATCGCAAGGCCAGGGAAGTGCGCTACTTCCTGGAGGGTTTGTATCGCCAGGACTTTGCCGGACGCTACGAGATCGTCCTGATGGACGACGCGACCCCGGACGATTCGGTCGAGGTCGTGCGCGAGTTCGAACGCTGGGTGCCCGAAGCGCGTCGGCGTCAGGTCGATCTGCGGATCGTGCGCAACGAGCGCAATCTCGGCAACTGCGGCAGCCGGAATCGCGGCATCGCCGAGGCCCGTGGCGATATCGTCATCGTGGTCGACGCCGACTGCATGTTCAACTGCGATTTTCTCGCCGCGCATTACGCAGCCCATGCCATGGGCGACTGCGACGTCGCGATCGGTCCGATCAATATCGAGACCAACGACGCTCCTGCGCTGTCCGTGCTTGGCCGCCACGAGGCCGATCCGCGCCTTGCCGCATACGAGAATCTGCCCCAGGACGATCTCAATCAGGCGTCGTTCGTCAATTGCATCACCCGCAATTTCTCGGTATCGCGCGAGTTCGCCGCGAACAGGGTCGATGGCCCGCTGTTCGATGAGGCGTTCAGCTATTCGGCCGATCCCGCATCCGGCTTCGGCTGGGAAGACGTGGAAATGGGTGTGCGCCTGTATCAAGCCGGTGCGCGCATCAAGTATCTCGAAGATACGGTTTCGATTCACGTCAGCCATCCGTCCTCGGCGAACGAGGCGGAGAAGCCATTGCGCTCGTTGCGGAACTATCGCCGGCTGTTCGAGAAACACCCGGACCTGTTGCTGGCTTCGCGACGCTGGGCGACTCAGACTTATGAGGCGATCGTTGGCTGGGCACGCCATGTCGGCGCGGATCTCGACGCCAACGACGATTTCCGCTGGCTGGAGAAACGTTTCCAGCGCTATCGCGCCGTACCCATCGTGATCGATCGCAGTCGCCGATTGCGCATCCTCACCCATCGCTGGCACGTGCCTCACCAGTACGAGCTCTACAAGACCGGGCACCAGTTCGATCTGATCACCGGCGCCGGAACCGGCCTGTGCGAGCAATGGGAGTGGGATAAGCGGCCGATGCCGAAAAATTGCCGGATGGTCCGTTACGACGAGATCGATCCGCGGGAATACGACGCGAAGATCCTGCACTTCGACGAAAACCTGCTTCATCCGGAACGCTGTCAAGGCATGGTGCCGGCCGATTGGGGCGCGACCATGCTCTGGCTGTTGCGCAATGCCCACCTGCCGGGCGTGGCGATCTGTCATGGCACCCCGCAATTCGCCGGACAATACGATGGCGGCTACGCAGGCTCCGATCTCGGTGCTGTGATCGAGTCCAGTCGACGCGAGATCGTCGAGCTCTTCGCTGATGTCGCCGTTGTGTGCAACAGTCACCAGGCGCGCGCCGAATGGGGTTTCGCGAATGCCACGACGATTTGGCATGGCTTCGCACCGTGCGATTTCCCGCCCGGTGCGCATGACCGCGACGTGCTGGCGATGAACATCAATGCGCTGCGGAATCGTCCGCACTACAACGGTCTGTTCGTCTATGACGAGGTGGGTGCGCGCACCGGCGATATCGCGACGATCGACTGTCTGCGCACACCGGACCCGGATGGGTATGAGGCCGGCACCGCCGCGTGGGCGACCGCGAAGTACCAGAACTATGTCCGCGAGATCGGGCGCTACAAGACCTACCTCAACACCACGCTGCGCTCGCCGATGCCGCGTTCACGCGGTGAGGCGATGATGGCCGGGCTGGTGTCCGTATCGATGCGCAATCACGATGCGGACCTGTTCATCAAGAACGGTGTCAACGGATTCTTCGGCGACAGCGCCGCCGAGTTGGCGGAACAACTCGCGTGGCTCGCAGCGAATCCACAGCGGGCGGATGCGATGCGCCAGGCTTCGCGGCGCACCGCGATGCAACTTTTCAACCAGGACCGCTACCTCGCGGAATGGTCCGCGCTGCTCAAGCGCATCGTGGGATAACGACATATGTGCGGATACGCTGGATTCGTCTCCAAACAAGGTGCCTTGGGCGAGCGCGAGCTCGGTTTCCTGGGCGAACTCGATCGCATGCTGTTCCATCGCGGCCCCGACGAGGGCGGTGTGCATTGCGGTCCTGGCTATGCGGTGGTGCATCGGCGGCTGTCGATCATCGACGTCACCCATGGCCAGCAGCCGATGCGTTCGGCCGATGGCCTGGTGGGCATCGCCTATAACGGCGAGATCTACAATTTCAGGCAACTGCGCGCCGATCTTGAAGCGCGCGGCAGAGTGTTCGAGACCGATTGCGACACCGAACTGTTCCTGGCCCTGTACGAAGAAGAGGGGACGGATTGTTTCGCACGTTTCGACGGCATGTTCACCGCATTCATCTGGGACTTCCGCCGAAGCGAAGAGGGCGAGTTCTATCTGGTCCGCGATCATCTCGGCATCAAGCCGCTGTATCTCTACGAGGATGCCTATCGCTTCGCGTTCAGCAGCGAACTGACGCCGTTGTTGCGCATTCCAGGCGCCGACCTCGCAGTGGACCCGGTTGGTCTATCGGCATATCTCACCTATCGCTACGTCGTCGCTCCGGGGACGTTCTTCCGCAATATCCGCCGGGTCGAGGCGGGCACCTACGTGAAGATCAGCCGCGGTTTGGCGACGACCTGGCGCTATTGGGACCTGCCGCTGAACGAGAACGCGATCGATATGCCGGAGGACGAAGCCGCGGAACGTCTGGTCGCGCTGTTGCGCGCCTCGGTCGCGCAGCAGCAGATGTCTGATGTACCGATCGGTCTGTTGCTCAGTGGCGGCCTGGATTCCAGCGTGATCGCATCGCTGTGCGCGGATATCGGCGTGTCGATGACGTCCTTCAGCATCGGTTTCCCGGATCTCAACGAATTCGCCTATGCGGAAGAGGTCGCGACCCGTTTCGGGATGCCGCATGTCGCGGTGGAGACCACGCCTGCCGACATCGCCGAGCGCTTCGAGCGCGTCGTCGCGGCGATGGATGAGCCGATCGCCGACCCGGCCTGTTTCCCACTGCATATCCTCTGCGAATCGATCAAGCGCAAAGTCACCGTGGTGTTGTCCGGAGAGGGCAGCGACGAGATGTTCGCGGGCTATCCGCAGCACGCGCACGGGGCGCGAGCGCATGTGGCCAATGTGGAGGAACTGTTTCGACGGTTCATGGAGCTGAGTTGGTACTTCACGGGCGGAAAGCCGCTCAGGACAGATGTCGACCCGACACGCCACATGCGTCAGAAGATTTACTTCGACGAGCGTTCGCCGCTCAATGGGATGCTGGCGTTCGACCAGAAGACCTGGTTGCCCGAGAACCTGATGGCGAAGGCTGACAAGATACTGATGTCGCATTCGCTGGAAGGCCGCTTCCCGTTCCTCTCCCCGGCACTCCTGGAATTCTCATCGGCGCTTCCCGAGTCCTGCAAACTCGGCGGGCAAGGCGGAAAGTCGCTGCTCAGGCGCGCATTCGCGACGAAGCTGCCGGCTTCGGTGATCGAGCGCAAGAAGATGGGGTTCTCGGTGCCGGTCGCGGATCTGCTGAAAACGATGAAGCCGAGGGTGTATGAGATGATCGCCGCGCAGTCTGCGGGGCCGTTTGCTGAGTACATCGATTTCGCCGCATTGCGTCGGGATGCGGACGATCATTACGCAGGCCGCAAGGAGCACTCGCTGTGGTTGTGGACGGTGGTCGTGATGTTGCAATGGCAGGCACGGGTCCTGCGCGGGGCGCCGTGACCGTCGGTGCATGCGTATCGGTCGAACGATGAAAAGAGGGCATAACCAATGATGGGCGATAGCGTGGCGACACCCATCTCGCGCTTGCCTGCCGATGAAGGCAGGGACCGGCTCGGGATATTGTATTGCCGGGGCCTCGGACTCGATGCGGGTGAGGTACAGGTGTGCGTACATCCGGATGCGCGTTTCTGCGCAGCGGATGATGATATCGCTGCAGGCTCGTTGGACTTCGTGGTCGCGCACCGGGGATTGCAGCGGTCGGCTGACGCCATCCAGACCCTGATCGGCTGGATTTCGCTGTTGAGGGACGATGGCATTCTCTATCTGAGTGCGCCGAACCGGAAAACCACTCGCGACAATCTGCGTCTGCCCACGCCGCCATCGCATTTCCTGCTGGACTATGCGTTCCGCACGCGCGATGGGGATTACGAGAATCGCGAGCATATTGCCGCGCATCTGTGGAGCTGGTCGGACGCGGGCGAGCTGGAGGGAAAGACCAAGGAAGAAGCGGCAGGTCTGGCCTATGTGGCGGTGCTTGGTGAACACAGCGCGGCCAACAGGCATGTATTCAACAGTGACACCCTGCGTTTCGTTGTCGAAACCGCCGCAAGTATCGCCGGGCGCGGCGGCGAGGTGTTGCTGGCGCGGGATGACCGCAGCGGCGACCATCTACTGGTTTTCCGCGTGTCCGGCGAGCGCGATATCGACTCCGTGGCGCTTCGGCGGCTCGTGGAACTGCGTACGGAATTGCGTCGATCGATCGATACGGTCGCGCTCGAAGGACTGGAGGGCTGCCTCGTCAACGCGGTTTCCGCGCCGCACAGAGACAAGCTGATGTTGGTTGAGAACCGGAGCCTACGCTGGATCCGCTCGCCGCTCATGCTCGAGTATCTGGGGCTGGCGCAGCGCGACCCTGTGCTGCTCGAGCCGGAAGAGGGGCTCGCCACGGCTTTCGGCGAGGATCTGCATTACTCGCGATCGTTTCCGCTGGTGTCGCGTCTGCGCGGTCTGGAGAAAAAACCGGGCGTGGAAATGTCGCCGGGGGCTGCGCCGATGCTCGACAAGGGGCAGTTCGAGGTCGAATATCTCGACAAGGTCGATCACTTGGGGCCTGCGGGCACCTATCTCGACGGCGCCCCGGTGCAGGTGGATATCGTGCTTGGCGATCGATTGATCGACGAAGTACTGGAGCATGGCCGTTATTACTATCTGGTGTCGAGTCACGTCATCGAACATGTTCCCGACTTCATCCAGTTCTTCAAGTCGGCCGCCAGGATTCTCGTGGACGGCGGCAAGCTGCTCATGTGGGTACCCGACAAGCGCTACACTTTCGACCTGCTCAGAACCGAAACCGATATTCGGGATATCATTTCCGCCCACGAAATGAAGCTCAGGAATCCATCGCGTGCGATGGTTCACGACTACTACTCGCATGCGGATTTCTCGATCTCGACTGATGCGGCGTGGCGTGGCGATCATGTTCCCAAGCCGACGCATGACCCGGTTGAAGCGGCCAGGATGGCGCTCGCGGTTGACCTGTCGACAGTGGACGTCCACTGCTTCACTTTCACGCCTGGGAACATGCGCAGCCTGCTTGCGTATGTCGCGGAATTCCATGTACCGGTGATGCGGGTTCTCCGCGTTACCGAGACGCAACCAGGTACCAACGAATTCATTGTCGAAATCGAATTCAGCGATACCGATCCGAAGCACATAAACGAACATCAGACATCTCAACCGAAACAGGAGTGACAACATGACTGTGCAATCGAATCGCCTGACGGCGGTCCTCGTCGTTATGACCGGCTTGCTCATCTCAGGCTGCGGCGAAGCGCCAGCGCCAACCGATACCGCGGCCGCGCCGGAGACTGTCCAACAGGATGTTCCGCCGCCTGTCGCGGCGACACCGGCGCCTGCGGCTGTGGATGGGGCGCCCGCCGATACCGCAGGTGCAGTGACGGAACCTGCCAGCGCGGCGGCACTCAAATACGACAACCAGATCGTCCATCAGCCGGAGGCCGGCCGTGGCAAAGATGATGGCTGGTTCCTCGTGAAGGACGGCATGCGCCGCTGGATCACCGATGACCAATGGCCCGCCGCCAATGGCTATGACCCGCACAAGGTGATCTACATCACTCCAGAGGAGTTCAGCTCGATTCCCGAAGACCCGCGGCCGCTGCCGAATCCAGAAGAGACCGCTACGCCATAAGGGGCAGCTCCCGGTGATTGCCCGTACGTGCGTTCTGCGAAGTCAGGGGGCGTGCGGGGACATCGTGGGTGTCGGCATGACGGCATCGCTTCCATGACCTCGCGGACGATCGGCACGGGTCCTTTCGCGCCTGGTTGGTACGCCCTTCGCGCGCGACTTGGCCCGGGTGGCAAGTTCTCCGGGCCCACGCTGACGCCCGACGACGGCAGCGGACCGCGTCTCTCCGATCGCATCAGGCTTTCGCGATTCGTTTCGGACGATGGACGCACGCTGTCAGTCATCGTCCTGCTGCAACGGCGTGCGATGTCATGCGCCCTCACCGATGGCGGGCTTGAAGCCGACGCATTGCGAGGATGCGAAATCACTCTGCGCTCCCTCGGCATGGGGCGCGCAGCGTTACGCATGGCAATGGCGTTGGTCGGGCGCCTGGGCCCTGCAGACTGGATCCACGGGCTGCGGATTCTCGCCCGCGGCGACCGACGCAGAGTCGGTGACTGGCTGTATGCCGCCTATCGCAGCGATATCGACGGCGCGGCCGGCGGTTCTTATCGCGACTGGTTGCGGCTCTACGACGACGTGCCTGTGCTCTATGGGGGTGATGTCGATGATCGGGTCGATGCGCCTCTCATCTCGGTGACGATGCCGGTCTACAACCCCCGGTTGGACCATCTGCGTGCATGTATCGACAGCCTGTTGGCGCAACGCTATACCCGCTGGGAACTCTGCATCGCCGACGACGCGAGCACCGATCCAGGCGTGCCTGCGATGATCGGCGCTTATGCCGCGCGGGATGCACGGGTGCGTTGGTTGCGGCGCGAGCGCAACGGGCATATTTCGGCGGCGACCCAGTCCGCGATCGGAATCGCCAGCGGCGATATCGTGGCGTTGCTGGACCACGATGATCTCTTGCATCCGGATGCATTGCGCGAACTCGCGAGCGCTTTCGTCGCCCATCCCGAATGGGGGCTCGTCTATACCGACGAGGACAAAATCGACGACGACGGCGTTCGCAGCGATCCGTACTTCAAATCCGACTTCAATCCGGACTTGCTGTGTGCCCACAATTGCATCAGTCACCTCACCGCGATCCGACGGGATCTGATCGGGACCGTCGGCGGCTTCCGCAGCATCTGCGATGGCAGTCAGGATTGGGATCTGGTGCTGCGTGTAGCCGAGCGGCTTGGACCTGAAGGCCTTGGGCATATCCCCCGGGTGCTCTATCACTGGCGCGCATGGGCGGGATCCACTGCTGCGGCTTCCGGTGTGAAACCCTATGCGCAAGATGCTGCGCTGCGCGCGATCGGGGACCATCTCGCACGTAGCGGACAGCACGCCGAAGTCGTGGCGCTGCCTGAGCAGCCAGGCAACTATCGCGTGATCCACCGGCTTCCATCGCCGCCGCCGCAGGTGAGCGTCCTGATCCCTACTCGCGACCAACCCGATATGCTGGAGCGTTGCGTGCAATCGGTGGAAGCGACGCGTGGCGCTGTCCGATGCGAGTTCTTGATCGTCGATAACGGCTCGCTGCAGCCGCGCACGGCGGAGCTGCTCGACAGGCTGGCAAGTCGTGACCATGTTCGCCTGTTCCGAGACGCGAGCCCGTTCAATTTTTCCGCGCTCAACAATCGACTGGCCGCTGAGGCGCGGGGCGAGGTGCTGCTGTTGCTCAACGACGATATCGAAGCGCTGTCGCCCGGCTGGATGGAGGAGATGGTGGCGCAGGCATGTCGGCCGGAAGTGGGCGCGGTCGGCGCCAAGCTGTACTACCCGGATGGCCGGATCCAGCACGCCGGTATCTTTCTCGGTGTCGAAGGGATCGCGGCGAACGCCTATCGGCGACAGCCCGCCGATATCTCCGGCCATATGAACCGGGCGCGCCTGGTCCAGGGGCTCTCTGCGGTCACGGCTGCTTGCCTGGCGATACGTCGAGAGGTGTTTCTTGCGGTTGGAGGATTCGACGAATCCTTGGCCGTCGCCTATAACGATGTCGACCTGTGCCTGCGTCTACGGCGAGCGGGCTTGCGCGTGATCTGGACGCCTTTCGCCGAGTTGCTGCACCACGAGTCAGTGAGTCGCGGTATGGGCATCAGGCCCGAGGACAGGCTGCAAGGCGATCGCGAGAGCCGCCTCATGCGTGAGCGTTGGGGCGATTGGCTCGACGCCGATCCTGCTTACAACCCCAATCTCGAATCGGACACGGCCGCGTCCGGATTGGGTTTTCCCCCGCGTCGCTGAAGCCTGCAGCAGCGTTCTGCCTGCTTGGCTCACCGCCCGTTGACGCAAAAAAGAAAGGCCCCCATCGGGAGCCTTTCGAATACAACACAGTAAGCCTGCGCTTGGGGCGTGCATGCGCACGACCCGAGCCAGCTTGCGATCAGTTCACGATCTCGAACTCCCAACTGTTGTTGCTTGGTACGTTGTACTGCCCGGTCGTGATGTCTGCGGAAATGGTCAGGAACGACGACTGCCCATCGAGAACCTTCAACTCGACCAAGCCGCCGGCGCCTTGGCGCTTGATCGCATAGATGTCGGTGACGCCATCCAGGTTGTAGTCGCCGATCTTGAAATCCCACAGATAACCAACGGGGACGAGCGGCAGGGCGGTTGCGCGGTTCAAGAGATAGGACTGGAAGTTGTTGGCGCCGTTGAGAATATGCGTCTCGACTTTGCCACTCGCGCCGGCCTTGAATATCACGATGATGTCCGGCTTGTTGTCCTTGTTCCAATCGTTGATCTCGAAGTTCCATGCGCCATCGTTGCCAGTGCTGGGCAACACGGTCGCGACGTTGGCCAGATAAGTGCTGAAGCTGTTGGCGCCGTTGAGGATATGCACCTCGGTCTTGCCCGACAGGCCCATACGCGCGATGCAGTACAGGTCCAGTTTGCCGTCGCCGTTGTAGTCGCCCAGACGGAAAATCCAGTTGTCGGCCGTCCCTGTGCGCTGCAAGGCCGTTGCGGTGTTCAGCAGGTAGGTCTGGAAGCTGGATGCGCCGTTGAGAACATGCACTTCGGTGGTATTGGAAGCGCCCATCCGGAAAATCGAGTACAGATCCTTGACGCCGTCGCCGTTGTAATCGCCAGCGATGAATTCCCACGCCCAGTCGAAGCCGGTGTAAGGGAATACCGTGGTCGTATGCAGCGAGAAATTGGCATAGTTGCTGCTGCCGCTGAGCGTATGCACTTCGGTTTTGCCCGATCCGCCCATCTTGAAGATGTTCATCATCGAGGGTACGCCGTCGAACGGCACCACCGCGGTTTTGAACTGCACGACAAGCGGCATCGAAAGATTCAGGCTGCGCACGTTGTCGGCCGTAGCGGTGCCTGTCGGGCGACCGGTATCGGCATAGTTGACGCTCGGGTTGCCGAAATAGTTGATCGAGAACTGGCTGCTGTTGGCCAGGCGGTAAGCCATGACGGTATAGAAGCCGGTTGTGGTCGCCTCGCGGTAGCCGTACGAGTACGAGTGCGTGCCGGTGTCCGGCGGCGTACCCGCATCTTCGATGTTGTGCTGCTGGCCCATGTTGTGGCCGAGCTCGTGGGCAAGGGTTTCCTCGCGGCAGAAGTAGGTGCGGCCGTCGCCTTCGTCCACGTCGGTGCCGTCGCTGATGACCGAATAGCCGAACGGCGCGTCGGTGTTGTCGATGGTGAAACCGCCGCCGCCGAGCAACCATGCGATACCGCAACCCTGATGCTGGGGCGCCTGGAACGGGCGGACCAGCGAAACCAGATCGCCGCCGTAGGTGTCGCGGGCGGTACGCAGTGGCACCAGCTCGGTCGGAACCGCCTGCGCGGTGCAGCCTGAGGTCGTGCATGTGTAGCCGGTCACTGCTTCCAGCGCGGTATCGTTGCTGTTGGTATCGGTGTAACTGACCTGCACCGTACGGACCAGGCGAATGCGCGGGCTGACGAGACTGTTGACGTAGCCCTGATTGGTGATGGCTACGAGATTGGCCAAACGGGTATTCGCATTCGCGGCATTACCGTACTTCGTAACCAGGCCGTTCGTGTAACCGAGAACCACATCAACGGTGCTGGAGGGGCTGGCCGCTTCATCGCCTGCAGCCGTCATTGCGGCGGAATTGAGCTTTCTGGCGCTGGCGGCAGCCACCACGCTGCGCGGGATCAGCACGTCGGATTCGTCGGAGTCGCGACCGAGGTTGCCGTCGAGCATTTTGCTCGGGTCGCTTTCGACCAGCCAGGAACGGCCTGCGGACATTGTCAGACGCAGTGCTTCGGTATCGCGCTGGGCGATGCGACCGAACACGGCGCTCTCGCCGAAGGTGATCACGGCATCGAAACCATCCGCGGTCTTGCCGACCCACGACCAGTTGCCGTCGAGACCTTCTTCATGGCGCTCGTAGTTGATGCGCATCGTACCGCCAGAAGGTATCGGCAGTTCGATCGACTTGCCGGGCGCCGCAGCGTTCAATGCATGCGCTTCGCTGAGCTGAACCGCGTGATAGATCTGCGCGCCGCGATGGCGCGGTTGCTGGCTTTGGTCGTAGGCCAGCAAGGTGCCACGATCGGGCATGGCCGCGAATGAGCTCTTGCGATCCGTAGAGGGACGGCGTACCTGTGCCGGGGCAGTGATGTTCTTCGAATTCGCGCTGGCCTGCGCGGTATTCTGCGCGACCTCCGATTCGGACGAACAACCGCCGACGATGAGCGCTACGGTGAGGGTAAGGGCAAGCTTGCGCATAGGAGGATGGTCTCGACATCGTGCCCCGACTTCGGGGCGTGAGAGGCTAGCATACGCCCAAGCGCAGGGCCGCCGCATCCTGCAGACATCTCCTGAACATTGGGCTGTGAGAGGGAGCGCGCACCCAAACTGGACCGGGATCACACTCTCGCCAATCCATGTGTGGCCGGCCGATTTTAGCCCGGTCTTTCCCGTGAACTCCAGTGCATGGGCCGCAGCGGCGGCAATCAGCCCTGCTCCAGGTTCCCCATGCAGGCTGGCCGGCGCGGGCTAACCAATATATTTCGGTTCCGACGGTCCTCGCTGTCCAGCGCGGAATTGCTCCATGGTTCATACCATTGATGGCCTCTCCGGACGGTCTTTTACGTACCAGTAAAAGCGGGCAACTCCAAATCTCGGCCCGCCTAGACTCTCGGAGATTGTAAAGATGTCAACACGATTCCGTTCTTCCGCCAGCATGCTGGCGCTCGCGCTTGCGGCATTCGCTGCAACAGCGTCCGCACAGCCTCCCGGCGCTGCGGGTGCGCGACAGGGCCGCGCCACGATCTCTGCAGGCAACGCATCACCGCAAGAGCGGGGTGCGCTGACCCGCCAATTTGTGACCAAATGGGGCGCGTATGTACAACGCGTCTACGGCGTGCCCGTAGGCGTCTGGTCGAAACGCATGGTGCCGAACTTCGTTACCGCCGACACCACCAATTTCCGCAACGCCCTCAAGCGCGACACGTTCGAAGGTGCGATGGCCGAGCTGGGGGGGGCCGGACGTCGACTGACCGACAACCAGGCGATTGATCGGCTGGCCAAGCTCGCGCCCGGTGCAAGCGCATCCGGCCCGAATGCCGTAGTGGCCAAGTTCGGCGACCTGAACCAGGATCTGGTCTACACGCCGCTGCAGCCCTGCCGCATCATCGACACCCGTTCGACTGCTGCCGGGACGATTGCGGCGAACAGCACACGAAGCTTTGTGGCGATCAATTCGTCCAGCTTCACCGGCCAGGGCGGCAGTGCCACCAACTGCGGGACGCTCGGTCTGAGCGCTACGGCGGTGGCGTTGAACGTGACGGCGGTTACGCCGGTCGCCAACGGCTATACCACGGTGTTTCCCTTCGGCACGGCCCAGCCGCTGTCGTCGAACGTCAACTACTACGCGGGCGTCACCGCCGCCAATGGCGTGATCGCGACGATTCCCAATCCGCTTTCGTCGTTCGATTTCACGATCTACAGCAATGCGCAGTCGCACTATGTTGTCGATATCCTCGGCTACTTCGCGCCGCCGCTGGCGACTGCGCTGCAGTGCCAGGACACCGCGAATACCGTTGTCGCCGACATCATTGCGGGCGGTACCGCGAACGCAGTCGCTCCGGCCTGCGCGGCAGGCTACACGCAGACTGCGACCAACTGTGAGACGTCGAGCTGGTTGATGCCGATCGTGTTCTCCCACAGTGGTACCTGCTCGGCGCGGAACAATGACACGACCGCCCAGGATCTCCGCGCGTCGCGGACCTGCTGCCGCGTGCCGGGGCGCTGATCGGTCCAACGCTGCTGCACACAAAAAGAGTCGGGTTCCCCGGCTCTTTTTGTTGCTTTTTCGAAGATGCCTAGCCGGAATTGCGCGCTGTTGTCGGTCGCGCTCCGTTAGCCTGGTTTCCTGTTTTTATTGCCGCTCTTTGTTGGAGATAAGAAAGTGGATAGACCCATTCATTTCGCTGTTGGTACAACAGCACTCGCATTTGCCGTATTCACTTCTACCGTCTGTGCGCAGACGCCGGCGCGCACGGACAAGAAACTCGGGCTCATGCCCACAGCGGTTTCCGCCACGAAGTTGTCGCCGAGTGAGCGCGGCCAGCTCACGCGTCAATTCGTGCTCAAGTGGGGAGCGTACGTGCAGCGGATCTACGACGTGCCCGTCAGCACGTGGGCGAAACGGATGGTCCCGAACTTCGTGATGGTCGATCCGACCAATTTCCGTAACGCACTCAAGCGCGAGACCTTCGAAGGTGCCATGGCGGAGCTGTCCGGTACCGGGCGTCGTCTCAGCGACACCCAGGCGATCGACCGTCTGGCCAAGCTCGCGCCGGGGGCGAATGCGGCCAGCGCTGTCGCCGCCAAATTCGGCGATCTGAACCAGGACCTCGTGTATACGCCCATCCAGCCATGCCGCATCGTCGATACGCGCAACACGGCCGCAGGCCAGATCGCCGCAAATTCGACCCGGAACTTCGTTTCGACCAATGCCAGCAACTTCACCAGCCAGGGCGGAAGCGCGACCAACTGCGGAACGTTCGGTCTGAACGCCACGGCGGTGGCGCTGAACGTCACGGCGGTGACGCCGGTCGCCAACGGTTACACGACGGTGTTTCCATTCGGTACGGTCCAGCCGCTGTCGTCCAACGTCAATTATTACGCGGGCATCACCGCCGCCAATGGCGTGATCGCGACGATCCCCAACCCGGTATCGACCTCCGATTTCACGATCTACAGCAATGCGCAATCGCATTACGTCGTGGATATCCTCGGCTATTTCGCGCCGCCGCTGGCCACTGCTCTGGATTGCACGACCGTCGCCGGGACCCCGACCAGCGTGGCCGCCGGTGCATATGTGTCCCTTCCCACGCTGTTCTGTCCGGCCAATTACACGCCTACCGGTCTGTCCATCAGTGCGGGCGAGAATGTCTTGGTTGCGGACAGTTATACCGCTGGCAATGCCGGGCAGATTTTCGTCAGGAGCCTGAGCGTCAATGCCCAGAACGTGACCGCGAAACTCATGTGCTGCCGCGTGCCGGGGCGCTGATGGCCCAACGCCTCGGTATGGGGGAAAGTCGCGCAATTCCGGTCATCATTCTTTCGGCTTAACATCCTCTGGTCGAAAATCCCCCACTTTATTGCTGCTGGCGTGTTTGTCTGAGAGCGCATGCAGGGTCGATCTTAGGAGAAAAAAGATGGCTCGTTCCTTTCATTATTCTGCTGCTGTTTTGTCGTTTGCGTTTGCGGTATCTGCTACGGCTGCGGGCGCACAGACACCAGTGCGCGTGGGCAAGCAGCATGCGTTCGCGACCATGCCCCTTTCTTCTTCCGCAACCGCTTCGGCTGCGAAGCTGTCGCCGAAGGAACGCGGCCAGCTCACGCGCCAGTTCGTGCTCAAGTGGGGAGCGTACGTGCAGCGGATCTACAACGTTCCGGTCGGCACGTGGGCGCAGCGGATGGTGCCGAACTTCGTCACCGTGGATTCGAGCAACTTCCGCAACGCGCTCAAGCGCGAGACCTTCGAAGGCGCCATGGCGGAGTTGTCGGGCATCGGGCGTCGTCTCAGCGACACCCAGGCGATCGACCGGCTGGCCAAGCTCGCGCCTGGCGCCAATGCCCCCAGCGCTGTCGCCGCCAAATTCGGCGATCTGAACCAGGACCTCGTGTATACGCCCATCCAGCCATGCCGCATCGTCGATACGCGCAATACGGCCGCTGGTCAGATTGCCGCGAACTCGACTCGGAATTTTGTATCGACCAATGCGAGCAATTTCACCAGCCAGGGCGGAAGCGCGACCAACTGCGGAACGTTCGGTCTGAACGCCACGGCGGTGGCGTTGAACGTCACGGCGGTGACGCCGGTCGCCAACGGCTATACCACGGTGTTTCCCTTCGGCACGACCCAGCCGCTGTCGTCGAACGTCAACTACTACGCGGGCGTCACCGCCGCCAATGGTGTGATCGCGACGATACCCAACCCGGTATCGACCTCCGATTTCACGATCTACAGCAATGCGCAATCGCATTACGTCGTGGATATCCTCGGCTATTTCGCGCCACCGGCGGCGACCGCACTGGAATGCATCACTGTCAGCGGCTCAGCGGCCAGCGTACCTGCCAACACGTATGGCTATGGATTCGGCGTGAGTTGTCCTGCGGGCTACGGCTCCACCAATGCGGGCTTCCAGGCGGCGCAGAAGGTGGTGATGGCGGACGGTTACATGGGCCCGACGTCCGGCAATTTCTTCGTCTACAACCTGGACAGCAATGCGCAGGTGGTGACGCCTTGGGTCCACTGTTGCCGCGTGCCGGGGCGCTGATTTTTCCAGATGAGCCCAACGCAAAGAGCCGGGGAAACCCGGCTCTTTTTTGTCACTTGGAGATGCGCGATCCGGTTACAGCGCCGCCTGCAACTCCGGCAGCAGCTTGAACAGATCGCCGACCAGGCCGATGTCCGCGATCTCGAAGATCGGCGCTTCGCCGTCCTTGTTGATCGCGACGATCGTACCGGCATCCTTGATGCCGGTGAGGTGCTGGATCGCGCCGCTGATGCCGACGGCGACGTACAGCTCCGGGGCGATGATCTTGCCGGTTTGGCCGACCTGCATTTCGTTGGGTACGTAGCCGGCGTCGACCGCCGCGCGCGAGGCGCCCACGCCAGCGCCGAGTTTGTCGGCCAGGTCGTAGATGATCTTGAAGTTCTCGGCCGAGCCCACGCCGCGGCCGCCGGAGACCACGCGACGGGCGCTCTGCAGGTCCGGGCGGTCCGATTTGCCGGCGGCGAGGCTCACGTAGCGGGTGTGCCCAGGCAGTGCGGCATCGATCGATATGACTTCGATGGTGGCGCTGCCACCGCGCGCGGCTTCGGGCCATGAGGCGGTGCGCACGGTGGCGACCACGACGCGGTCGGCGGCGGCTTCGACCGTGATGATGGCGTTACCGGCGTAGATCGGGCGCTTGAAGGTGTGGCTGCCGTCGACCGCCATGATGTCGGAGACCTGCGACACGCCCAGCAGGGCGGCGACGCACGGCATCAGGTCCTTGCCGAAAGTGGTACTGGGACCGAAGACGTGGCTGTAACCAGCGGCGGCCTGTGCGATCTGCGGCGCCAGCACCTGGGCGATGGCGTTCGCGTTGGCGGCGTTGGCGAGGGTCAGCACCTTCGACACGCCGGAAAGAGTCGCGGCATCGGTGGCAACGCCGGTCGGATCGTCTGCGAGCACCAGCACATCGATAGTGTCGGGATTCAGCGCTTTCGCTGCCGAGACGCACTTGGCGGTGGAGGCATTGAGTTTGCCGTCGAGATGTTCGGCAACGATGAGAACTTTGGACATGGGTGATTCCTCTGGTTCCGTCATTCCCGCGAATGCGGGAATCCAGTGTCTTGATGCGGATGAAGAGAGCGTCGCTGGATGACCAGCCTTCGGCTGTTGAAAAACACTCCCGCGTCCGCAGGGATGACGAGTCGTTACAACAGACCTTTTGCCTTGAGCGCGGCGACCAGTTCGGCTGCGTCCTTCACCATCACGCCCTTGCTGCGCTTGGCCGGCGGGGCGTAGTGGGTGGTCTTCAGGGTGTCGCCCGATTCGACGCCAAGATCGGCGAACTGGATGGTTTCCAGCGGCTTGCTCTTGGCCTTCATGATGTCCGGCAGCTTGATGAAGCGCGGCTCGTTCAGGCGCAAGTCTGTGGTGACCACGGCAGGCAAATCGATTTCCAGCGTTTCCAGGCCGGCATCCACTTCGCGCACCACCGTGGCCTTGCCATCGGCGATGTCGAGCTTGCCGGCGAAGGTCGCCTGCGGGCGGCCCCACAGCGTGGCCAGCATCTGGCCGGTCTGGTTGGCGTCGTCGTCGATCGCCTGTTTGCCCAATAGCACGAGATCGGGCTGTTCCTTCTCGATCAGTTTCAGCAGCGCGCGGGCGGCGGTGAGCGGCTGCATGCCGGCATCGCTGACGATGTGGACGGCGCGATTCGCGCCCATCGCCAGTCCGTTGCGCAGATGCGGCTGGGCATCGGCCGGGGCGATGGTGACGACCACGACTTCGGTGGCGATGCCCTTGTCGCGCAGGCGCAGGGCTTCTTCCAGCGCGATGTCGTCGAAGGGATTGGGCGACAGCTTGACGCCATCGGTGACCACGCCGGAGCCGTCGGGCTTGACCTGGATGCGGACGTTGTAGTCCACCACGCGCTTGTAACCGACGAGGATCTTCATCGTTCGGAATGTCCTGGGAGCGGAAGAAGGGCCCGTTGATCTTGCCGGCGGGCCAGAAACCGGAATTTTAGCGGTTCAAGGGGGGCGCCGCGAGTCGCTGTGGCCCTGGGGCGAACGGGGTCATGCGGCCTTGATCAGATCGGCCGCGCGCTCGGCGATCATGATCGTCGGTGCGTTGGTGTTGCCACCGATCAGGCAGGGCATGACCGAGGCGTCGATCACGCGCAGACCCTCGACGCCGTTGACCCGCAGCGACGGATCGACCACGGCGTCGGCGTCGCTGCCCATGCGGCAGGTCCCGATCGGGTGGTAGACGCTTTCGGCCTTCGCGCGGATGAATTCGATCAGCCCGGCATCGTCCAGATCGGTGCGGGCCGGGAAGATCGGGGCGCCGCGATACCGGTCGAAAGCCTTCTGGGCGAGAATCTCGCGCGAAATCTTGGCGCATTCGACCATCATCTTCAGGTCGAAGCCTTCGGCATCGCCGAGGTAATTGGCCTCGATCCGCGCCTTGTCGCCGGCGCGGTTGCTGGCCAGCCCGACCCGGCCGCGGCTGCGTGGGCGCAGGAAGCAGGCGTGCAGGGTGTAGCCGTCGCCCGGCAGGCGATTGCGGCCGTGATCGTCCAGCATCGCCGGCACGAAGTGGAACTGGATGTCGGCGCGATCGTCCGGCGCCAGCGGAGAGCGTGCGAAGCCGCCGGCCTCGGCGACGTTGCTGGTGCCCGGGCCGCGATGACCGCGCAGGTAATAGTCGAAAGCGATCTTCAGGTCGCCGACGCGGTCGTAGGTCACGCGTTCGGTCGAATGGAACAGGGTGCAGACGTCGAGGTGGTCCTGCAGATTGGCACCGACGCCCGCGCGATCCGCGATGACCTCGATGCCCAGTTTGCGCAGATCTTCGGCCGGACCGACGCCCGACAGCATCAGCAACTGCGGCGAGTTGATCGCACCGCCGCTGAGGATGACTTCGCGCGCGGCCGGCTGGTGATAGGCTTGGCCGTTCATGACGTAGGCCACGCCGTTCGCACGCGTGCCTTCGAAGGTGATGCGGCTGACGACGGCGCCGGTATGGATGGTGAGGTTCGGGCGCTGGCGGGCAGGATTGAGGTAGGCCACCGCCGTCGAGCAGCGTGCGCCGTCGCGCTGGGTGACCTGGTAGAAGCCGACGCCACGCTGCGCCGCGCCGTTGAAATCATGATTGTGGGCCAGACCGATCTGCTGACCTGCATCGATGAAGGCTTGCGACAGCGGGTTGGTGTAGCGCAGGTCGGAGACACCCAGCGGGCCGTCGGCGCCGTGGAACGCATCGGCGCCGCGGCTGTTGCTTTCGGACTTCTTGAAGTACGGCAGGACGCTGTTCCAATCCCAGCCGCTGGCGCCCCGTGCCGCCCAGTCGTTGTAATCGTCGGCGACGCCGCGGATGTAGCACATCGCGTTGATCGAGCTGGAACCGCCGAGCACCTTGCCGCGCGGCCACCACAGGGCGCGCTGGTTGAGATTCGGTTCGGCGGCGGTGTTGTAGTTCCAGTTCACGCCTTTCTGGTTGACCAGCTTGGCAAGACCGGCGGGCATGTGGATGAAGGGGTGCCAATCGCGCGGGCCGGCCTCCAGCAGAAGCACTTTCACCGAAGGATCTTCGCTCAACCGATTGGCCAGGACGCAACCCGCGGAACCGGCGCCGATGATGATGTAGTCGAACACGCGCAGACCTTATGAAATCGTGTGCAGGCGACACTATGCCCGCGCCCTAGAGCAAATACTCTGCGGAAAGCGCGGCCGGTTTCGTCCGCTCGGGACTGGGGGATGGATGGACCGGACACGGGTGCACCGGTCCATTCCCCGCAGCGCCGGGCGGCTCCTGCGGCCTGCTAGAGTGTCGGCTTTGCATTGCTAGGATGGGTGGCTGCGGCCACCACAGCGCATGTCATCACAACCGATGCCGCCGAAGCCTGAAATGGATTCCAAGCGCAGCTCCGATCTCCCAACAGGTGCCCTGCAGCGTCTGCGGCAGGAACTGGTCGAATCGCCGCCGCTGTGGTGGGCGCTGCTGTATTTCTTCAGCCTTCTGTGCGGCTATTACGTGCTGCGCCCGGTGCGCGACGCCATGGCTGCGTCCGCAGACATGACCACGGTGTTTCCGGATGCGTGGATCGCATGGGCGCTGAGTCGTGGTTTCGAGCTGAAGGATTTCGTGCTGCAGTTGCTGTTCACCGGCACATTCGTGTCAATGGTGCTGCTGCAGCCGCTTTACGGTGCGCTGGTCTCGCGCTACCCACGGCGGGTGTTCCTGCCGGGCCTGTATCTGCTCTTCATCGTCTGCCTGATCGGTTTCTGGTGGATCTTCAATCACGATGTCTCCGGTCGCGGCGCACTGTTTTTCGTGTGGACCGCCGTCTTCAATCTGTTCGCGGTCTCGGTGTTCTGGAGCTTCATGGCCGATGTCTTCGACAACGCGCATGCCAAGCGTGTCTATGGCTACATCGGCGCCGGGGGCACCATCGGTGCGCTGCTCGGTCCGGTGATCACGCAGGTGCTGGTGGATCGCGTCGGCATCGGCAGTCTGCTGCTGGTGTCGGCCGGGTTTCTGGTCGTGTGTCTGCTTTGCATCGTGCGGCTGCGGCCCTGGGCGTTGCTGCGCGAACAGCGCAGCGGCTACCCGGCGTCCGGCGAAGCGATGGGCGGTTCGATGTGGGCCGGTTTCCGACTGGTCGCGAAAGACCCGATGCTGCGCGGCCTCGCGCTGCTGATGTTCTTCGGTGTGGGGGTCGGGACGCTGCTCTACAACGAACAGGCGGCGATCGTGAAACAGTTCTACCCCTCGCCGTCGGAAGCTGCCAAGTTTTACGCACGGATCGATTTCGCGATCAATGCATGCACCATCCTCGTCCAGGTCTTCCTGACGCGCTGGCTGCTGCGGCGCTACGGTGTGGGACCGGTGTTGCTGATTCCCGCTTTCGCGATCACCTTCGGCTACTGTCTGCTGGCGATGTCGCCGCTGCCGTTGTTGATCGCCGCGGTGCAGATCGCGACGCGCTCGGGCGAATTTTCGTTGAGCAAGCCGGGTCGCGAGACGCTGTACACCCGGGTCGATCGCGAGGCGCGCTACAAGGCCAAGGCCTTCGTCGACACTGCCGTCTATCGCAGCGGAGACCTCACCTATGTCTGGCTGCACAAGTGGCTGGCGGCCTTCGGCAGCCGCACGGTATTTCTGGCTGGCATCGCCATTGCCATCGGCATGACACTCAGCGCTTGGCAGGTGATCCGGGCGCAGCGCAAACTACCCGAATGATGATTTCCGCCGTCGTTCCCGCCGCGGTAGCGGCCCACATTCACTCACGGGACTGTCTCCTATGTCGCTGATCGCCGTTGTGCTGATCACCCTGGTTGCGTTGCTGCACGTTTATTTCCTGGTTCTCGAAATGTTTCTGTGGACAAAGCGCTTGGGCATGAAGGTGTTCCGCAATTCGCCAGAGAAGGCCGAGATCACCAAGGTGCTTGCCGCGAATCAGGGTTTGTACAACGGCTTCCTCGCCGCCGGTTTGCTCTGGGCCGCGTTCACAGGCAAGCACGATGTCGCATTGTTCTTCCTCGGCTGCGTTGTCGTCGCGGCGCTGTACGGCGCGTACAGCGTCAGCAAGCGCATCTTCTATGTGCAGGGCGTGCCGGCATTGGCGGCGATCGCGGCTGTGGTGTTCACGCAATAAGCCTGCCTTGCGCTGCGATCAGCGCACGATAGGCAGTGCGAACAGGGCCGCACCCAGCGCGAACAGAACCGAGAGCACGTGCACCAGTGGATGCTTGACGCGCAGGAATACGAACTGCTGGATCAGGCGTAAGAGCCAGAATCCGGACATGCCCAACATGAGGGCACGACCGAGCGCGGTGTGGATCAGCGCGTCGGGAAAGCGCAGGCACAGGCCGCCGATGCACAGGAACACCCAGATCAGCTGGATATTGGCGATCTGCAGGATCGCGCGATTGGCCAAGGAGGTCGATGCCAGCGTTTTCGGCCAGCGGAACAGTGCCCAGAACGCGAGATGGAACGCCGCGAAGCCAAGGCTGTGCAAGCCGCAAAGCAACAGGAGGGCGCTGTTGGTCATGCGGGTAATCGTGCCGGGTCAGGAGGATGGTTTCGGCGACAGCCACATCGAAATCGTGGCGCGGAATACCGCTTCGCCTTTCGGGTCGGTGACGATCACCTCCACCGGCAGTGCGTAACCTTCGTTCGCTTCGACGATCGGGATCGAAGGCGTCGCCACCGCGCGCATCGCGCCGATGGCCTTTTTCACGTACTCGACGGTCATGCCTTTCGGAATCCAGCGCATCGAATCGGGCAAGGACACTTCGGTCACCATGCCGCCCGCGAGTTCGGCCATGTTGCAAAGCGCGATCGCATGCACCGTGCCGAGGTGGTTGGTGACCTTGCGACGGTGGCGCAGGGTCACTTCGCAGCGATTCGGTTCAAGCCTTTCGATACGCGGTGAAATGCTGGCGAAGTAGGGCGCCTTGAAGCAGATCGCGCGCGTGAACAGCCAGTTGCCGGCGGGCCAGCGCTGCATGCGGCGGTAGAGAGCAAGCGTCTTGTTGGCCATCGTGGCGGGTTCCGGATATGCGAACGGCGGGAAATCCCGCCGTTCGTGGTGTTGCATGGCGAGCCGTGCGGGCTCAGGCGGCGGCGCGAGGAGCGACAGCCTGCTTGTCTTCGACATAACCGGCCGAACGCAGCTCCCACGGCTCGAAGTCGTCGACCATGATCGTGTCGAGCGTCATTTCGCGCAGTTCTTCCAGCTGTTTGCGCTCGTCGGCGGTGATCCAGCCTTCGCGCACGCCCTCGTCCAATTGCGCGGGGAATTCCAAGGCTTCGATATCGCTGTTCTTCAGCGCTTTGAGGAATTTCCGTTCGACCGGCTCGGCCAGGATCATCTTGGCGAGATAGCTGTTGATGCGGCCGGCGGGGTTGTTGTCGCAGGCTTCCAGGAACAGTCCGTCGGCGAGGCGGTCGCGGGCTTCGCACGGCGTCATCAGCAGCGCGGCGGCGCGGTGGCCCAGGCGATCGCTCGGCGCTTCGGCGCGACGGCCCCAGGGGAAGATCACCGCCCACAGCAGCCAGCCGACCGGACGGATCGGGAAGTTGCGCAGTGCGCCGGACAGCGCCAGCTCGATCTTGTGGATCGAGTCGTGGAACGCCCAGGCCAGGAACGGATGATCGGCGATCGGACGACCCTGGTCCTCGTAACGCTTCAGCATCGCGCTGGCGATATACAGGTGGCTGAGCACGTCGCCGAGACGACCCGAGAGCGATTCCTTGAACTTGAGCTTGCCGCCGAGCAGCAGCATCGACGTGTCCGCCATCACCGCCAGCGCCGCCGAGTAGCGGTTGAGCTTGCGATAGCAGCGACGGGTGTATTCGCCGCCGGGCGTGGTGCCGATGCGCGAGCCGGTGAAACCGAACCACCACGCGCGCACCGCGTTCGAGATCGCGTAGCTGATGTGGCCGAACAGGCTGCGGTCGAATTCGGCCAGGCGCTGCTTCGGGTCTTCGAGCTGGGTGGCCTTCATCTCCTTCATCACCCACGGATGGCAGAGGATCGCGCCCTGGCCGAAGATCATCAGGCTGCGGGTCATGATGTTGGCGCCTTCGACCGTGATCGCGATCGGTGCGGCCTGCCACGCGCGGCCGGCGTAGTTGCGCGGGCCGAGGATGATGCCCTTGCCGCCGTGGATGTCCATGACGTCGCGCGCGACTTCGCGGCCCATCTCGGTGCAGTGGTATTTGGAGATGGTCGACGGCACCGCCGGATTTTCGCCGCGCGCGACCGCGGCGGCAGTGGCTTCCGACAGCGCGCTGGTGGCGTAGGCCTTGCCTGCGATCCTCGCCAGCGCTTCTTCGACGCCCTCGAAGCGGCCGACGGACAGACCGAACTGCTTGCGGATGCGGGCATACGCGCCGGTCACGATCGCGCCCATCTTGGCGCCGCCGCTGGCGGTGGAGGGCAGGGTGATGGAGCGGCCGATCGACAGGCATTCCATCAGCATGCGCCAGCCCTGGCCGGCGAATTCTTCGCCGCCGATGAGTTGGCTCAGCGGCACGAACACGTCCTTGCCGCGGATCGGACCGTTCTGGAACGGCGCATTCAACGGGAAGTGACGGCGACCGATCTCGAGCCCGGCGGTATCGCGCGGTACCAAAGCCAGCGAAATGCCGATGTCCTTCTTGTCGCCGAGCAGCCCGTTGGGGTCGTACATGCGGAACGCGACGCCGATGAGCGTGGCGACCGGCGCCAGCGTGATGTAGCGCTTGTTGAGCGTGAGTTTGATGCCCACGACCTTGGCGCCGTTCCACTCGCCTTCGCAGACGATGCCGTAATCGGGGATGGATGTGGCATCGGAGCCGGCGAACGGTCCGGTCAGCGCGAAGCACGGCACTTCACGGCCATCGGCCAGGCGCGGCAGGTAGTAGCGCTTCTGTTCATCGGTGCCGTAGTGCATCAGCAGTTCGGCCGGGCCGAGCGAGTTGGGCACACCGACGGTGGAGCTGACCACCGACGAAGAGGGCGCAAGCTTCTGGATGACCTTGTGGTTCATCAGCGCCGAGAAACCGAGGCCGCCGTACTCCTTCGGAATATTCAGACCGAAGAATTTCTGCTGTTTGAGGAAATCCCACATGTGCGGCGGCAGATCGGCGCGGACATGGGTGATGTCCCAGTCGTTGGTCATGCGGCAGAGGTCTTCGCAGGGGCCGTCGAGGAAGGCCTGCTCTTCGGCGGTCAGCATGGGCTTGGGCAGCGACAGGAGCTGGTTCCAGTCCGGCTTGCCGGAGAACAGTTCGCCCTCGAACCCGACCGTGCCCGATTCCAGCGCGGTGCGCTCGGTGTCGGACAGCGGCGGCAGCAGTTTGGTATAGAACTTCAGCAGCGGTGCGGTGATCAGATTCTTGCGCAGCGGCGGGATCAGCAACGGCACCGCGACCAGCAGCATGAAGGCCGTGGCGACCAGCACGGCGGTCTGGTCTGCACCGAGCAGCCAGCAGCCGACCAGCAGGGTGGCGGTGATCGCGGCCCAGACCGCCAAACGCAAACGGTGATAAGCGGCGAACGCGCTACCGAGCAGAAGAGCGAGGAAAGGAGCGAGATAGTGGATGGCGATGCTCATGATGCGCTCCGGCGAGCCGTCGGCTCGGCGTGGGATGTGAATGCCTTGCGGAGCGGCCGGATGGCTGCTCCATACGCTGAAGTATGGATAGACGGATCGGCGGATGTCAATGTGCCGGAAAGTGCCGGAATACTGGATTGAAATCGTAGTCACACGATACTGTCCCGAACCGTTCCGTATGGTTAAACTGGCGGCATGACCGATGTCGCCGCGAAAACCGAACGGAACGGCCGCCTGAGCGCCGAAGACTGGGCGCAGGCCGCCCTGGACCTGATCTCCGAGCAGGGCGTGGCCTCGGTGGCGGTCGAGCCGCTGGCTCGACGCCTCGGCGTCACCAAAGGCAGTTTCTACTGGCATTTTCCATCCCGCGACGCCTTGCTGGCGGCGGCGCTGGAGCGCTGGGAATCGGTGGAGCAGGAGACCGTTTTCGGCAAACTCGAAGCCGTGCGCGATCCTCGACAGCGCCTGCGCGCGCTGTTCCAGGTGGTCGCGCACGAAGTGAAATCGCACAAGATCTACAGCGAACTGCTCAAAGCGCTGGATCACCCCGCAGTGGGGCCGGTGATCGGTCGCGTCTCGCAACGTCGCCTCGACTATCTCGCTGCTTCTTTCCGTCAGACCGGGCTGGTGCGCACCGATGCCCAGCATCGCGCGCGCCTAGCCTACGCCGCGTACGTCGGCTTCCTGCAGCTCAGCCTGCAGCTGCATCAACCGCGTCTGGCGCACGACGAATTCGAGGCCTACGTCGAGCACGTCATGGACACCTTGATTCCTCCTCTTCACAAAGCCTGAGTCAGCGCATGAATGCCCTCGCCGTGCCCCAACACCCCGTCACCCGTCTCGACGCATTGAATCAATGGGTGGAGGAGGCCGCGCGCTTGACCCGCCCGGACGCGATCCACTGGTGCGACGGCAGCGATGCCGAGAACGCCGCGCTGATCGCCAAGATGCAGGCCGACGGCACCCTGATCAAACTCAACGAAAAGACCCATCCGGACAGCTGGCTGCACCGCTCGCATCCGGACGATGTCGCCCGCGTCGAGCACCTCACGTTCGTCTGCACCACGCAGGCCGACGACGCCGGTCCGAACAATCACTGGATGGCGCCCGACGAAGGCCATGCCACCATGGATGCCTTGTTCGATGGCTGCATGAAAGGTCGGACGATGTACGTGATTCCGTACTGCATGGGCCCGATCGATTCGCCACTGTCGCGCTGCGGCGTGGAAATCACCGATTCGCCGTACGTGGTCGCGAACATGCGCATTATGACCCGCATGGGCGCGTCGGCGCTGGCGCGCATCGAGCGCGAAGGGCTCGCGGGCGCCGTGTTCGTGAAGGGCCTGCATTCGATTGGCGAACTCGATCCCAACCGTCGTTTCATCATGCATTTCCCGGAGCAGCTGACGATCAAGTCGTTCGGTTCCGGCTATGGCGGCAATGCGCTGCTGGGCAAGAAGTGCCACGCGTTGCGCATCGCCTCGTACCAGGCGCGCAGCGAAGGTTGGCTTGCGGAGCACATGCTGATCCTCGGCGTGGAAAATCCGCAGGGCGAGACCCACTACATCGCTGCGGCTTTCCCCTCGGCTTGCGGCAAGACCAATCTGGCGATGCTGATTCCGCCGGAGGGCTACCGCCACGATGGCTGGAAAGTCACCACCATCGGCGACGACATCTGCTGGATGCGCCCCGGCGCCGACGGCCGTCTGTACGCGATCAATCCGGAAGCCGGTTTCTTCGGCGTCGCGCCCGGCACGTCGAGCAAGTCCAATCCCAATGCATTGGCGACGATCCAGCACGACACGATTTTCACCAACGTCGCACTGACCGCCGACGTGCAGCCATGGTGGGAGGGCTTGGATGGCGGCGTGCCAGCGTTTGATTGGCGCGGTCGTGACTACGATTGCAACGATCCAGCGCGTGGTCCGGCCGCGCATCCGAACTCACGCTTCACCGTCAGCGCCAAGCAGTGCCCGTCGTACTCGCCGAAAGCGGAAGATGTGCAGGGCGTACCGATCAGCGCGATCGTGTTCGGCGGTCGTCGTGCGTCGCTGGTGCCCCTGGTATTCGAGGCGCGAGACTGGACTCACGGTGTGCTGATCGGCGCTGCGATGGGCTCGGAAACCACGGCCGCAGCGACCGGTGCGGTCGGCGTGATGCGTCGTGACCCGATGGCGATGAAGCCCTTCTGCGGCTACAACTTCGCCGACTATTTCGGACACTGGCTGTCGTTCGATCAAGCCGGCGCGAAGTTGCCGAAGATTTTCCACGTCAACTGGTTCCGCAAGGGCGACGACGGAAAATTCCTGTGGCCGGGCTTCGGCGACAACCTGCGCGTGATCGAGTGGATGATCGAACGTGTGAAGGGCACGGCCGGAGCCCTCGATACGCCGATCGGCGGGTTGCCGCAACCGGGCGATTTGAATCTTGATGGCGTCAGCCTGAGCAGTGAAGCTGGCGAGAAACTGTTCGGTTTCGATCGCGCCGGATGGCAAGCCGAATTCGCCAGCATCGGCGAGTTCCTCGACGAATACGGCCCGCGCATGCCTGCGGTCCTGAAGGTCGAACAGGCGCGTATCCTCGGCGAATTGGGCGGCTGACGGTCGCTCCCGCGCATCCTCGGCCGTTGCCGAATGCGCGGCGGCTTGGGTTTCCCCTAAAATCGCGTGATGTCGAACCCCACACTGTCGAACAAGCAACAGGCGCTCTGGCAGCAGGGGCAGCGTCATACCCAGCACCAGCAATGGCGCCAGGCTGCAGCTTCCTACGAGGCCATCGTCGAGCACGACCGCAGTTTCCTGCCGGCGTGGCTGGAGCTGTCCACCGCGAAGGAAAAGCTCGACGCCTATCGTGAGTCTTTGCACGCGGTACTTGCCGCAGCCAAGGTCGATGGCGTGCCGCCGATGGCAGGGCTGGCAGTGGCGCGGCGCCTGCGCCGATTCGAAGCGCTGCCCGAGCTGCAGGCGTATATCGAACGCACCGGGCTGGCGATGAAGCTGTCGCCAGAGAAGCTGATCGATCTCGCCTCATTTTTCGCCAGTGCCGGCGACCACGAGAAGACGCTGATCTGGATCGAACACGCGTTGAAGTTGCGTCCGGACCTCGCCGAGGCGCACAACATGCACGGATTGGTGCTGATGTTCGCGGGCCGCTCCGAGGAATCCGTTGTGGCTTTCGAGCGCGCGTTGAAAATCCGTCCGACCTTTGCGGCGGTGTATTCGGTGCTGTCGCGAGTGGCCAGGAACACGCCGGAGCGCAACCGTGTCGACGCGCTGCGCAAGCTGCTGGCGCAGCCCAACCTCACGGCCAAGGACGAAGGGCATCTCGGTTACGCCCTGCACAACGAATTGCACGATCTGGGCGACTACGACGGCGCGTGGGAAGCACTGGCGCGCGCGTGCCGCGCCCGCCGGGTCGAACAGCCTTACGACCATGCCCAGACCACGGCGGTCTTCGACGCGCTGCGCTCGGCCTTCGACGCCGAATTTTCCTGCGGCGAACCGATCGAAGATCCGATGACTCCGATCTTCATCGTCGGCATGCATCGCAGCGGCACCACCTTGCTTGAGCGCATTTTGTCGGGTCATCCCGATGTCGCCGACGCCGGCGAGACCTACACCTTTCCGGCGCAACTGCGCCACGCCGCCGACCACTTCTGCCGCGGCATCGTGGATTCGACGATCGTCGAGCGCGCCCGTGGCTTTGACTACCCGGCCATCGGCCGTGGTTTCCTCAATGCCATGCGCACCCGAGGGCGCGGGCGTGCGTTCGTCACCGAGAAGCAGAATCCGAACTTCGTCCTGCTGGGCCCGATCGCCAAGGCGTTGCCGCAGGCACGGCTGCTGCATATGCGTCGCGATCCGGCAGACACCTGCTTCTCCAACCTGCGCACGCTGTTCACCACCGAAGCGTCGTACTCATACGACCAGATCGAGATGACCGATTACTACAAGGCCTACCGCGACCTGATGGACTATTGGCGGGAGACCTTGCCGGGGCGGGTGTTCGACATCGATTACGATGCCATGGTGTCCGAGCCCGAGACGCAGGCGCGTCGGATCGCGGCGCACTGCGGCTTCGATTTCCGCCCGGACATGCTGGAAGTCGGGCGCGGCAGCGGCATGGTCGCCACCGCCAGCTCGAACCAGGTCCGCAAGGGCATCCTCACCAATCGCGGCGGTTTGTGGCGGGCTTACGAACGCCATCTGGGGCCGATGCTCGACCGTCTGGCGACGCATGGCTTACTTTGACCTGGGTCACGCGAGTTGTCAGAGAAAGCGCGCAGCCAAAATTTGACGTCAGCGGTGTCGGTCGCTCGGCCCCGCAGCTATGGTGCGTCTGACTGCATTCCGGGGAGTTCCACAGATGACCATCAATGTGTTTCCCGCCTTCGCCGTGCCGATGGCGGAACGCTTCCACCCTGAGCCGGCTGAGTTGAATGAAGCGCTGATGCGGGTGATTCTGGCCCTCGAAGCGCGGGGTGCCGGCTACCGCAACCCGGATCCGGTCGTCCACCAGCCCGATGGGCTGTTCGAAAGCGATTTCGATTTCTTCGCGAGCGAAGAGGCTTGCGTGCAGGCGTTGCGCGGTTGGGTCTGGGGGGCTTTGGGCGAATTCCTGCGCAACATCAATCCGGATCTGGCCGAGGGTACCCGGGGGCTGCGTATCGCCAGTCAGACGTGGTTCCACGTTACCCGTGACGGCGGCTATTTCGGTTATCACAACCATCCGATGGCGAGCTGGTCCGGTGTCTACTGTGTGTCGGATGGACAGCCCGACCCCGGCTACGAGAACAACGGTTGTCTCGTGTTTCCGCATCCGCAAATGGCGGTGAACACGTTCCTCGATGCTGCCAATGCGCGTCTACGCTGGCCCTACAGTCACGGCAACTTCGTGATTACCCTCAAGCCTGGCCAATTGGTGTTCTTTCCCTCGTGGCTCGGTCATTACGTCACGCCGTTTCGCGGTACGGGGCAACGCGTCACGGTCGCGTTCAACGCCTGGTTCAATCGCCCTGGCTGAGTGCCTCGGCTGGTTTACGCAAGCGATATAAAGTGCCGCACAAAAAACGGCCCCCTTTCGGAGGCCGTTTCGTCGTGCGATTGAAGCTGAACCGGAAGCGATCAGAACTTCTGGTTGTACTGCAGGTAGAAGAAACCACCGCCCGGCAGATCGTAAGCGCCGTCGAACGAATGCGCGAACGAGTTGCGGGTGATCGGCGGTTCCTTGCCGAACAGGTTGCGGGCACCGGCGGAAACCTTGGCATTCCACGGCAACTTCACGCCGACCTGCACATCGTGATAGATGCGCGAGCCGATTTGGTTTTCGTAGGCGAGGAAGTTGCCGTTGGAATCGTAGACGTCGTGGTTGCAGATTTCGCTCGGCGTGATGCCGTATTCGAAGTAGTAACCACCATCGCAGGTTTCGTCGAGGGCGGAGTAGTAGCGGACGGCCCACGAAGCATCCCAGTCGCCCTTCTTCCACGAGGTGGTGAAGTTCGAGCGCAGACGCCACGTCGGCGCACCGTTGTACTCGCCCACGGTGCCGAACAGGGTGTTCTCGGTCTGATAGGTGTTATCCCACTGGAACGCGAACTTGCCCCATGCGGTTTCCGGCATGGCGTAGGTGGCCTGGAAGTCGTAACCCTCGACTTTGCCCTTGTCCAGATTGAAGCTCGACTGGCGCAGGTCGGTGATAGTGCCGGTCGAGTCGCGGGTGACGAAGGAGCAGAACAAGGCGCGCTGGGCGGCATCGTCTGCACCACCGGGCGAACCGATGTTGCGGTAGCAGGCGTTGAGAATGGACTGCGCGCCACGGAACGAGATCACTTCCTCAAGCTCGATCTTGTACCAGTCGAGGGTGAAGTTCAGACCCGGGGCCCAGCTCGGGCTGTAGACCACGCCGAAACTCTGGGTGGTGCCGAATTCCGGCTCCAGATTCGGGTTGCCGCCGACCAGCGAACGGATCTGCGAATTGGGCTGTGCCACGCCGCCAGCGGGCACGCCATCAGCGATGCATCGCGATGCATCAGTGGTCGCCAGACCGATATTGGCCGGGTTGCAGGGATCGACAGCCTGCGGGAAGCTTTCGCCGCCGCCTGCGTACAGATCGGTCACGCTCGGGGCGCGGAACGATTCCGAATGGGTGTAGCGGAACATCAGGTCGTCGAACACCTGCCACTTCACGCCGATCTTCTTCGAAGTGTCGCCACCGAGGTTCGGGGAGATGTTGCTTCCACCGAAGAAGCCGGAGGTTTCGTAGTCGGACTTGCGGGCCGCCAGATTCAGTTCCAGCAGTTTGGCGCCCGGGATGTCGGCCAGGATCGGCACGTTCAACTCGGCGTAGATTTCATCGGAGTTCACCGCGCCGCTGGTCGGCTCGGAGAAATTGTCCGACGAACCGCCGCCAGCGACGAGCGCGTCGGGCTGGTTGACGAAACTGGTGCGGCGGTGTTCCAGGCCAACGGCGAAGCCCAGCGGGCCGGCCGGCAGATCGACGATCGAGCCGGAAAGATTCGCGAAGTAATCCTTCGTGGTGTTTTCCTGGAACTCGTTCTTGGTGTAGCTGATGTAGCGGTTCATCGCATCGTATTCGGCCTGCGAAATCACGCCTGCCGCCAGACCGAGGTCCGGACCACCGAAGAGGTTGTACGGCACGCAACCACTGATGACCGCGCCGGCACCGTCCAGACATTCCAGCGCACCGGTTACGGCGTTACGACGGGAATCGCCGACGGCACGACGCAGGTTGAACAGGTTGATGTAGTTCTCGCCACGGACGGAGATGCGCGAGTTCAGGTACGAATAACCGGCATCCCAGTACATGTCACGGCCGGCCAGGTCGAACGAGCCGTCGAACGACAGGGTCACCGCGGTGTTGTCATTGTCGTAGTAAGGCTTGCGCGGGCCGACGGCAGCTGCGCGGAAGTTGGCCGCGCGGAGGTCTTGACCGAAGGGATTGAACACGTTGCCAGCGGTCGGCGCGAACGCCCACTGCGGACCACTCGCGCCGCGGATGTCCATGGTCAGCGGCACTTCGGCCAACTGCTGGTCGGAGTCGCGCTTGACGTAGACGGCCTGGACATTGGCGTTGATGCGGTCGGTCAGGCGCAGGGTGCCCTGGCCGTAGACGTTGAAGCGTTCGATCGGCTGCAACAGGTAGTTGACCGGTGCGAAGTTGTAGCGGTCCGAGCTGCCCGAACCGTCGAAGGTGTAGCTGATGAAACGACGGAAGTCGGTCGCTTGACGGCCATCGTCGCCCTGATTCAGGGTGAACGGACCGCCAGCGACGATGGTGCAGGTCTGGAAGCCGGTCGAAGTCGGAGTCAGAGCACCGGCGCAACGGGTGAAGTTGCCGCGCAGAGTGCTGCCCGAACCGTAGAGACCGCCCGACGCCAGATCACCGCCGCCGTAGACCGGCACCGACGAGATTTCACGATCACCGGCGTACACCGGATCCTGGGTCTGGTAGCCGAGGCTGAGCACGGCGTTCCAACGATCGCTGTTCGAGCCGACGGTGAAGTCGTAGGACTGCTGCAGACCGTCGCCTTTGGTGTAAGCGCCCATGTAGGCCTTGGCTTCGGCGCCGTCGAAATTCTTGCGGGTGATCACGTTGATCACGCCTGCGATCGCGTCGGAACCATAGATGGCCGAGGCGCCGTCCTTCAGCACTTCGATGCGCTCGACGACCGAGATCGGAATGGTGTTCAGGTCGACGTCGCCGGAACCCTGGGTAACCCAGCGGCGGCCGTTGACGAGAAGCAGGGTACGGGTCGAACCCAAGCCGCGCAGCGAGATGTTCTGAGTGCCGTCGCTGCCGTTGGTGCTGGTGGTGATATTGCGCAACGCGCCGCCGTCACTGGCGGTGATGTTGAACAGGATGTCGCCGACCGAGGTCAGACCGGTAGCTTCGATCGCGGCACGATCGATGGTCAGCAGCGGCGAGGTGCCTTCTTCGTCGGTGGCGACGCGAATGCGCGAACCGGTGACGACGACGGTGTCGAGTTCATCATCGGAAGGCGTGTCTTGAGCGAATGCAACGCTCGTGCCCGCGAGGGCGGTAGCGCCCACGAGCGCGAACGAAATCGCGTCGCGGAGTTTGTTGGTCTTCAAAGTCATCTCTCTCTCCAAGTGAGTCTTGGGGTTTCCCATGGGAACCCGCCCGCTGCCGTCAAGAAAGACGCCAATGCAGGTCAGGCCGGGGCCGATAGTAGCCCCACTCGGAGAAAAATTAAAGTGTCGTTAACACGGGGCCGGAAAGTCGGCAAATCCCGAGGGAAACCGCAGGCTTACAGATCCTGCTCGTAACGGACGTAGGGCACTGCGCCCTCGTCTTCGCCCTGGACGGCGTTCGGGGCGAAAGGGTTTTTGCCCCGGGTGACCAGGTTGTCGGCGCCGACCGTGAGCTGTCCGCTCCACGGGGTACGCCAGCTCAGGCCGAGGCCCAGGCTGCTCCACTGGTCGCGACCGGGCGTATCAATGACTTCACCGATGACATTGACGCCGAAGGCGCCAATACCGCCACCGACATTGAGCTGACGGGAGGTCCAGCGGTCGCTGAAGCCGGGAATTTCGGATGGCGTCTGCAGACGGGCCTTGGCGACCGTGCCGGCGATCGAGACATAACCTTCGCGCGGAAGGGTCTTCTGGCTGAAAATGGTCAGGTCGTTGACATCGATCCGGCCGTTGCCGCCAGCGCTCGGGGCCAGCCAGGCAGGCATGGCGGCGCGGGTGCTGCCAGTGCCGACGCCGACCTGGGTGCCGTTACGCTGGAAAAGCGCGGCGGCGCCGGTGCGGCGACTGGATGGGAAGGAGGCGAGCACGCAGTTGTCTGCGAGATTGTTCAGTGCGCTGGTCAGACCCTGCTTGCGATCGCACAGCAGGCCCAGTGAATCACCGGCACTGAGTCCAAAGATCGAATCGAGATGACGAACCCCGAACCGTGCGAGCGTGCGGGATTTTGCATTGTCCGCAGGTTCGAGCACCACCACTCCCTCGAATTGCCCGCTGGATTTGTTCCAGATCGGGAGTTCGACGCGATCACGGCCCGCTTTGGATTGCGCATGAGCCGAGGTTGCCGCGCCGAGGGCGAGCAACATCAGGAGCGGCAATGTGCGAAGGCTGGTGCGCATGGTGTGCGTCAGACCGTGTAAACGCGGTCGAGTTCCTTGGGGTCCACTGAGCTTCAGGCTATCAGATTTATGGTTCTTTAACAATCCGGAAGGGTCTGGAAAACCGTGACAGAGCGCGCAGGAGCGTTCTATTGCAGCCGCTCGGGAGCCTTCCATTCGGCCGGGCGCCGGGAGAAGAGTGCGCTGACCTCCACTGCCGAATACAGGTAGGTCTCGCCGCAGAATTCGCAGCGGATCTCCGCCTGTCCGGCATTGTCTTCCACCGCAGCCCGCGCTTCGTCTTCGCCGAGGGATTCCAGCATGGCCGAGACCCGCTCGCGCGAGCATGAGCAAGCAAACTTCAGCGGTTTCTCGCCGAGCAGGCGCGCGCCGTCCTCGTGGAACAGGCGGTGGAGCAGTGTTTCGACCGGCGTTGCCATCAGTTCCGGAGCGGCCAAGGTGTCGAAAAGCGCGCTGGCGCGCTCCCAACCGTCGAGGTCGCCTTCATCGCCCGGGAGCTTCTGCAGCATCAGCCCGGACACCCGGTCGTGGTTCGCGGCCAGCAGCAACCGGGTCGGCAGTTGTTCCGACTGGCGGAAATAGCCCTCGAACGCTTCCGACAAGGTGTCGGCATCCAGCCCAACCAATCCCTGATATCGCGACGGCTCCTGATCGCGGGCGCCGGGATTTTCGATGGTGATCGCGAGCAGGGCGTCTGGCCCGAGCGAGCTCAGCGAATGCATCTCCTCGATGTCGCCTTCGGCCATCGTGGCGATGGCGCGCAGGGTGCCGGCGCCGGTGCATTCAGCGAACAGGGTGCGCAGCGCGCCGTCGCCGCGCAATTGCACCGATAGCCGACCATCCACTTTCACGTGAGCGGTGAACAGCGCCGAGGCCGCGACCGCTTCGCCCAGCATGGTGGCGACAGCGGCCGGATATTCGGCGCGACTGCGGATCTGTGCCCAGGTCTCGTCCAGACGGACATGCACGCCACGTATGCCGGCTTCTTCCAGCAGGAAGCGGGTGAGTCGGTCGGGAGAGGCTTCAGCGGTCATGTCGGAGTAGGGCTCATTGGCGTGGGGTGTCGTGAAGAAGCTGTGGCATCGCGGATAATGCCGCAGCCGGTCTACCGGCGACAGCATGGGGAGACAGCAGAAGATGGGGCACGACGGCGCAGATTCAACAAACCTCGGCGAGCCCGCGGCGCGGGCCGTGCCCGGCATTTCGAAGCCGCGCCACCGCCGTCGCTGGTTGCGCTGGGTCTTCTTCCGGCTTCCGCTGTTGTTCGTGGTGGCGACGGTGCTGCAGGTCGCGGTGCTGCGCTTCGTCGACCCGCCGCTGACCGCCTTCATGGTCGGTCGTTACGTCGAAGCGTGGAGCGGGGGCGACCGCGGTTTCGCGCTCGCCTACGACTGGCGCGACGCAGACCAGATCTCGAAGCTGTTGCCGCTGGCCCTGGTCGCCGCCGAAGACCAGAACTTTCCCGCTCACGACGGTTTCGACTTCAAGGCCATCGAGAAGGCCCGTGCCCACAACGCCAAGGGCCGCAAGGTGCGTGGCGCCAGCACCATCAGCCAGCAGTTGGCGAAGAACCTCTTTCTCTGGCGCGGCAGTGGCGTGACCCGCTGGCTGCGCAAAGGCCTGGAGGTCTGGTACACCGTGCTGATCGAAGCGCTCTGGCCGAAGGAGCGGATCATCGAGGTCTACGCCAACGTCATCGAATACGGCGACGGCGTCTATGGCGCCCAGGCCGCCGCGCGTCGATTCTTCCGCAAGGACGCATCCAGGCTCACGGCTGCCGAAGCCGCCCGGCTTGCCGCAGTGCTGCCCAATCCGCGCAAATACAGCGTCGCCAAGCCCGGCCCCTACGTGCAGCGCCGCAGCCGGTCGATCGAGCGGCAGATGCGGGCGCTGGGCGGCGTCGCCTACCTGCAGTTCGACTGACGGCGCTGGCGCGTACTCTATCTATATGAATGCCGATCGCCTGACCGTCGTCGTCGCCGCCTTCAACGAGGCCGAAGCCCTGCCGGCGCTGCACCCGCGGATCGCCGCCGTGCTCGACGGGCTGGTGGGCGAGGGCGTGGAGGGGCATGTGCTGTACGTCGACGACGGCAGTCGCGACCGCACCTGGGCGGTGCTCGACGACATCGCCGCTGCCGACCCTCGGGTGTCGCTGCTGCGGCTCAGCCGCAATTTCGGCAAGGAGGCCGCGCTCACCGCCGGTCTCGATCAGGTCCGCGAAGGTGCCGCGATCATTCTCGACGCCGACGGCCAGGACCCGCCGGAGCTGATCCCGCAGTTCGTGGCGAAATGGCGCGAGGGCTACGACGACGTCCACGGCACCCGCACCGCGCGCGACGGCGAGGGCTGGTTCAAGCGCACCACCGCCCACGGCTTCTACCGGGTGATGCAGCGGCTGTCGAAAACCCCGATCCCTACCGATACCGGCGACTTCCGCCTGCTGTCACCGCGCTCGCTTGCCGCCCTGCGCGAACTGCGCGAGCGGCACCGCTTCATGAAGGGCCTGTTCGGTTGGGTCGGGTTCCGGCAGGTTTCCATTCCCTACCACCGCGAAGCGCGCGTGGCCGGACGCAGCAAGTTCAACGCATGGCGGTTGTGGAACTTCGCACTTGAAGGCGTGACCAGTTTTTCCACCGCGCCGCTGCGGGTGGCGACCTATCTCGGCGTGCTCACCGCCGTGCTGGCGTTCGTCTACGCATCGTGGATCGTGATCAAGGCGATGTTCTGGGGCGATCCGGTGGCCGGCTGGCCGACGATGATGACCGTGATCCTGCTGCTGGGCGGCGTGCAGCTGATGGCGCTGGGCGTAATCGGCGAATACCTCGGCCGGCTGTATGAGGAATCCAAGCAGCGGCCGCTGTATCTGGTGGATCGCTGGCGGCCCGCTGCGGGCGTATCCTCCGGGGACATCGCCCCTGAAGGAGACTTGCGCCATGCGTACCGTCCGTCAGCTGTTGGAAGCGAAGAGCCCCGCGATCCACGCGATCCGTCCTGAGGCCCCGGTCCTCGACGCCATCCGCCTGATGGCGGAGGCGCGCATCGGCGCACTGCTGGTGATGGACGGCCCCCGCCTTGTCGGCATCCTTTCCGAACGCGATTACGCGCGCAAAGTCGTGCTGCAGGGGCGTTCGTCTTCGGACACGCCGGTGCGCGACATCATGACGTCCGAAGTGATCGTCGCTACGTCGCTCGATACGTCGGATGGTTGCATGCAGGTGATGACGGAGCGTCGCATCCGGCATCTACCTGTGGTGGATGGTGATGATGTTGTGGGAATCGTGTCGATCGGGGATCTGGTGAAGGCGGTGATCGAGGATCAGCGGGCGGAGTTGGATTCTTTGCAGCGGTATATTTCGAGTTAGGAGTTTATGGATGCGTCCTACTTCAATATTTATTAGTTCGACTTGTTACGATTTGAGAGCTCTTAGAGAGCATCTCATGGCGGAGATCACGTCGTTGGGACATGATCCAGTTTTAAGTGAATACGCGTCTTTTCCGGTTAGCCCAAGCTTGTCAACAGTTGACAATTGCAAGAAGGTTGTCAGGGAGAGGGCAGATATATTTGTCTTGATAATTGGAGGGAAAAGAGGTTCTCTTGATCCTTCAAGTGGAAAGTCGGTTGTCAATTCAGAATACCGAGAAGCCAAGCTTGCGAAAATTGATTGCTTGGTTTTTGTTGATAAATCCGTATGGGATCTTAGGTTAATCCACAAAAACAATCCGAAAATAGATCTTGGCCCGGTAGTTGAAGACAATGGTGTTTTTGATTTTCTGGGCGAGGTCGAGTCTGATTCAAAGTGGGTTTTCCCATTTTCAAGAACTGAAGAAATAATATCTTCATTAAAAATACAGTTATCGATAAGGTTTAGGGAGTTAATAACTCGAATGCAAGAAAATCGACTTATTGTCCCTGCTGATTTTGCTTATGAAAATGAGTCCATTGTTAAAATAGCTACGGACAAATATGATTCTTGGGAATACAGGCTTGCTTGTGAAATATTGAAAGATAGGCTGCTGAAGATATCAATAAAATATGAAGATTTAAATTCTGGATTTGTCTTCAGAAGGCAAAAATACATTTCGGGGAAGAGCACGCCTAAATTCATTAGAAATCTACTTTCTGATATAAGTAATTCTGTTAAATCGGCTTGTGAAATATTAAACAATCAGCTCATGAGTGCGTTTGGCCCCTCTGGGATGCCTGGAGATGCAGTAAAGATAAAGCGTGCTTGCGACAATTTGTACGGCGTTCTTTTGTCGCTATACGATCTTGAGATGGACGTGCGTTTTTCAAGGCCACATGAAGCGTTCGATCCACTTTTCAAAATGATGCATGGGTGGACTTCTGAAATAATAAAAAATTTTGAGACTGGCGTTTCTGATTTGGATAAGCTTCTCTCTGATACAGATGCATCTGGAGTTCATGTAATTAATCTCGTTTTTGAACCACCAAGCGGGTTGTCAGAGTTTGACAAAGAGCTCAGTCGATTATCATCAGATAGAAAAATTCTGGAAGCAATAAACAGTGAGTGAGATGGGCTGGGCTGGACTTAGCGATACCCGTCAGCAGTCAAAAGCAAAGCTTCCACGCTGTCGCGTGGGTGACTTTCTTTGGCGCACTGCGCCGCGTGCGGCGCGAACGGCGAAGCCGGCCCGGAGGGCGAGCGCCGCAGGCGCGAGTCAAGAAAGTCACCAAAGAAAACATTCAGGTCCAAATCTAAACAGCAATCTGCGATATGGCTGGGATTTTTCGATGAGGCGTCCTGCCTCATCGAAAAACGGTGCGCGTCCTGCGCACCGCCCTCCGGGTCTCCAATGTTGAATGGCTGCACCGCTGCTAATGCATCAATGGGACGTTGGCCTTTCTCGCATGAACAGGTCTTTGGCTGCCCTGAGCATTCGCGCATGCAAAGCCCGGGCCCGGGTTCGGGATCGTGCCGGTGGCGCTGCCCGGCGGGGCTTGCCACACCGTCCAGGTGCCGACGCCGGGTGCGGTCGGGTTGAAGTTCGATTCGTTTCCGGTCAGACCGTGGAAACCCGGGCCGGCGGGATACAGGCCGCCGAACAGGTTGTCGAACGAACGGTTTTCCAGCATCAGCACCACGATGTGGTCGATGCCCGGCAGCGGCTGGGTCATGGCAATCCCCTTCGCGCGAATCGGTCGCGGCACCGGGTAGACGGGCTTGGCAACGATGGCCGGCCAGCCCGGCTTCCGATGTCGTTTACCGGACGGAGACCACCTGCGCCATTACCGCGACGTAGTGGCAGACGCTGCCGGCGATCACGAACATATGCCAGATCGCGTGCGAGTACGGCATCTTCGGCCGGTGGTAGAAAAACGTGCCGAGCGTGTAGGCGACGCCGCCGCCGAGCAGCCAGGCGAAGGTCCACGGATCGAGCGCTTTCATCGCGGGCTTGGCGGCGACCACGATCAGCCAGCCCATCGCGATGTAGACGATGGTGGAGATCAGCTGGAAGCGGCCGGTGTAGAACAGTTTGAAGATCACGCCGAAGAACGCCAGCGCCCAGATGGTGCCGAACAGCCACCAGCCGACGGTCTCGCGCAGGCCGATCAAGGTGAACGGGGTGTAGGTGCCGGCGATCAGCAGGTAGATCGCGCAGTGGTCGAAGATCTTCAGCCGGCCCTTTGTCACCGGATGCTGGATCGCGTGGTACAGCGTCGAGGCGACGTAGAGCAGCAGCAGGGTGATGCCAAAGACGATGGCGGCGCTGAGCTGCCAACCGTCGCCGTACAGCGCGGCGAGGGTGATGAGCACCGCGCCTCCCGCAAGCGCTGCGGCAGCGCCCAGGCCGTGGGTGAGGGCGCTGGCGATTTCTTCGGCGAGGGTTTCTTCGCGTTCGGTGTGGGTGCGTTTCATCCTTGGACGATCTCCGGTTCGACTAGTGCAAACATTCCACGAGCATGACGCATGCGGGGCGGGATGCCAGCAGGCTGTGCGATCATGCGCCCTCAGCACCCGGCTCGACCATGATCGTTTCTCATCTGCACCGTTACATTTTCGTCGCGATGCCCAAGACCGGCACCCATTCGGTGCGGCAGGCGCTGCGCGAGCATCTCGGCCCGGACGATATCGAACAGGTCGGGCTGTTCGTGAACAAGCGCTTCCCGTTCGATGAGGTTGCGCGGATCCGACATGGTCATCTCAGCGTGCGTCAGGTGCGCCCGTATCTTGGCGATGACGTCTGTGACGGCTATTTCAAATTCACCTTCGTGCGCAATCCATTCGATCGCTTCGTCTCGTACTGCGCGTTCATGACCCGCCAGCACGGTGCGTTCGAGCGCGACCCGCAGGGCACGATGCGCAGGATCCTGTTCGAATTGCGGCCGATGGACCATGTGCACTTCCAGCCGCAGTACACCTTGCTGACCGACGCCGACGATACCCTGGAGATGGACTTCATCGGCCGGGTCGAACGCATGCAGGACGATTACGATGCGGTCTGCGCGAAGGTCGGCATCCCGAGCCGCGCGCTGGACAAGGTCAACAGCTCCAAACGCGGCGATTACCGGCGGTATTACGACCAGGCCCTGATCGACGGCGTGACCGAGCTGTACCGTCGCGACCTGGAACTGTTCGACTACCGCTTCTGACCCAAGCGCACCCAATCCGAGCCGCACCCAACCCGAGCCATGCGATGAGTCACGACCCCTACGCCAATCCGCGAAAGACCGCCACGATCCGCCGCCTGGGCCCTGTCGATATCGCTGCGCTGAAAGCGGCGGTGCTGGCGCTGCCGGAGTCGGTCTGGGATGCGGAGAATGCGGACAAGCCGAACCGCTTCGAGGCCTTGGACAAGACCCGGCATATCGTGTTCCGTTTCGTCGACAGCGTGCGCGACTGGCGCAGCTCGCACGACCGTCCGGCCTGGGCCGAATGGCGTGCGCTGTTGGAGCCGGTCATGCAGGCGGCGGTGGCGCCTTACGGCTACGCCAACGGACAGTTTCCGCGGGTGATGTTCGCGCGGATGGCGCCGGGCGGCGAGATCAAGCCGCATCGCGACGCCAACGCCGCAGCGAAGTGGCCGCACAAGATCCACGTGCCGCTGCTGACCAACGGCAAGGTGACCTTTTTCGTCGACAGCGTCGGCTACCACATGCCCGAAGGCGAGGCCGCCGAAGTCAACAACATGAGCGTGCATGCGGTGAAGAACGATGGCGACACCGACCGCATCCACCTGATCTTCGAATATTTCGATCCCGATCAGCCCGCACCGGAATGGTTGGCAAGGGTGCTGGCGAACGCCTGAGGCTTCAGCAGGCGCAAAAAGAAACATCCGGCCATGCCGGATGTTTCGATATCGCGATGCCGACACGCTCACGGCGTCGAGCGGGGCATCAGCCGCTGGTGACGGGCGTGGCTGCCGACATGGCCGACATGCCGGGATTGAAGATCACAGCGATCGCGATGCCGGCAAGGAACAGGATGAACGGGATCTTGTTCTCGGCGAAGTTCTTGATGCCGTAGTAGATCGTGTAGAACCCGCAGATGAAGCATAGGATCGCTGCGAGCGCGCCGTCCTTCTTGGCGGCATTGACGGTCATCCAGATAGCGCCGACCAAGGCAAGAATTGACCCAAGGAAATACATGGACTCTCCCCATAATTGTTCGCCCCGTTGCGGGGCCCGTTTAGGTTAACGGATCGGGGGAGCTGTCGGGAAGCGCCCGGAGCCGGTTGAGTTTGCGTACCCGGCGCAGCCTGCGCTGGATGCTGCGCGGATCGTCGAAGATATATTCCTCGACCTCCACCCGCATGCCGTCGTCGGTCGTGAATACCTCGCGCATCGCGTACAGGCGGCCGTTGCCCTCGAATGCCAGCCAGCGGTCGCCGTCGCGCACCACCTTGATCTGCGACACCGACGGGATGATGGTTTGCAGCGCCTCGCTGTCGAGCAGTGTCGTCTCCAGCAGCGCGTCGCGATGCGCACGCAGCGCCTCGGCACGCTCGCGGGTGCTGCGCAGCGCGGAGTCGCGGTCGATGCGATGGATCGGGTCGAGCAGCGCCAGCGGTACCAGCGCCAGCCGTTTGCCGGTGCGCTTGCGATGGATGTCCATGACCACTTTCGCCATGTACGCATCCTTGTAGTCCATCTGCGCGACTTCGCTGCGCTTGCTCAGCAGGTAGTGCCACCACTGGCGGATCGTGTCGAGCATGGTTGCAGACCAGAAGCCTTCGATTTTCCTCTCCCGCGTACGGGAGAGGGTGGCGCCCGGCGCCGGAGGAACTCAGTCGATGGAAACCGCGTGCGCGTGTTCGCGCGTCGCCATGAACGTCACTGCCGGCGCACGCTCCTGCGCGAGCTGCAGGTTCACCCGGGTCGGCGCGAGATAGACCAGTTGCCCGGCGGCATCGACGGCGAGATTCATCGCGTTCTTGTCGCGGAACTCTTCCAGCTTCCTGGCGTCGTCGCAGCGGATCCAGCGTGCGGTGGAGACCTGCACCTGCTCGAACGAGGCGTCCACGCCGTATTCGTCCTTGAGCCGATACGCGACGACGTCGAACTGCAGCACCCCGACCGCGCCGAGAATCAGGTCGTTGCTCATCAGCGGACGGAAGAACTGGGTCGCGCCTTCTTCGGACAGCTGCGCAAGCCCTTTCTGCAGCTGTTTGAGTTTGAGCGGATCGCGCAGGCGCGCACGGCGGAACAGTTCGGGCGCGAAGTTCGGGATGCCGGTGAAGCTGAGGTTCTCGCCTTCGGTGAAACTGTCGCCGATGGAAATGGTGCCGTGGTTGTGGATGCCGATGACATCGCCCGGCCACGCGGTTTCCGCGATCTCGCGATCGCTGGCCATGAAGGTCAGCGCATTCGCCAGTTTCATGTCCTTGCCGGTGCGTACATGCAGGGTCTTCATCCCGGCGCTGAACTGGCCGGAGCAGATGCGCATGAACGCGACGCGGTCGCGATGCTGCGGGTCCATGTTCGCCTGGATCTTGAACACGAAGCCGGTGAGCTTTTCTTCGTTCGGCTGCACGTCGCGGCCCGTGGTCGCGCGCACCTTCGGCGAAGGTGCGTGTTCGACGAAAAAGTCCAGCAACAGTTGCACGCCGAAGTTGTTGACCGCAGAGCCAAAGGACACTGGCGTCTGCTTGCCTGCGAGATAGGCGTCTTTGTCGAATTTGTGCGACGCGCCTTCCACCAGTTCCAGCTCGTCCCGTACCTCGTGCAACATCTCGGCGCCAATGCGCGCTTCCAGCGCCGGATCGTTGATCGACGCGAAAATCGTCGAATCCTGGCGGGTGAAATTGCGGCCGGTTTCGTACAGATGCACTTCGCCGGTCAACAGATGGACGACACCCTTCAAGCGCGAGCCCATGCCGATCGGCCAGGTGATCGGCGCGCACTGGATGCCCAGCACCGATTCCACCTCGTCGAGCAGATCGATCGGATTCTTGCCCTCGCGGTCGAGCTTGTTGATGAAGGTCATGATCGGCGTATCGCGCAGCCGGCAGACTTCCATCAGTTTGATCGTGCGTTCCTCGACGCCCTTGGCCACGTCGATCACCATCAGCGCCGAGTCCACTGCGGTCAACACGCGATAGGTGTCTTCGCCGAAGTCGGCGTGGCCGGGGGTGTCGAGCAGATTGACGATGCGGCCCTCGTAGGGGAACTGCATCACCGACGACGTGACCGAGATGCCGCGCTCTTTTTCCAGCGCCATCCAGTCGGATGTCGCATGGCGGGCGGCCTTGCGGCCCTTGACCGAGCCGGCCATCTGGATCGCGCCCCCGAACAGCAGCAACTTTTCGGTCAGCGTGGTCTTGCCGGCGTCGGGGTGCGAGATGATCGCGAACGTGCGCCGGCGCGCGGCTTCGGTGGAGACATCGGACATGGGGAGATCGGCGCCTGGGCGCCGGAACGCGGCTGAGGAGCGGCGAATTATACGTGCGGCGGCCTGCTGACAGGCCCTGGCAGGCGGGCGCGCTATCCTTGGCGGCATGTCGACCTACTGCGATTTCGCTCCCGGCCATCCCGTCCACGGGCCTTACCACGACCACGAGTACGGCGTACCGACCCGCGACGAGTCGGCGCTGTTCGAGCGGCTGATCCTGGAGATCAATCAGGCGGGCCTGAGCTGGGAAACCATACTCAAGAAGCGCGATGGCTTCCGCCGCGCCTACGACGGTTTCGATGTGGACATCGTCGCGGCCTACGGAGAGGCCGAACGTACGCGATTGCTCGCCGATCCCGGGATTATTCGCAACCGGCTCAAGGTCGACGCCGCGATCCACAACGCGCAGATGATTCGAGCATTGCGCGATTCGCACGGCGGCTTCGCGGACTGGCTGGACGCGCACGCGTTGCTGGACGGCGCGCTGCGCGACAAGCCGGCATGGGTGAAGCTGTTCAAGAAAAGCTTCCGCTTCACCGGCGGCGAAATCGTCGGCGAGTTCCTGATGAGTCTCGGCTATCTGCCCGGTGCGCATCGCGAGGATTGCCCGGCGCACAAGCGCATCGCAAGGCTCAAGCCGGTGTGGATGCAGCATCGTCGATAGGATGCGCCTTGGCGCATCGTGCTTTGAATCGGCGTGCTTTGAATAGGCGGCTTTGAATCGGCGAATCAAAAGCATCGGTGCGCCAAGGCGCACGCTATCGGGGTTCGGTGAAGCGCAGGATGCCCTGCGGCCCGAACATCCGGAACGGAATCGATTCGAGCTTCATGCCGCGGTTCGCCTGCACCGCGAAATGCAGGTGCGGGCCCGTGGTGAAGCCGGTGTTGCCCGACAGCCCGATCACTTCGGCCTTGCGGACGTGCTGGCCTGCGCGCACGAGCACACCGTCCTGCTGGAGATGCGCATACAGCGCCATCGTGCCGTCGTCATGGACGATGCGCACGAAGTTCGCGCTGCGCGCGTATTGCTCGGTATCGAGTCCGGCACGCGCGAAATCGCTTTCGACCTCCATCACCGTGCCCGCGCGGGCGGCAAGCACCGGGGTGCCGATCTCGGCGGCGAAATCCACGGCGTGACGGTTCTGGTCGTCGCTGTGGCTGTAGACGCCGCCCCAGCCCTGTTCGACCTGCAGTTCGGGGCTGCGAAGCGGATACCCGTATTCGACATCCTTCGGCTGCGCGTTGGGGGAGCCCGGGGTCACATCCAACCACAGCTCGGCCGTGGTCTTGGGCCCCAGGCGCGTGACCAGCGTCCGCTGCAGTGCGGCAACCACGGCGCGCGCGGGCAGCGGCGGGTTGGCGCTCGCGATCGTGCTGTGCTGTGGGCGCAGCAGCACTTCGATCGGCCCTGCGAGGTTGTTGTCGACCCAGACTTCGATGGCATCGGCGCGTCGTTCGAAGCGCATCCGCGCGACAGGTTCGCGCTCGCGAATCAGCGGTCCGCGCGTTTCCGACGGCGGCTGCGGAAGGACATGTTCCGGCGCACGGTCAGCGTCGCGCTGCCCGTTCTTGCGTTCCTTCCACCGGAACAGATCGCCGGCCTGCGCCGCGCCCATGCAGCAGATCACCAGCAGCAACAACATCCAACCACGTGTTCGCATAGCGCTAGAGACAGCTGCGGTCGAGCTTCAGTGTCGCGACGATATCGCGCAGGTCGAACGCCGCAACCGACTTGTCGCGATGCACCGCGAACAGCGCGCCGTTGGGAAAGCGATGGCTTGGCGTCGTGCGCAGACTGATGCCGTCGGTCGCGGCGACGGTGGCGCCAGTGAAGCTGCCGCGCATGGCGAGCGTTGCGCGGTCGAACAGATGGAACACGGTCAAGGCCGGCAACTGATCCACCGCGATCCAATAGCCGTGCCTGCGACCGCAGGCCCAGAGTGCCACGCCTTCGGCTTCGGCTGCGAAACTCGCCGGTGGCACGCTGCGTCCGGTGGATTTTCCGTTCTGGTCGTACTCGCGCAGTGTCGATTCGCGCCGGGTGTCCTCGTCGGCGATCAGCAGCATTCTGCGTCGTGCGTCGCCTGCGAGCGATTCGACGATCCGCAGCGCGGTCGCTTCGCCGGTGTCGCCGAAGCTGCCGAGGGCCTCGGCGGTCAACGCGCCGGTCGCATCGAAGCGGAGCCGGTAGCGGCGCACGCGCTGGTCGAGCTGCTCCAGCGGCGGTACCACTTCGTATCGCGGCCCTTCCATGAAGTTGTCGGTGACGTAGACATCGACGGCGTCCCGGGCGGTTGGATTCAGCCACAGGCCGTAGGGCGAGCGCAGTTCGTTCTGTCCGAAACTGCCGAGCGGGCGGAAATCCGGCAGCGAGAATCCCTGCACGCGGTGGTTGTCGCGCTCGGCCACGAACAGCCGGTCGCCGAGAACGGCGATGCCGTTCGGTCGCTTGAACTGGCCGGGTTCCGAGCCTTTGCCGCCGATCTCGCGCAGGCGCGTGCCGGTGTCGGCGTCGAAGACCACCAGGCGATGACTGGATTTCGCGGTCGCGATCAGCCAGGTCGTGCCGTCGGGATGTCGCCAGGTGGCGAGGGAGTCGAACTCTTCGCCCGACGCTGCGGGCGACACATAGGCTTCAGCGACCACCTTCGACGCCGGGTGCGGCGCAGCGGCCTGGGCCGCGCAGGCGGTGGTCATGAAGAGGAGGGTCAAGGCGGCCAGCGGCCGGAAATGTGACATCTGCATCGCTCAAAGTATCGCCGAATCAGGAGGGTCGCGAACAGGGTGCGACCAAAGTCATCGCTTCATCCGCATGAAGCGATTGACATGCCGGAAAACCTCGGGCAAGCTGCGGCCATCCATCAAGACCGGCTGAGGGACAGGCCCGAAGACGCCGGGGCAACCTGATGGAGGCATCGCCAACGCGAGGCTTCCACAAGGTGCCAACTCCTGCGGGGACCCTGTGTCCGCCGTGAAGATGGTTGCGCGTCGCGGTCGTGTCCTCGTCATCCGTGCGCAGCAGCTTCCCTCCGGTCTCCCCGCGGCTTCGATGGCCCCATCGCCCCGGAGACCGCCATGACCCTCGCTGCTTACCCGGAACCCCGCACCCCCGCGTGCCGGCCGTCGCCCGAGTGCTTCCAGCCATCCTTCACCGATGCCCCGGCCGCGATTCGTGGACGCGTGCGCACGACTCTGGCGCTTCGGCATGCTGGCGTGCGTACCCTGGAGATCGCCTACGAGCTCGTCGGCCCAGCCGACGCGCCGGTCGTGTTGGCCGCAGGCGGCATTTCCGCGCACCGCCACGTCGTCGCCAGCGATGCCTTTCCCGAAGCCGGCTGGTGGCAAACGCAGAGCGGCGTGGGTCTCGATACCACGCGGGTGCGGCTGCTCGCGATCGATTGGCTCGGTGCCGACGGTCAGCTCGATGTGCCGGTCGACAGTGCCGATCAGGCCGATGCGATCGCGGCGGTGCTCGACGCGCTGGGCATCGAGAAGCTCGTCGCATTCTTTGGCAGTTCCTACGGCGCGATGGTCGGCCTGCATTTCTCCGCACGTCATCCCCGGCGCGTGGGCAAGCTGGTCGCGATCAGCGGCGCGCATCGTTCGCATCCGTACGCCAGCGCGTGGCGCGCGCTGCAGCGTCAGGCGGTGGCGCTGGGTCAGCTGCAGTGCGACGAGTCGCAGGGACTCGCACTGGCGCGGCAACTGGCGATGCTGAGCTACCGCACCCCGGAAGAATTCGCCGAACGCTTCGCCGATGCGCCGACAGTGTCGAATGGCCGCGTGCGTGTGGCGGCGGAAGATTATCTCGAACACTGCGCCGCGACCTGGGTCGCGCGCACGTCGCCGACCGCATTCCTGCGGCTGTCCGAATCCATCGATCTGCATGCCATCGATCCGCGCACCGTGCCGGTACCGACGACCGTCGTCGCCATCGCCGAAGACCGGCTGGTGCCGCTGGAAGATCTGTTCGCGCTGGCCGAAGCGCTGCCGCGTAGCGAGATCCGCGTGCTGCGTTCCAAATTCGGTCACGACGCCTTCCTCACCGAAACCCGAGAGATCGGCAACATCCTCGAACACGTGCTGCATGGCGTCTGCGGAGGTGCGGCATGAGCGCGGGCACGATCGATCAACCGCAGCGCCGCCCCGCGCGCGCTTCGACCCATGCGGTGCGCGCCGGCATCGACCGCGACACCGCGTTCGGTGCGGTCACGCCGCCGCTGGTGCTGTCGTCGAATTTCAGCTTCGCCGGCTTCGGCGAAAAGCGGCAGTACGACTACACCCGCAGCGGCAACCCGACCCGCGACCTGCTGGCCGAAGCGCTGGCGGAACTGGAAGGCGGCGCAGGCGCGGTGGTCACGTCCACCGGCATGTCGGCGATCACGCTGCTGCTGCACGCGCTGCTGAAGCCGGGCCAGCGCCTGGTGGTGCCGCACGATGCCTATGGCGGCAGCTGGCGGCTGTTCAACGCGCTTGCGAACAAGGGCGCGTTCGAACTGCAGACCATCGACTTCACCGATCCGCGTGCGCTGGCGGAAGCGTTGGCGACGAAACCGGCGGTGGTGTGGATCGAAACGCCGTCGAATCCGCTGCTGCGCATCACCGATCTGCGCTTCGTGATCGAAGCCGCGCATGCGGTCGGCGCGCTGGCGGTGGTCGACAACACCTTCCTCTCGCCCGCGCTGCAGACACCGATCGCGTTCGGTGCGGATTTCGTCGTGCATTCGACGACCAAGTACATCAACGGACACAGCGATGTGGTCGGCGGCGCGGTGATCGCGAAAGACGCGGAGCAGCACACGCGGTTGGTGTGGTGGGCGAATGCGCTGGGCATCACCGGCGCGCCGTTCGACAGCTTCCTCACGCTGCGCGGCCTGCGCACGCTTGATGCACGCCTGCGCGTGCATCAGGAAAACACCGCTGCGCTGGTCGAACTGCTGAACGATCATCCTGCGGTGCGTCGCCTGCATTACCCGGGCCTCGCATCGCATCCCGGGCATGCGGTGGCCGCGCGCCAGCAGTACGGCTTCGGCGCGATGCTGAGTCTGGAACTCGAAGGCGGCGAGGCAGCGGTGCGCGCATTCATCGAGGGTCTCGACTATTTCACGCTCGCCGAATCGCTCGGCGGCGTGGAAAGCCTGATCGCGCACCCGGCGACCATGACCCACGCGGCGATGACCGCCGAAGCGCGTGCGGCGGCGGGCATCGGCGACGGATTGCTGCGGTTGTCGGTGGGCATCGAACACGCCGATGATCTCGTTGCCGACATCGCGGCAGCGCTGGATCGTGCACTCGATGCCGTCGAGACTGGTAAAACGCAGCCGAAACAAGCCGTGATATGAATGCTGTCGCCGCGACGCGCAAGCCCGTCCCGTCGCGATCGGCCCCTGCGCGGATCGCGCTGCTCGGAACGGGCGTGGTGGGCAAAGCGGTCCTCGCGCGACTGGCAGGGTGGGAAGGCACGACATTCGGTGAGCGATTGTCGCTGCGCTATGCGGCCAATTCGCGATACGGATTTCAGCCGACTTCGTTCGCGGATGCGGTTCGGCGCGCGAATTCCCGCGAGGCAAACGCGTTTGACGTCGCCACATCGCTGCAGGCAATCACGCCGGCGCTGGGCGATCGCGGCACGCGGATCATCATCGACGCCACGGCCAGCGAAGCCGTCGCCGAGCGCCACGCACGCTGGCTGGAGCAGGGCATTCATGTGGTCACCGCATGCAAGCTGGGGCAGGGCGCTTCGCTTGCGCGCTGGAAAGGCATTCGCGACGCCTGCGCGACTGGAGGTGCCCGTTATGGCGACTCCGCTACAGTCGGCGCTGGTTTGCCTCTGCTGCAGTCGATCCGCGCCCTGCAGAACGGTGGAGATCGCATCCACGCCATCGCCGGTGTGCTGTCGGGTTCGCTGGCGTGGCTGTTCAATCACTATGATGGGCGGCGGCCGTTTTCGGGTTTCGTGCGTCAGGCGCGCGATGCCGGCTACACCGAGCCCGACCCGCGCGACGACCTCAGCGGCGAGGATGTGCGCCGAAAATTGCTGATCCTTGCGCGCGCGGCGGGATATGAACTGGATAGCGACAATCCCACTGTCGTCTCGATGCTGACGCCGGACTTGACCGAAGCGGCCGCCGCTGATGTCGACGCCGTTCTGCCGTCGCTCGACGCGCCGATGCGTCAAGGCTTCGCCATCGCCCACCAGCGTGGAGAAAAACTTCGTTTCATCGCCCGACTGGAAAACGGCGAAGCGCGCGTGGGCCTCGAATCACTGCCCGACGATCATCCGCTGGCCATCGGCGCAGGTACCGACAATCGCGTCGCGATCTGGTCGGATCGCTATCGCGAACATCCGCTGGTGATCCAGGGGCCGGGCGCGGGTGCTGAGATTACGGCGGCAGCGTTGTTGGGTGATGCGCTGGAAATCGCATCGTGCGAATAACCAGGCAACAAGAACATCAGCATTCGATCACATTCACCGCCAGCCCGCCGCGCGACGTTTCCTTGTACTTGTCCTGCATGTCGCGGCCGGTATCGCGCATGGTCTTGATGACTTTATCCAGCGAAACCTTGTGTTCGCCGTCGCCGCGCAGGGCCATGCGCGAGGCGTTGATGGCTTTCACCGCCCCCATCGCGTTGCGTTCGATGCAGGGAATCTGCACGAGACCGCCGATCGGGTCGCAGGTCAGGCCGAGGTTGTGTTCCATGCCGATTTCGGCGGCATTTTCGATCTGCCCGGAGGTGCCGCCGAGCGCGGCGGTGAGGCCTGCGGCGGCCATCGAGCAAGCGACGCCGACTTCTCCCTGACAGCCGACTTCGGCGCCGGAGATCGAGGCGTTTTCCTTGTAGAGAATGCCGATGGCCGATGCCGTAAGCAGGAAATCGAAGACGCCCTGTTCGTTCGCGCCTGCGCAGAAACGGTCGTAATAATGCAATACCGAGGGGATGATCCCGGCGGCCCCGTTGGTGGGTGCAGTGACGACCCGACCGCCGGCGGCGTTTTCCTCGTTGACCGCGAGTGCGTAGAGATTCACCCAGTCCAAAACGGTCAGCGGGTCGCGCATCGCGGCTTCCGGTTTCGACGACAGTTCCGCGTACAGGCTCGGTGCGCGACGCACGACGTGCAGGCCGCCGGGCAGGGTTCCGGTTTCGCGGATGCCGCGCTGCACGCAGGCTTGCATCGCGTTCCAGATGTCCCGTAACCCATCGCGGATTTCGTCGTCGCTGCGCCAGTGACGTTCGTTGTCGAACATCAGTGCGGCGATGCTGAGCCCGCTGCATTGGCTCTGCTGCAGCAGCGCCGCGCCACTGGCGAACGGGTGTCGCAATTCGGTGGTGTCCGCGACGATCCGGTCTTCGGCCGCTTCGTCCTGATTGACCACGAAACCGCCGCCGACCGAGTAATAGTCCCGCGTGGCGATTTCCGTGCCTGCGGCATCGTAGGCGGTGAAGCGCATGCCGTTGGTGTGGAACGGCAGTTTCTGGCGTTTGTTCAGAATCAGGTCGTGCTTCTCGTCGAAGGCGATCTCATGGCGGCCGAGCAGGCGGATTTTCTTTTCTCCGCGAATGCGCGCCAGCGTAGCGGGAATGATGTCCGGATCAATGACGTTCGGCCAATGGCCTTCGAGCCCCATCAACAGCGCCTTGTCGGTGCCATGGCCGCGACCGGTGAGCGCGAGCGAGCCGAAAACCTCGGCCCGCACACGAGAGGTCCGGGCAAGGTTATCGCTTTCTTCCAGCCAGCGATGCGCGAAGCGACATGCCGCGCGCATCGGCCCGACCGTGTGCGATGAGCTCGGGCCGATACCGATCTTGAAGAGGTCGAAGGTGCTGACGGCCACTTATCGCTCGCAAAGCCACTTGTATTCGATGGTGTCGCGCAGCAGGCCGGCCTTTTCGATGAGCATGGACAGATCCTTGCGGCATGAGAGTTCGATGGCCCTGCGGCGGTCCTTGACCTGCGCGACCAGCGTGATCCGGGTTTCGTTCTTGTCGTCGTGCAGCGTGTGGCGGACGAAAACCCCTGCGTGACGTTGTACGACGATGTCATCATCGAATACGGCGCGCCAGCGGGCGTAATCACGGACGGTATAGCTGACGAGCGCGTACGACATGGGCAACCCCCCTTTCGTGTGGTGGCCGTATTCTATGCCGCATTCCCCTCTCCGTAGAGACGCCAGCGTATGGTTCCCTCCGCCCCCCGCTTCGTTCTTTACCAGCGCGACGATTGCCATCTGTGCGATCTGGCGCTGGCGGTGCTGGCCGAGGCGCGGCTGGAGACCTTCGAGAGTGTCTTCATCGATGAGAGCCAGATACTTGAAGCGAGGTTTGGAAGCCGGGTGCCGGTGTTGCGGGATGAAGTCGATGGTACGGAACTGGATTGGCCATTCGAGGCGTGGGCGGTTGTTGCGCTGAATGCAGGGTCGCCGCCGACGCCGGTTTGAAGGGTTGTGCCCATGTGCTACGTTGTATCCAGCACGACGACGATAAACGAAGGGGCGAGCGATGCGAATGAATGGACTGCATGTGGGGCTGGTGGTGCTGGCTGCGGTCGCCGCCGTCGTCGGCTGGTCGTCTGCGGTGGGGCGAGAACGCCTGCCGCGCGAGCTGCTTCGGATGCACGATGATTCCGTGCTGGCTTTCATCGACAGCGAAGGGTTCGGTCAGACCAGGTTGCCTGCAATGTCGAGAGTGATGCATCGCCCGGTCGGTGATTCGCGCTGGTTCGTCGCGAGACTCGAATTGATTGGTGTTGCCAAGCACAATCCGCCGCGCGTGTTCTCGAATGAAATGTTTATTTTTCATCAGCGGAACAAGGAGACGCCACCGCCACCACGGACGACAAGTCGCGGGATGACGGCGTGGGAGAAACAGGCGCTCCGAGATCTCGATGCGGGTCAGCGACTGATCGTCGAGAAGCAGGGTAACGGTATGCGTGTGGTCGGTGCGATCCGTGCGGGTGGCGAATGCCTGGGTTGCCACAAGAACAAACGTGCCGGCGATATGCTCGGCGCGTTCGTTTATTCGCTGTGGCCGATACCTGCGAAGACGCCCGCGAAATAAACGGCGGGCGCTGCCTCAAGTTCGCGCCTACTTCGGTTGGAAGACCACCTTGGTGGTGACCTTGATGTCGTTCGGGATCACACCGACATCTGCCCAATCGCCGCTTCCAACGCCGAAATCAAGGCGTTTGATGACTGCGGTGCCTACAAGCACCGGTTTCGCGCCTGCGGTCCAGGTGAACGTCAACGTCACCGGCTTGCTCACGCCGCGCAGGCTCAGCATGCCGTCGGCGGCATATTTGTTGACGCCAAGGACGCGGAACTTCGTCGCGGTGTAATGCGCCTGCGGAAATTTCTTGCTGTTGAAAAACGAAACGCCTCGCAGTTCGCTGTCGTAATCGGCGTTGCGCGTGGTCGCGGTGGCCAGTGGGATGGTCACATCGAGTTTCGCGCCCGTCAGCTTTGCAGGATCGAACGAAAGCGTGGCGGCGAATCCGGGAAACTGGCCGTTGAACGCTTCGCCCTGATACTTGCCGGAGAAACCGAGGATTGAACCGGCGGCCTGGGCGTAATCGGCGGCGAAGCTGGGGCCGCTGAGCAGCAGGCCTATGGTGAGCGTGGCGTTCAAAAGCGTACGTGCGAATTTACGCGACATGGTCGGAATCCTGTGTGCGGTGGGTGATGGTCGCATCGTCGGTACGCACCCAGCCTTTTGGCAACATGCGCGCGAGCGTTGCGTCGCGCTGGAAGAGATGGTGGTAAAACGCTGCGCCGGCATGCGCCACGACCAGCAGTGCGAGAACCCAGAACATGATTTCGTGCGCTTCCTCCGCCAGTTCGTGCAGCTCGTGGCTCTCGCCGACGATATGTGGCAGGTTGATCAGACCGAACCACTGCAGCGGGAAACCTGCCGCCGAGTTCAACACCCAGCCGCTGATCGGAATGGCGAAGAGCAACGCGTAGATGGCAGCGTGGGTCAGCGCAGCGATGCGCTCCTGCCGGCGCGGCGAGCCGGGAATCGGGCGTGGCGTGCCTGCGTACACACGCCACAACACGCGCAGCGCGACCAGCGCGAGAATCGTGATGCCGATCGATTTGTGCAACGCATAGGTCTTGATTTTATCGGGCCCGTTGGGCAGATCGCCCATCGTCAGACCAATATAGGCCATGACAAGGATGAGAACTGCGACGGCCCAATGCAGCAGTTGGCTGATGCCGCCCCAGCGGTCGATGGTGTTTTTCAAGGTCATGATGAGGCTTCCATTGTCTTGGGTGCTGCTTCGGTGGAGGGAATGTCCATGGGAATAGAGTCGTCATCCGGGACATCGGTTGCGTCGGGTTCGCCATCGGCCCGGCTTCGAGTCGCTTCGGCCTCGATCCGCAGTTCAACCGCATCGCCGATCAGGCTCGGCCAGGCGTCGATTCCGAAAGCTTTGCGGCTGAGGGTGGTCGTGGCCGAGAACCCGATCGTCCGCCGGAACGGCGGCAGCGGATGGCGTTTGATGGCGTTGAGCTTCACGTCCAGTCTGATCTCGTGCGAGACCCCATGCAGCGTGAGTCTGCCATAGACGGAAGCGCGATCGGGTGAGACGGGCTCGACGCGGGTCGATACGAACCTGGCTGTCGGGTAGGCGGCAGCATCCAGAAGATTTCGCGCCAACGCCGCTTTGTTCCACCCGGCATCGCCGAGATCGATGCGAGCCAGCGGCACGGCGGCCTGTAGCGTCGCATCGTCCCAATGTTCCGGGTCGAAGATCAGGCTGCCGGTGCTGCCGGATACGGTACCAATCGCTTTCGAAAACCCGGCATGGTCGATCGCGAACATCACCCGGGTATGTACGGGGTCGAGGTTGTAGCGAACGGGGTCTGCGGCGATGGCCTTGCCACTGAACAGGCAGAGGCCAGTGACGATCGCGAAAAGGTGGCGACAGGCGAACAGCATGAAATGGCCCTGCGTTAGGATTGCCCGATTCTAGGCGGATGACGCAGGATATGCCTGTCCTAAAATGCAATAAAGCATTGCACGGCGATGCGTGTCGCAGGGCTCAAGGAGGAAGAATGCTGAAGGGAGCTTGGCGCAGGATTGCGATCGCTGCGCTGGTATGCGCGGTGGTGCTGGTGTTCGCGGGTCAAGTCATGGCCGCAGCGCCAGTCTCCGGGGCGGATCAACGGGAGCCGCGCTTCATCCGGTTCGGCGTCGAACAAGGCTTGTCGTCGACGATCAACGACTTGGCAATCGATCGCCAAGGATACATCTGGGTGGCAACAGGCGATGGCCTGGCCCGCTACGACGGGACGAATTTCCGCTACTGGCGCCGTGTCGTAGGGGATCCAGCGTCTTTGCCTGACAACGAAGTGACTTTGGTCCATGTGGATTCTGCGGACCGTGTATGGGCGGCGACGTGGTTCGCGTTGAGCGTCCTTGACGCTGATCATCGAGTTCCCAAAACAATCCAGTTTCGCGGTGATGCTGCTCGATGCGGTATCGATATCACTGCGATGACGTCAACCCAGGAAGGTGTTCTTTGGATTGGAAACTATGTGGGAGACATATGCCGAATCGAAGCGGATGGTGCTGTTTCAAGGCTTAATGGGGTGCTAGGTCAAGACTCTTATTTGGGTGGCTCTGTTCCTGTGGCGATTAGGGTGCTTACGTCAGGCACTTTGTTAATAGGCGCCGATACGGGTTTGTGGCGAGTCGAGCCGAGCGCTCTAAATTCTCGTCCAGTCGCAATGCATAAGGAAAAAACCAAGGGTGGCGCAGTATTTGCGTTATCTCTTGATAAAAATGGCATGGTTTGGGTGGGCGCAGAAAATGGCTTATTCATGATTGGGCAAAATGGGGAGATTCGAAATCCTCCGTGGAGGTCGCCAAAATTATCTCGACGTGCTGTAGTTCTGCATGCTAATGATGATAGCTATTGGATAGGCACCTACTACGGATTGTACAGAAGAATGGCAATTCCAACCCGATGGAGACGAGCCGACGACGGATTTGGCGTAGTGAGTGGTGTTAATAGTGTTGTTGAAGATGATGAGGCGGGAATATGGCTGGGCAGCAACTCTGAGGGTTTGCTTTATATTCCTCCAGAAGACGGTCGATTTTTTTTCCTCGAAAAGGTTGGATTTTCGAGCGGAGGTAATATTATTAGTGGGGAAGTGGATGGCGAAGGTTTCTTGTGGGTGCTAACTTCCGATGGCTTCTATGAGACTGGTTTGTCTACTGAAAGAAATTTCAAAAGTGAGGTAAGGTACGGAATAGTGACAGAAAATCCTAAGTCCGTAAAAATTTGTGAAGATGGGAGTTTTTTAATTGCAGGATCTGATGGGATTTTTGTTTCAGGTGTGAGGAATCTAAAGGTAGATAAAATAATAAAGTACAGAGATAAGGCGCTGCATAGAATGGAGGCTTTGGCGTGCAATTTTAATGGCGACATTTGGATTTCATTTTTTGGCGGTGGTATGTCTGTATATTCAAAAAAAGGCAGGCTGATTAAAGATTTTTCGCCAGAAGAGACTTTGGGTGCAGAAACGGAGGCTTTCATAGACTTGAGATTTTCACCAGATGGGTCGCCGTGGTACAGCGATGGTAAGGATTTGAGGCGCTGGGATGGTGCTCGATTCGTTCGTGCCCCACTGCCTGCAGGCGAATATGTTTACGGCCTCGATTTCGCGTCTGCAGATCAGTTGTGGGTGGCGCGCTTCGGTAGTCTTGAGCGCTACGAGTGGGATGGGGTCGCGCTTCGCTTGCGCGAGCGCGTGACGGCGCAGGAAGGACTGCCTGCCGTGGAAACAAGGAGTGTGCTTGTGACTTCCACTGGAAATATCTGGCTGAATACTGTTCGAGGCCTGGTTCACTACGATTCCCATCAGCGGCGCGCGCGTTTGTTCGGTTTGCGGGATGGCTTGCCGGGCCTTGATTTCACCGTCGATGTGTTGAAAAGAAGGGCTGATGGCCCGGCGATCGCTGTTTCCAAAGAAGGTATCGTCATGTTTGACCCGGACCAGCCGTTGCCGGCGCCGCGTGCGTCCGCGTTGGGGATCGAGACGATCGAGTTGCGGCGAGGAGAAGACACTGTCGCTTTTTCGCGACACGGCAATGCGGATCTTCACGCAGTCATGCAGCCGGATGACCGCGATCTCAGGATTGTCGCAAGGATCATGTCGTTCGCCGATCCTGCGGCTTATCGCTACCGGTTCAGATTGAGTGGCTATGATCCCGACTGGGTGGATCAAGGCAGCCGTGGAGAACGTATATTCTCCGCACTGTCGCCTGGGTACTATGTCCTTGAGGTCCAGGGGGCGAATGCCGACGGCGTCTGGTCCCCGATTCGGCGGGTCGAGATATTGGTGCAGGCGCCCTGGTGGCAGCGGTGGTGGGCGCTGGTCTGCTATGCCATTGCGCTTGCGATGCTTTTCTGGTGGGCGGCTTATCTCTATCGTCTTCGACTCAAACGGCGCCATGAGTACCAGATGATCGCGCAGAAGCGCGAAATCGCGGAGCAGGCATCGCAGGCGAAAAGTCGTTTTCTCGCGAATCTCGGTCACGAGGTGCGTACACCGATGACCGGCGTACTCGGCATGAGCGAACTGTTGTTATCGACATCGCTCGATACCAATCAGCAGGGGCAGGTGCATTCGATTCGCCGGGCTGGCGAACATTTGTTGCGACTCGTGAACGATGCGCTGGATCTCGCGCGTATCGAAGCGGGACGCCTTGAGCTTGAGGTCGTCGATTTCAATCTCGATGCAGTGGTGGAAGAAGTGGCGGCGTTGATGCGTTCCCTGGCCGATCGTAAGGGCTTGGCGCTTCGTGTCGACATCGCGCCGGATGCTGGAGGCGGTTGGCACGGCGATCCGACCCGGATCCGGCAGATTCTGCTCAATCTTCTCGGCAACGCCGTGAAGTTCACCGAGCGCGGCGAGGTCGCATTGTCGATCGAAGCGGCGATGCCGCACGGACTGCAATTTGTCGTAAGCGATACCGGTCCCGGTCTGGATACAGAGCAGCAGCAGCGCTTGTTCCGCCGTTTCGAGCAGGCGGAAGGCGCGCGCACCGCGAGTCGGTATGGCGGCAGTGGGCTCGGGCTTGCGATCTGCGAGGAATTGGCGTTGGCGATGGGCGGTGGCATCGAACTGCACAGCGCGCCGGGAGAAGGGACTCGCTTCACGGTGAGGTTGCCGTTGGAGCGTGCAACAGCCGCGAGTGCGCCCGTGCATTTCCGGTACCAGGAAGGTGATGTGCGGACACCCCGCGATGTGCTCCTGGTCGAGGACGATGCCATCGTCGCGGACGTGCTTGTCGGCATGTTGCAGGCGCAGGGGCATCGGGTGACGCACGCCGGGCATGCGCTGGCGGCATTGACCGAAATCGCCACAGGCAGCTTCGATATCGCCTTGTTCGATCTGGATCTGCCGGGGATGGATGGCCTCGCGCTTGCGCGTCATCTGCGCGCGCAGGGCTGGACAACACCGATGATCGCGATCAGCGCACGTGCGGACAGCGGTGCGGAGTCGGATGCGAAAGAGGCAGGCTTCGATGCGTTCCTGCGCAAGCCGCTGACGGGAGATGCGCTGGGCGATGCGCTGCACGATCGACTCGCGGAGCGCATCGAAACGAACTGATCAGCGTGCGCTGATCTCATGCACCGCCTGCACGAGCGCGGCAACGTGTTCGGGGTCCATGTCGGGAGACATGCCGTGGCCGAGATTGAAGATATGCCCGTCGCGTGAGCCGCCGTTGCCCTCGGCGTAGCTGTCGAGCGCCTGGCGCACCTGTTCGCGGATCGCTTCGGGGTTGCCGTACAGCACGGCAGGGTCCAGGTTGCCCTGCAGTGCGACCTTGCCCTGGGTGCGGCGCGCGGCATCGGACAGCTCCACCGTCCAGTCCACGCCGACGCCTTCGGTGCCGGATGCGGCGAGCGCTTCCAGATACGGTGCGTTGCCTTTGCCGAACAGGATGAGCGGCGTGCGCGCCGCGCCTGCGCCGCGTTCGAGTTCGTGTGCGATCCGCGTCAGATACGGCAAGGAGAACTCGCGATACATCGCCGGACTCAGTGCGCCGCCCCAGGTGTCGAACACCTGCAGTGCCTGCGCGCCGGCCGCGCGCTGTGCGGACAGGTAGGCGATGACCGCGTCGGTATTCACCGCGAGGATGCGATGCAGCAGCTCCGGTGCGTTCAAGGCCATCGCCTTGATCTTCGGGAAATTGTCGCTGCCGCCACCTTCGACCATGTAACAGGCGAGGGTCCACGGGCTGCCGGAGAAGCCGATCAAAGGCACCCGGTTGTCCAGTTCGCGACGGATGACGCGCACCGCGTCCATCACGTAGCGCAGCTCGGTTTCCATGTCCGGCACCGCAAGTTTTGCGACGTCTTCCGCGGTACGGACAGGGCGCTCGAACTTCGGGCCCTCGCCGTCGGCGAAATACAGGCCGAGGCCCATCGCGTCGGGCACGGTCAGAATGTCGGAGAACAGGATCGCCGCATCCAGCGGGAAACGCGCCAGCGGCTGCAGGGTGACTTCGCACGCGAGCTCGGGATTCTTCGCCATCGCCAGGAAACTGCCGGCGCGCTTGCGGGTGGCGCGGTATTCCGGCAGATAGCGGCCAGCCTGGCGCATCAGCCAGACGGGTGTGCGGTCGACGGGTTCGCGGCGGAGCGCGCGCAGGAAGCGGTCGTTGCTGGGGGCGGTGTCGGTGATCAAGCGGAGATCCTGAATGGAAGCGGCTGGAGAAAAGCGGGTTGGAGGAACGCGGAAAAGGAGGTTCAGTTCGGCGCGTCGACGCCTTGCGCGAACATCAACTGGAATCCTTTCTTCAACGTCTGGTCGCGGGCACGCTCAAGGGCGGTCAGCGCGGAAGTCTGGTCGAGATACTGCTCGCGCTTGAGCGTGCTGCGGCCGCCGATCTGGCCCGATTCGCGGGTGAGCGTCCAGCCGCCGATCAGATCGGCTTCCAACTGCAACTGCACGAAGCGCGGGGCTTCGCGTCCATCAGGGCGTTGTTGCAGGAAGAGGCGCATGGGTGGATTGTAAGCGGTGATGCTGCCGTCCGCGCCGCCGGGGCTGTAGACCGACGGGACTTCAGCTTCCCAGCAGCGTTTCCAGCACGGCGGCCTCGGGCACATCGGAGACGATCCGTGCGGTGCCCGGTGCCTCCCAGAGCACGAAGCGCAGGCCGCTGGCGCTTGCTTTCTTGTCCAGACGCATCCGCTGCAGCAGACGATCCGGTTCCAGTCCCTCTGGCAGTGCGATCGGCAGGCCAAATCCGGCCAGCAGCATGCGCAGGCGCTCGGCATCGGCAGCCGGGGCCATGCCCAATTGCGCGGACAGCCGCGCCGCCATCACCATGCCGACCGCGACCGCTTCGCCGTGGTTGAGCGCCTCGTTGTCGAGGCCGTGGCCGGCGTAGCCCTGTTCGGCCTCGATCGCGTGGCCGAAAGTGTGGCCGAAATTCAGCAGCGCGCGTTCGCCGTGCTCGAAGGGATCGTGCTCGACGATCGTGGCCTTGTGCTGGCAACTGCGTGCGATCGCTTCGATCAGTGGCTCGCGCTCGCGCGCCAACAGCGGGATGGTATTGGCTTCGAGCCAATCGAGAAAAGGCGCGTCGACGATCGCGCCATACTTGATGACTTCGGCCAGCCCGGCGCGCAACTCCCGGTCGGGCAGCGTGTCGAGTGCGGCAGTGTCGGCGAAAACGCCACGGGGCGGATGGAAGGCGCCCACCAGATTCTTGCCCTGCGGCAGATCCACGGCGGTCTTGCCGCCGACGGACGAATCGACCATCGCCAGCAGCGTGGTCGGCAGTTGCAGGCAATCGATACCGCGCATCCAGCAGGCGGCAGCGAACCCCGCAAGGTCTCCGACCACGCCGCCACCGAGCGCCAGCACGCAGGCATCGCGGGTCGCGCCCAACGTCGCCAGCGCATCGATGACCTGGCTGAAATGGGCCATGGTTTTGGCCTGCTCGCCGGCAGGCATCACGAACCGGTTCAGGCGCAGATCGGGTCGGACGTTGTGCAGGGCGGCTTCGATCCGGCGCGCATAGAGCGGGGAGACGTGTTCGTCGCTGACGATCAGGACGTGGCGACCGCGGATTCGCGAGGTCAGCGCGATGCCGTCGTCGAGCAGGCCGTCGCCGATCGAAATGGTGTACGGGTGGGCGCCACCGATGTGGACGAGGCGGAGTGCGGAGTGCGTCATGGCGATTCCGGTGCGGCGACAGGAGCGTCGGGGCGTTGCCAGCGGATTTCGAGCAGGCCGGCCAGATGCTCTGCGGCGTCGCCGGGTGTCAGACCAGTGGGAGAAAACTCCAGGTCGGCGATTTCGGCATACAGCGGCGCGCGTTCGGCCGCGAGCCGGGTCAACACCTCGGCTCGATCCGGACCCGCCAGCAACGGCCGGCTGCGGTCGTTGGCCAGCCGCGCCAGCTGTTCGTCGACATCGATCTGCAGCGATACCACGAAAGCCCGCCGGCACATCAACGCACGGTTGTCGGGGTCGAGCACCGCACCGCCGCCGCTGGCGATCACGCAGCCTTTGCGCGCGAGCACATCCGCAAGCGCTTCGCGTTCGCGGCGCCGGAACCCGGCTTCGCTTTCGCAGGCGAAGATGGTCGGGATATCGGTGCCGGCGCGGGCTTCGATCTCGCGGTCCAGATCGACGAAAGCCAGCCCCCGGGCTTGCGCGAGTCGGCGCCCGAGCGAGGACTTGCCGGCGCCCATCGGGCCGATCAGGACAAGGTGGGACGCGGGGTTCATTCCGTGATTTTAACAGCCGGGGCGTAACCTGCTGTTCCGGCATGCTGCCGGCCCAGTCGAGGAGTTCAACCCATGTCCATCGCCAAGGTCATCGAAATCAATGCCGCCTCGAACACCAGTGTCGAAGACGCCGTCCGCAGCGGTCTGAAGAAGTGCGCCGAGTCGGTCAAGAACATCAAGGGGGCCTGGGTCAACGAAACCAAGGTCGTCACCGACGATGCCGGCAATGTCACCGAGTGGCGGGTGAACATGCGGGTAAGTTTCGTCGTCGAGTAACGCTGCACTCGATCAGTCGATCAGTTGATCGAGCAGTCGATCCAGCAGCACAGCGGGGACGCGCCACCGCGCGTCCCGCGCTTTGATCGGGCTCAGGTGCGGGCCGCGTGGCATCGCGCGACAATGGCGCAACGCCGCGCATCAGGAAGCCACCGCCATGACCCTTTACGCCGAAGCCCTCGCCACATTCGATTCGCTGTTCGCGCAGGCCAAGGCGGCCGGTATTGCCGAACCCACGGCGATGACTGTCGCCACCGCCACACCCGGCGGCCTGCCCTCGGCGCGGATGGCGCTGCTCAAGGCGCACGATGCGCGCGGTTTCGTGTTCTACACCCATCTCGACGGCCGCAAGGGCCGCGAGCTGCAGGCGAATCCGAACGCCGCACTGTTGTTCTTCTGGAAGACGCTGGGCGATGACGGCGTGCAGGTGCGCGTCGAGGGCGAGGTCGAGACCGTCGACGACGCCGAAGCCGAGGCGTATTTCGCGATGCGTCCGCGCGCCAGCCAGCTCGGCGCCTGGGCCTCGCATCAGTCGGAAACGCTGGAGACCCGCGAAACCTTCGAACAGCGCTTCGATGACGCCGAGCGTGAATTCGAAGGCCGCGACGTGCCGCGCCCGCCGCGATGGGGCGGCTTCCGCGTGAAGCCCCGCGCGATCGAATTCTGGTACGGCGCGCAGTTCCGCCTGCACGAGCGGTATCTCTACGAGCGCGGTACGGATGGGGTTTGGACGAAGCGGATGCTGTATCCGTGAGCCCAACGCGCGTCTGCGGCCCGCAACGCATCGTCTGCCTCACCGAAGAGCCCACCGAAGTGCTGTATGCGCTCGGTGAGCAGCACCGCATCGTCGGCATCAGCGGGTTTACGGTCAGGCCTGCGATCGCGCGCAGGGAAAAGCCGAAGGTCAGTGCGTTCACCTCGGCGAAGATCGGCGAGATCCTGAGGCTGCAGCCTGACTTCGTGATCGGGTTTTCCGATATCCAGGCGGAGATCGCGTCGGCGCTGATCAAGCAGGGCGTGGAGGTGTGGATCAGCAACCACCGCAGCGTCGACGGCATTCTCGATTACATCCGTCGGCTCGGTGCGCTGGTCGGTGCGGTGGAGAAAGCGAATGCCTATGCCGACGAACTGCAGCGCGGGCTTGACGCCATCGCCGCACAGGCGGCGACGCTGCCGTGTCGGCCGAAGGTGTATTTCGAGGAATGGGACGATCCGTTGATCAGCGGCATCCGCTGGGTCGCGGAGCTGGTGCGGATCTCCGGTGGCGACGATATCTTTCCCGGGCGCGCGGCGGAATCGCTGGCGAAGGCGCGGATTCTCGAAGATACGGACGAGGTGATCCGGCGCGCGCCGGACATCATCCTCGGTTCGTGGTGCGGCAAGAAATTCCGACCGCGGAAAGTCGCTGCGCGTCCGGGCTGGGACGCGATTCCGGCGGTGCGCGACGGACAACTGCACGAGATCAAATCGCCGATCATCCTGCAGCCGGGTCCCGCTGCGCTGACCGACGGCGTGCGCGAGATCGCGAAGATCATTCAGGCATGGGCGAACCGGTAAAACAGCCTTCAGCCCGCTGCGCTATTCAGGGTTCGAAATCCCGCGAGAACGTCATTGTCGAAGCCGCCGCGCCTTCGCGCATGATCTTCACATCGAAGCGCAGCGTCTCCGGTGGCGACATCCGCGCCGTACCGATGTAGTCGGTCAATTCGCCGACCCGCATCTCGCGCATCGCGATGGGCTGGGTCTGCCCCTGCAGATTGGTTGCGCTGGCGGTGATCGTCGCCGGCAGCGACACGTCGAAACCATCCGGCCCGCGCCGCACCGACACCATCAGCAACGCGCTGTGACCGTCGCTTGGGATGCCGTAGTCGCGCGCCATGCGCTCGTTCAGATGCGCGGTGGCGATCACGTTCGCCCGGATCGTCACGTCGCCCTCGCGGGTCACCGTTTCCTGCGGGGTATCGATGCGTTTCGCGACATTGGGTTTGTCGCCGCCGCAGGAGGCGAGGGCGACAAGGGCAAGGACGAGGGCAGGCAGACGCAAGTCTTGATCTCCGATGTCGGTGATCAATCGCCGCATGGACTCAGATCACCGCTTCGATCGATGGCAGCGCCAGTCGGGCCTTGGTCAACGCCATGCCCAAGTTCGCCGCCTTGCGGCAAACCAACACCAGCACGTAGTCCGGATGCAGCTTGCCGCGCAGAAACACATGGATCAGATTTTCGCTGTTGACGATGATTTCCTGGAAATAGTGGGCACCGTCGTCGGGGGGCAGGCCGCGCGCCTGGCGGAAGAGTTTCTCGATCATCGTCACGTTGGGGCCCTGGTAGAGATCCGATGTGGCTGCGGCGACGAGATCAAGCACATCCCGGGGATGGGAGTCGATGGTCTTGACGGAAAGCATCATGCCGGAGGCGATGTCGACGTAACCGCCGGCCAGGCATTCGGGCACGGAGGCGATGGCTTGTTGGAGTGCGGTGTCAAGTTGGCTCATGGATAGCTCCAGAATAAGGTTGGGTGAAAAGGTCGGGTGAAAAGGTTCGGGTGAATCGGCGGAGGTGTGTGGTCAGGGTGCGGTGGTCGCCCGCAAAGTCATTTCGCCCGGATGAGCAGGTTCGCTTCCAGTTCGTGCAGCAGATCTTCTTGCTCCTGCGATTGGACGAACCCGGGATCGATCCGGCGCAGTCGGCGCAGGGCCTCGTCAGCGGTGAGCCCTTCGCGGATCAGCCACGCGCAGAGGATGGTGCCGGTGCGGCCGAGACCGGCCAGGCAATGCACGGCCAGGATCTCGCCGCCCCGCATGAAGGTTTCCATCTTGGAAAGAAGCAACTTGGCCCACAGCAACGGCGGCGCGTGCCGGTCCTCGATCCGCAGGCAGTAGCTCCTGATGCCGTATTCGGCAAGCACGCTTTCCGGTACGTCGCGCTCGGTCAGGTTGATCAGCAGGGTGATCCCCATCTTGCGCAGCAGCGCCAGATCGTGTTTCAGCGGTATCACTACGCCGGGCATCGGGCAGCCGGCAAGACGTCCCGGAATCAGCCAATGGAACCCCTGCGGCCCGCGGCAGTCCTCAAGGGCACCCTCGCGCGGGGCGATGGTCGAACGGCACGGCAGCAGCGATTCGGCGGGCGATGCCGTCGTCGCGTCGGTGCCAGAAGAAAGCCGTGCCGGGTCGTCGGGAGGCGATATTCTTCGGACATGCGACACCATGTCGATGACGACCGCACTGGTGGGAAGGGCGGGCTGGAGGGGGAGCTCCGGCGTCGGCTCCGACGCTTTCGCAACGACGGCCATGGCGGCGCTTGGCAGTGGTGGAGGCATTTGTGCATCGTTGGCCAACTCTTCCGGCTTCGCATCCGGGGCCGGGACAGAGCAACTTCCGGTTCGCAGGAATTGCGCCAGTACCGGATGTCGATTGGTGTTGGCGAAGAACTCTGCCGCAGTGGTGGCGATCTGGATCCGTCCACCGGCCACCAGGACCGCCCAGTTCGCGATCTGGCGCGCATGAAACTGGTTGTGCGAAGTCACCAGGCACGCGTGTTTGTGTCCCAGTTGTTCGATCAGGCGCAATACCCGCTGGGCATCGCTGTTCGCCAGGCCATGCGTCGGCTCGTCCATCAGCAGCAGTGCGGCGCCGGTCAGGGATGCCCGCAGCAAGCTGATCATGCGGATGACGGTCGGAGGAAGTTCCGCCACGCTGGCATCCAGCCGGGATTGCAGGTCGCCCAGGTCATGGGCGTCCAGCGATTCCGCCGCCATCCGGCGAAGATCGGCCGGTGACGCTTCCGGATACGCCATGCGCAGGCTGGTAGACAGGCCCTCAACCAGCCGCACACTGAGGTCTCGCGCCTGTTGGTGCACGAGTGCCGGCCCGACCCTGACCTGATCCAGCGGGTGGCCCAGATAGCGGATCTCTCCCCACTGGTGCATGCGGTTGGAGGCGGGCAATCGCGCCATCCTGTGCAGCAAGGTGGATTTGCCCGTGCCCCCGGGACCCATCAGTGCGGTGATGCCAGGGCCACGGATGTCGAGATCGATATCCGCCAGCACGACACGCGTGCCAAAGGCGACGCCGAAGTGTTCGGCCTTGAGTACGCATTCCGCGAATGCCGTTTCAGCGAGTGCGCCCGCCGTATGCCCGATCCTTGTGCCCTCCCGTCCTTCAGCCCTACCCCCTAGGTTTAGGCTCTGGGTCATTTGTGCAAACCTCGTATGGATCGTGCTGGGTGGATTCGGATGCTGTGCTCTACTCGGGGGATTGCTGCAATGTACAGTTATCGGCAAACAAATTGTGCGATGACGTTCTGGAAAATCAGGCGCATCCGGCATGGATGCGGAAAAATTTCACCGAACCGAGATGGGGTCGTCGTTCGCGGCGGACAAGTGCCGGCCGCGTTCGGTGGCATTTGCGATCGCCCGCGCCACCAGCGCGCGGAAGCCGCCAGCCTCGAAGGTCTCGATCGCGGCCTGGGTGGTGCCGCCCGGAGAGGTGACCCGGCGCCGCAGTTCGGCCGGGTCTTCGCCGGATTCAGTGAGCATCCGCGCGGCGCCCAGCACGGTTTCCAGCACCAGTGCCCGCGCGGTCCCGGCGGGCAGGCCCTCGGCCAGGGCGGCGGCTTCCATCGCTTCGGCCAACAGGAAGATATAAGCAGGGCCACTGCCCGAGACGGCGGTGACTGCGTCCATTTGCGCTTCGCTTTCGATCCACGCGGTTTTGCCGGCGCTTGCCAGCAGATTGGCGGCGCGTTCGCGGCCGTTGGCGTCCACTTCGCTGCTGGCGAACAGCCCGGTGATGCCTGCGCCGAGCAGCGCCGGGGTGTTCGGCATCGCCCGGACCACGGCGATCCCGCCGCCCAGCCAGCGCTGCATCTGCGCGGCGGTGATGCCGGCGGCGATCGACACCACCAGCGGGCG
>JBAQRU010000052.1:0-3124 GCA_049296025.1 Lysobacteraceae bacterium | reverse complement strand
GTAACTGCTTGGCGGTCAATACCACCACAGGCGTCGCCATCACTCAGGCATGCAGCACTTCCAGTATCCAGATATGGGCTCAGGCCAATACCGGTTCCGGCTTCCTGATCAAAAATGTCGCCACCGGCAATTGTCTGAACAATACCGTCACAGGAACCATCATCACTACGACGTGCAATCCCGCTATTGCAAACCAACGATGGCTGAGACAGAACATCGGTCCCACGACGGCGCGCTACAAGTCAGTCGCCACCGGCTTGTTCTTGAGCAGCACAATTGCAGGGGCGGTCCTTAGCAGTCCCGCCAGCACGAGTCCTCTGCAGGTCTGGTCGTACTGAATGCTCCACGCGGGGCGGGTGGGTCCGACCTCACTCGCCCCGCGAAAAACACGACACCCACTGATTCGAACGAGATACTCAATATACTTACAAAAACATCCTGAAAAAAACGTGGGTGTTCCGAAAAAAACGCAGAGGAATGTGGGTGTCCCCAAAAAAAAACATGCGCGACGGGATGGTGGGGTTCGCTGCGCTCACCGCCACCCTACGCAAACGGCTCGTGTTCCGTTAGGGTGATGGGATGCATCACGCCGAACACTACCCTGCCATCTTCGCGTTCCTCTCCGGCATCGGTCTGCCCATCGCGGAGGAGACGCTGCCAACGGACACCTTCCTGCCTGGCATCGCGCTGCGGGCCGGCGGTCTGGTGGTCGATCCCGAAAAGCTGACATGGCCCGGCGATCTGCTGCACGAGGCCGGGCATCTCGCGGTGTTGCCACCTGCGTTGCGCGGCGATGCCCACGACGACCAGTTGAATCAGGATGACGCCGAGCATGCCGGCGAGTTGGAGGCGATGGCTTGGGCGTATGCGGCTGCTGTCGAGTTGAGGCTGCCGACCGAGGTGCTGATCCACGATGGCGGCTACAACGGCAAGTCTCGGGATCTGCTGCAGATGTACACCTTCGGCGTGTATCCGGGGCTGCGTGGATTGTGCGCGAGCGGGATGACGGCGGCGCACGGGTTCACGCCCGACTGCGGCCCGGTGCAGTATCCGCAGATGCTGCGCTGGCTGCGCGATTGAAGCTGTGATTTCGCGGGGTGGGACTTGGCCCGCCGTTGCCGGCAAGTCGAAACATCGCAATGATCGGAATGGCTTCTCAGCAAATGAAGCTATTGACTACGCAATAGCGGTGGGCCGGGGCCTGAGGTATCCCCGCTTTTTCCTCATGAAAATCAAACGGCTCGATTGATCGGCAGTAATCGTTCTTTATTGCCCGTCGTTCCCGCGAACGCGGGAACCCAGTGTCTGCGCTGCGCGGAAGCTTGAAAGTCGCTGGATCCCCGCGTTCGCGGGGATGACGACGTTCTTTGAAATGCTCGAAAAAGTGGGGATACATCAGGCCGTGGCCTACCTTACGAATTCTTCGCGGCGTCCGCCTTGAATCTTTCATCAAACCGCTGTCGCAGCAGGTTCTTCTGCACCTTGCCCATGGTATTGCGCGGCAGTTCAGCGACGACTTCCAGCGCCTTCGGCTGTTTGTAGCGCGCGAGCTGTTCGCGCAGGACGGCGTCGATGGCGGCGAGGTCGAGCCTTGCATCCGGCTGGGCGACCAGCACCGCGACCACCGCTTCGCCGAAGTCGGGATGCGGGACGCCGATCACTGCGGATTCCAGCACGCCGGGCTGTTCGTCGAGCAGCAGTTCGACTTCCTTCGGATAGACGTTGAAGCCACCGGTGATGATCAGATCCTTCTGGCGGCCAACGAGGGTGAGGTAACCGTCGTCGCTGAAGCAGCCGAGGTCGCCGGTGATGAAGAAGCCGTTGCCGCGGAATTCCTCCTGCGTTTTCTCCGGCATCCGCCAATAGCCCTTGAACACGTTGGGGCCGCGCACTTCGACCACGCCGGTGTCGCCTGCGGGCAGCGGCGTGCCGGTGTCGGGATCGGCGACGATCACTTCCACGCCCGGCAACGCCAGACCGACGGTGCCGGCGCGGCGGTCGCCCGCGTACGGGTTCGAGGTGTTCATATTGGTTTCGGTCATGCCATAGCGTTCGAGGATGCGGTGCCCGCTGCGCGCCTCGAACGCCACATGCGTTTCGGCCAGCAGCGGCGCCGAGCCCGACACGAACAGCCGCATGCGTTCGCACAGCGCGCGATCGAACCGCGGCGCATCGAGCAGGCGCGTGTAGAAGGTGGGGACACCCATCAGCACGGTCGCGCGCGGCAGCAGGCGCAGCATCGTATCGAGATCGAAACCCGGCAGGAACAGCATCGATGCGCCGCTGAGCAGGGTCACATTGGTCGCCACGAACAATCCGTGGGTGTGGAAGATCGGCAGCGCGTGCAGCAACACATCATCGGCGGTATAGCGCCACTCGCGCGCCAGCGCTTCGGCATTCGAAAGCAGATTGGCGTGGGTCAGCATCGCGCCTTTCGAACGCCCGGTGGTGCCCGAGGTGTAGAGCAGCGCGGCGAGATCGTCATCGCCGCAGTTTTCGACGGAGAAGACCTCGGGCTGCAGGTCGCACAGGTCGCGGAAGCTGCCGCGTCCGTCCACACCCAGCGTCGACAGTGTCGCGCCGTGCGCGGCGGCGATCGGCGCCAGCGCATCGGCGCGTGCGGGATCGACCAGCAGCAGCGCGGGCTCGGCATCGCCGACGAAATAGTCCACTTCCGCAGCGGTGTAGGCGGTATTGAGCGGCAGGAACACCGCGCCGACTGCCGCAGTCGCGCCGTAGACCGCCAGCGCCTCCGGTGTCTTCGCGATCTGCACTGCGACGCGATCCCCGGCACGCACACCTTGCCCACGCAGCGCACCAGCGGCACGATGCACCATCGCGAGGAATTCGACGCCGGAAATGGTGACGCCGTCGGGCTGCGTGAGAAACGGCGACGGCTTGCCGGCGAGCGGCGCGAACAGGCGATCGTAAAGCGGATTCGGCACGGGGTGACCTCGACTCTTCAACGCATGGATGCGAGTGCAATGCTAACCGCCCGCTTGCGCATGCGTGGACTTGACGCGGCGTTTTCTCATCGCATCCCCTGTTGCACCAAGACCAAAGTCGATACCGCACCAAAACGATCCTGCTTGAAAAAGCCGCTCAAGGCTGTTAACCATATGGA
>JBAQRU010000051.1:0-5081 GCA_049296025.1 Lysobacteraceae bacterium | reverse complement strand
TTGCTTAGCGTGGGGTCAAATCCAAGTGTCCGGGCGATGCCACCTGCGGAAATAGGCGAGTTCGTGCTCAAATTCCAAAGATCCGCCCCCGTGTTATAGATGTACTTGATCGACCCTGTATGCAGCTCGATGTACGATGGCATCGTGCCGTCACGAAGGGCTTGACGTGCGGTCGGCGCCATCAGTGTCATGCCCACATCACCCATCGCGACGGCGCGACCCACGAAGTGTCGATTCACTGAGCCATGGTGCTCCGCCGCACTCAAGCCACCCGGATATCCAGTCACTCTCGGAGGCATGTAGTTCCTTTGTACGATGCCTCCTGCCTGCTCGTATCTCACCACCAGATCGCGGCGGAGAACGCCCAGCCCCCTCCTGTTGTCCAGATGGACCATCGCGCTTCTGTAAGCACGTTCTTCTTCAGAAGCTACGCCGACCACCCGGATCGGTTGAGATATATCTTGGAGACCAGCACTGTCGACCAGACCCAGCGCTGAGGCATAGTTCGCTCCTTCCCTGGCGAGTGTCCGATCAGAAGTTTTGCCGCCGAATTGAGCAGCGCCATCGAGCTGTGCGTTCAGTCCGACAATCAGTGACTTGCGTTCGACATCGACGAACTGCCCTTCTCCCACCCTGACACGGATGTAGCCTCTGGGTGGTTGCGACGACTGACCCTCGGAACGAATACGGTTGTCCGGCGCACGATCTGCGGCGATGTTTGCGAGACTATCCGCTTCGTTACTGCCTACGGTTTCGCTGTAACTGTAATCGGAACTCAAGCCGCCCATCTCGATGCCGAACTTTCTCAGATCACTCTTGTCCGCAATACCTGTCTTGAGATTGCGATCGCGCCGAGCCGCAGCCGACACTTCCCGCGCAGCATTGACCCCCCGCCCCGCCGCGCTGCCCAACGCACTGCCGATCGCATCGGCCGCGACTGATGCGAAGTCGAACTTGTCATCGAACCCGAACGCCTTGCGTGCTGCATAGCCGCTCACCCCGCCGACGAGGCCAGCGGTCACGTCCTGGCCGAACTCGCCCATGCCCTTGCTCAGGCCCGGTGCGATGCTGGCCGTCGCCACATTCGCCACCGCGCCGGCAGCGATGCTCTTCCAACTGAAGGAAGGCTTGAGCCCGGCGATCTTCTGCCCTGCATAGCCTGCAAGTCCGTTACCCGCTGCCAGTGCAGCGGCCCTCGACAGATTGCCGAAGACGCTGCCGCTGCTCGTGGCGGCTGTCGTTGTCGTCGCTTGCGCGCCGCCCTCGACGGCTTGGCCCACGGTCCCCCATTGCGAAGCGATGCCAGCGGTCAGTGCACCTGTGATGGCCCCGGCCGCGACGTTGCGCCAGCTGAAGCTGCTGACACCCAGTGCACTGCCAGCGACCTGCCCCGCCAAGGCACCTGCCGCACCTGCCACAGCACCAGCGACTATGGCAGCGCCTGTGCCTGTAATACCTGCTGCCGCAAGGCCCGCCGTGGCGGCAGGTCCTGTCATTACACCCCACGTCGCCACCGACACCGCCACCACGATGACCACGATCAGGATCATCGCCACGACGTTGCAGCTATTGGATTGCGGCGGCGGAATAAACGGCAACCCCGGTGCCGTACTCCCAATCGCCTCATTCGGGTTGTAAGGCTTGAACGTATTCGCATCGTTGCTGTTCACCCCCACGCTGGGGGTCTTCAGCTGCACGCCTGCGGTCAGCGGTGCGGTCGCGTCGCTCAGTCCATTGGCGTCCGCCAGCACGTACCACAACGTGCTGGTGCCGTAGACGCGCTGGGCGAGGCTTTGCAGGGTCTCGCCTTCCAGTACCGTCGCCATGCCGCCGCCAGCGGTATACGGGCCGCTGCCGCCGACGATCTTGCTCAGTGTGTTGGTCTGCGTCGGCGTCCAGCCCGAGCGCTGGATCGCGGCGGCGAACGCCTGGCTCGCCTGTGAGCCGCCAGTCGGCAAGGCGGTACGCACTTCACCGCCCGCCTGCAGCTCCGCCAGCTGCTGGCCCGCCGCGTACACGAACTGGTAGTTCAGCGGCGTGTCGTTCGGTGCCTTCGTGCTCTGCGTGAACACGTTGCTGCCGTTCACCGTGCCCTCGCGACGCGTCTGCACCATCCCGTCGCCGCTGTAGGTGTACACACGCACCCGGTCGTCCAGGCTCGCGCCTTCGGTGTGTTCTTGCTGCTTGAGGATCCGCCCGTACGCGTCCAGATGCAGCGTGTTGGTCGTCGCCTTGAAGTTGGCGGTGTTCGTGCTTGCGCCCGCGACCGTCTTCTCCTGCCAGCTCTCCCAGCCTTCGTACGCGCTGGTGAACGTGTGCGTGTACCAGTCCGGGCCGTCCGGGTTGCGGGCGCTGTAGCGGTACGTGGTGAGCCGGCCCGCCGCGTCGTAGCCCGATGCGTTGTTGCTCAGGTCGGTGTCGGTCCACGCGTTGCCGCCGTCGCCGTGGGTGTAATCCACCCGGTTCTGCAGCCGCAGCAGGCTGATGTCCGCGTACTGGTTGCCTTCGGCCTGGATGTTCTCCCGGCCCTGCAGCCCGCGCTTGTACACCGCCTGCATCAGCGCACGGCCGTCGCCGTCGTACTGCATCGTCTCCGCATCCGACAGCCAGCCGCTCACATCGACGTCTTCGGGTACCTCGGGCTCCTGACCACCCTGCGGCACCAGCGTCTGCTTGATCGTCCCGTTCGCGAAGTAGCTGCGCGTGCCCAGCGTCTGGCCCGCCGCATCGACGATGAACTCCTTGGCGATCCCCGCGAACCCGCCGCCCAGCACCTGGGTGTGGAACTCGTACCGCCGGTTCCCGCGCAGGTCGTAGGTGCTCAGCGTCACCAGCGTCTGGGTCACGCTGTTCTCGGTCTTGCGCAGCACGTGCGCGGTCGCATGACCGGCACCGTCGTACTGCACGCTGTACGAGTCGGCGTTGGTGGTCGCGGTGCTCGCCACCACTTCGATCACGCCATTCACCAGAGCCCCGTTCACCACCTTCAGCCGGTTCTCGCCGTCGTAGGTGAACCACTGGTCCCGGGTCTGCACCGACACCAGCGAGGCGGTCGTCATCATCCCACCGCCCGCCAGCAGACTGGTCTGCGACATCGCACCCATCTCGAAGGTCTCCGGCGGCGCCATCAGCTGGCTGCCGCCTGCCTCCTTCGTCAGCACGAAGGTCGCATCCACATACAACCCCTGCGGATCCGTCGCCCGCACCCGCAGCGTCCACGAGAGCGAGCCTAGCGTCGGCGGCGTACCCGAGAACGTGCGCGTTCCGGCATTGAAGCTCAGCCAGCTGGGCAGCGCCGTGCCGTCGGATTTCGCCGCCGTGTAGGTCAGCGTCTGTCCTTCCGGGTCCACGAACGTGTTCGCAGGCACCGTGTAGCTGAAGGCCTCGCCGCCGATCGCGGTCTGGTCCGCCAGCGCATACGCCACCACTGGCGCCTGGTTCGCCCCCGCCGTCGCCACGGTGAACACGAACGTCGTGCTGGTGACGCCACCACGACCGTCGTTCGCGGTGTAGGTCACCGCCCAGCTGCCCGCCGTCGAGGCCGTGCCGGTGATCGCACGCGTCGTCGGGTTGAAGCTCAAGCCGGTCGGCAGGTTGCTCGCGCTGTAGCTCAACGCGTCGCCGTTGGCATCGGTGAACGCAGGCAGCGTCAGGTTCACTGTCGTACCCGGCGTCACGTTCTGATTGCCCACCGTCGGCGCCACCGGCGCGGTGTTCGCCTCCACCACCATCGTGAACGAGGTCGACGTCCAGGCGATGCCGTCGTTGGCCCAATACCAGATCGTCCAACTGCCCGCCGTCGTCGGCGTGCCGCTGATCGTCCGCGTCTCGCCATCGAACACCAGACCCGGCGGCATCGTGCTGATGTTGTAGGTCAGCGTGTCGCCGTTGGCGTCGGTGAACGCAGGCACCACCGCGCTGTACGCCAGGTTCTGCTTGATCACCGGCAAGGTGATGCTCGCCGGCGCCACCGGCGCCACGTTCACCACCACCTTCACCTGCAGCGTCGTGCTGATCGATGCGCCGCTGGGATCGGTCGCGGTCAGGGTGATCGTGTAGATCGCGTTGTCCACTTCGCTCAACGGCACCTGTGCGTTGAACCGCAGCTCCGGCGTCGCCCCGCCGAGGGACTGGAACACCAGCCACGGCGGCATTCCCACCGCACTCACCTGCAGCGTGTCGCTGTTGGCGTCCGCGAACACCTGCGACAGCGGCTTGCTCCATGCGAACGGCCGGCCGATCTTCGCGATCGCCATCGCCGGGGCGGCCACCACCGTCGGCGCGGCGTTCGCGGCGGCATTGACCGTGATCGTGCGGTCGAAGGTCGCGCCCTGCGCGTCGGTCGCACGCAGCGTGAGCGTGTAACTCCCTGCCGACGGCGGCGTGCCGGTCAGGCTCGCCACGCCCGGCTGGCTGGTGTTCACCGTCAACCACGACGGCACCGTGCCCACCACGCTCAGGCTCAGCGTGTCGCCCACATCCGGATCGATGAAGTACACGCCCGCCGACAGATCACGGCCGAAGGCTTTGCCGACCACCGCATTGAACGTGGTCGACGCCGTACTCGCCACCGGAGTGGTGTTGCTGCGGACCCGCACCGTGAAGGTCGTGCTGATCGTATTGCCGGCGTTCGCGGTCTCCGAAGCAGTCAACTTGACCACCACGTCCGTATCAGCCATCCCCGCCGGCACCGTGCCGGTGAACACGATCTCACCGGTCTGCGGATCGCGCGTCGCCACCAGCCAGCCCGGCAAGGCCGCATTGTTGCCCTGGGTGATCGTCAACGTCAGCGCGTCGTTCTCGGCATCGCGGAACACATCGCTGAACAACAGCCGGAACGCGCCGCTGGTGCCGCTGCGGAACGTGCGGTCCGCAGGTGTCGAGATCACCGCAGGCGGCGCATTGTTGGGAACCGCAATCCCGGTCACGTTCGGACCGTAGCCCGATTGCGTCACCACCCGACGACGGTTGCCGTTCGCGTCGTAGTCGTACGCAAGATCGAAGATCCGCTTCACCGGCACGCCGAGGTTGTCCACCTCATCCTGCACCACCCGCAGCACGCGGTTGTTGCTGTCGTAGGT
>JBAQRU010000050.1:0-19904 GCA_049296025.1 Lysobacteraceae bacterium | reverse complement strand
CCGCCATCCAGGCCACCGCCGCCGATCTGGTCCGCCGGGTCCGCGCCCGCGCCCAGGACCAGGGCGCGATCGAAGCGTTCATGCGCCAGTACGACCTCGGCAGCGAGGAAGGCGTGCTGCTGATGTGCGTGGCCGAGGCCCTGCTGCGCATCCCGGACCAGGAGACCGCCGACAAGCTGATCCGCGACAAGCTCGGCGACGCCGATTGGAAGCGGCACATGGGTCAATCGGACTCGGTGCTGGTCAACGCTTCGACCTGGGGCCTGATGCTGACCGGCCGGCTGGTGGATCTGGCCGACGACACCAAACGCGATGTCCACAACGCCTTCAAGCGCCTGATCGGTCGCGTCGGCGAGCCGGTGATCCGGCTCGCGGTGCGCCAGGCGATGCGGATCATGGGCCACCAGTTCGTGATGGGCAGGACCATCGACGAAGCGCTCGCCCGCAGCCGCAAGGGCGACAGCGCGAACTATCGCTATTCGTTCGACATGCTCGGCGAGGGTGCGCTGACCACCGCCGACGGCCTGCGCTATCTCGAAGCCTATCGGATGGCGATCCATGCCATCGGCAGGAGCGGCGACTTCAAGCAAGCCGATGTGTTCGCCGTGCCCAGCATCTCGGTCAAGCTCTCCGCGCTGCATCCGCGCTACGAGCACGCGAAGCGCGCGCGGGTGCTGGCCGAACTCGGCCCGCGTCTGCTGGAGCTGTCGCAGCTCGCGAAGCAATATGGCATCGGCCTGACCATTGACGCCGAGGAAACCGACCGGCTCGAACTCTCGCTCGATCTGATTTTCCAGGTACTCGCCGACGCATCGCTCAACGGCTGGAACGGTTTCGGCATCGTCGTGCAGGCGTATCAGAAACGCGCGCCGTTCGTGATCGACTACATCGCCGATCGAGCGCGGACCCTGCGCCGCATCATCCCGGTGCGTCTGGTCAAGGGCGCGTACTGGGACAGCGAGGTCAAGCGCGCCCAGGTCGATGGCCAAAGCGGCTATCCGGTGTTCACCCGCAAGCCGAACACCGATGTGTCGTATCAGGCCTGCGCACGTCGTCTCCTGAGCGCGACCGATGCGGTCTACCCGATGTTCGCGACCCACAACGCGCAAACGATCGCGGCGATTCACCGCATGGCGGGCGCTGCCGCGTACGAATTCCAGAAGCTGCACGGCATGGGCGACGATCTGTATGCCGAAGTCATCCCCGCCGACCGCCTGAATGTGGCGTGCCGCGTTTACGCGCCCGTCGGTTCGCACGAAGATCTGCTGCCCTACCTCGTGCGCCGCCTGCTTGAGAACGGCGCCAATTCCAGCTTCGTCAACCGCATCACCGACGAAACGGTCTCGATCGACGACCTGATCCACGACCCGATCGACACCGTGTCCGCCTTCGACACCATTCCGCATCCACGCATTCCGCTGCCGGTCGATCTGTACCGCAGCTTCCTCGCGCTGGACGAAAGCAATAACCGGGACAATTCCATGGGCATCAACCTCGCCAACGACGCGCAGCTGCAGACGCTCGCTCAGCAGATCAACGCCGCCATCGCCGACTGGCGCGCCGCACCGCTGGTGCCGGGCGCGAATGTCGTCGGCGCACCGCTGCCGGTCACCAACCCGGCCGATCGCCGCCAGACCGTCGGCCAGTGGCAGCCCGCCGACAGCGCCACCGTCGAGAAAGCCCTGCAGAACGCGGTCGCCGCACAGCCGGCATGGGATGCGATGCCCGCCGCCAGCCGCGCGACGATTCTGGAACACGCCGCCAGGCTGCTCGAAGAGCGCATGCCGCAGTACATCGCGCTGTGTACGAAGGAAGCCGGCAAGACCATCCCCGATGGCATCGCCGAAGTGCGTGAAGCGGTGGACTTCCTGCGTTATTACGCCGGTCAGGCGCGCAAGATGTTTTCTGTCGAAGCCCTGCCCGGCCCGACCGGCGAATCCAATACCCTGCAGCTCGCCGGTCGCGGCGTGTTCGTGTGCATTTCGCCGTGGAATTTTCCGCTGGCGATCTTCATGGGCCAGGTCGCCGCCGCGCTCGCCGCCGGCAACAGCGTGATCGCGAAACCGGCCGAACAGACCAATCTCATCGGTTATGCCGCAGTGAAGCTGATGCACGAAGCCGGCGTGCCCGAAGCGGTGCTGCAGTTCCTGCCCGGCGATGGCGCCACCGTCGGCGCGGCGCTGACGAAAGATTCACGCGTGGCCGGCGTGGCCTTCACCGGCTCCAACGACACCGCGCGTGCGATCAACCGCGCGATGGCCGGCCGCGATGCCGCCATCGGCGTGCTGATCGCCGAAACCGGCGGCCAGAACGCGCTGATCGGCGATTCCTCGTCGCTGCCGGAGCAGTTGGTGAAGGACGCGATCTCCTCCGCGTTCACCTCCGCCGGCCAGCGCTGCTCGGCCGCGCGCGTGCTGTTCGTGCAGGACGACATCGCCGACAAGGTGATGCGCATGCTCGCTGGCGCGATGGCCGAACTCAAAGTCGGTGATCCCGGCCTGCTCTCGACCGACGTCGGCCCGGTGATCGACGCCGATGCGCTGAAGCTGCTCGAAGACCACGCCGCGAAAATGACCGCCAGCGCGAAACTCATCGCCACCGCAGCCATCGACAACAATGCCGCCGACGGCAGCGTCGCCCACGGCACCTTCTTCGCGCCGCGCGCGTGGGAACTGCAGTCGCTGTCGCAGCTCACCCGCGAAAACTTCGGCCCCGCGCTGCACGTGATCCGCTGGAAAGCCGACCAGCTCGACCAGGTCATCGACACCATCAACGCCACCGGCTTCGGCCTGACCCTGGGCATCCACTCGCGCATCGACGAAACCATCGACCGCATCGTCTCGCGCGCGAAAGTCGGCAACATCTACGTCAACCGCAACCAGATCGGCGCGGTCGTCGGCGTACAGCCCTTCGGCGGCCAGAACCTCTCCGGCACCGGCCCCAAAGCCGGCGGCCCGCACTACCTGCCGCGCTTCACCACCGAGAAGACGGTGACCGTGAATACGACGGCGGCGGGGGGGAATGCTTCGCTGTTGACGTTGGGGGATTGAAGATATGGACCATGAATCGGCCTTTCAATTTGCAATGAACAGACGACACACAATTCAACGGGTTCGCACTTGGGATTGCACAGCCAATCGCTGCTTTACTTGTTCGTAAATTTCGACAACACCCGGCATCTCCAAAGTGACCGCTAGCCCAAAAGGAATCGGGTCATCGATCTGCATCCCAGCCTGATCAGGCTCTCGTTGAATATTCAGGCGCAACACCATGTCGCCGGATACGGCAGGGGCTTTACTCCCTTCCCAGCGCTGGCTGAATAGCGTGCCGCGATTGCTTTGATTCAAATCTGGTTGAGCAGAAGACCCTTTTAAACCCAATATGCCAAGCTCGTCGGGCTTCAGTAGCTTCAACCTTACAGAGCGATAAGCTTTATTTCCCACATGTGCCGGCGAAAACCAAGCCACCGTTGCGGCAATTGCATGCGGCTGCGCCCTGCCGTTAATTACCTGCGGAATAGGTATGGGAACGCGAACAATCTCTTTTTCACGAACCATTCCTGCCGCCCAAAAAGTCGCGCGATCTCCCGCACAAGCTACGGCAGCATCCGCATCGACAATTCCATAACCGAGAAAACGTCGGATATTGTCCTTCTGGCGCACATGCTGTCTGTTATCAGCAGGGCCAAGCGTTTGCTTGATGAAGCTCGCAGTATCTGACGGCCATCGCGCTGTATGCGCAAGCAAAGCCTTCAGAAGCACTGCACGTTCGCGATGAGGCAGCGCAAGAAATATGTCGCCATAAGCTGCTTCGAGCGCATCGTGAATGCGGTGGCACGTTCTGGATGCGAGCGCGGCTGCGGCACTTGTTCCGTTGGTGTAGCCCTCGTCTTCCAGCCCGTCGCGTGGAGGCGCTGCAACTTTCAAACCGGCAGGCCGTTGCGGCCCGGCAGGCTTTACTTCTATTTGTGGACCTCCATTAGTAAAGACCAGTAACCGTTCGCGCGCAGCCGGCATTAAAATATCCGGCTTAACTGCCAAAAGATATCCGGGACCAAGGCGACTGGAAGGGTTGGAAATCGGCACCTCCGGGTAAGGGTCGATCAAGGCCCGCGCTGCTTGTCGCTCATGGGGTGGAACCGCATCGCTGTTCCAACCGCCGACCGTGACCCCGTTGACTGACTCGGCAGGTGAGATGATCTTGCGCTCGCCCATGACTGCGGCCAGCCCACTAAGAACAGCGAACGACCTTGGATTTGCCGCATCACCCTCGATCATCTCGGCATCTTCAAAAGCCGTCCTGGTCGCGAACCCTGGTACAGAGAATCGATCAGTGATATTGCCCGCACTAATCACGAACAAGATTCCGTAGTGATAGGCCAGCCGATCCAACAATTTGGCCCAGGCCGACAAACGCCCATGAAACGCTTGCCTCGGATTGCCCAGCGACAGATTAACGATCAACACGTCAGGTGCAGCAGCATCGATACCTTCTCGCATCATGCGTACAGCCGTATAGATCACATCGACGATGAGCCGATCACCGGGGAACTCTTCATCTGCACCCGCGTTCGTTGCTGACACAACTGGCACAACGTGAATTCTTCTTAATATGGGCGATTCATTGCGATTTCGATCGCCATGCACGATCAGCGACGCCATCGCCGTACCATGTTTTCGGTCAGCGACAATAGATGTCGGCTCAAGGCCAAAAACATCATCAACGACGAGGTGGCGCTCAAGCAAACGATGTCGCGCTAACGGCACGCCATCAAGCAATGCGAGAATGGGCTCACCGAGCGGGCCCGCCTCAATAGGGGAGCTATCTTGTTCTGAATCAGCAACCTCAACCGTAGACGCAATACTTTGCGGGCGAATATGCATCACTTGATCGATGCCAGCGAGACCAGCCAAAGCGATGATGTCGCGTACCGCCGTGACCGGAAGCTCAACCAGCACCGCATGGTAGGCAATTTCCTTAATACGAGAACGGTTAATGAGCTGCCCTTGCCTAAGCTGAACACCGACAATCAGCGTTTGCTCGGCCTCGACCGCCTGCTGATCGTTTTCTCTGAACACCAACTCGATCTCAAGCCGAAGAAGTTCTTCATCTGCACGCTCTTCGATCTCTTCGACAAGAGTCCGCGCGTCAACTGGATCGACCCGGTCTTGTGGCCCCCAAGGCCTCAAATCTTTCAGTAAATTGAAGACATCGCGCCAAGGAGTCCAACCCGTTTCAAACGCTTCACCCCGCTGCCAACGTCTCCATAACGATTCGATGCTCCGCAATGCAGCAACATCAGGGACTAAAAGGTATGCGACAGGATTTTTGTCGCCTTCTTCAGCGGCGATCTCCTCTTCATCGATCCACTCTAAGCCCTCGACTTTATTGATCGCGTTCGCGAATGCAGATACTGCACCTTTGACCTCGAATACCAGCAATCGCTCCGGCGCAAGAGCTGTCGGGTCTGCGCGCAAACTCAGACCTTCAGGGTCGCGGGCGAGCACGTCCTGCAAACGATCAAACTTTGGCGAAAACTTTTCGGTTTGTACTTCAATCGGAAACGGGTCAGCTCTCGGGAGTGACCTTCGCTTTCCGTCGGGCCGAGGCTCTGGCTGAGCGTCGGGTACCACCCTCAACAACGGCTTGTTCGGATCGCTCGCCATTTACAGCCTCCGGCCGGACGCGCGAACACCACAGGTCAAGCTCTTTCTTGAGTGCTTCATCAATCCCTACCCCCCCCAATCCTAGGATCTGCCGCCTTCTGACGTTCTGAAAAAAGTCCACTACTTCCGAGTAATTCATCGGACCCAATTTAGCCGATAGCTTTTCAAGCGGTATCGCCGGCATTTCCGGCCAACGCGACATGATCCGATCCAGAAGAACTTCGACGCTTTTTTGATCTGGCGCCGGAAATGACAATCGCATCTGGAAGCGTCGCCACACAGCACGATCCAACAATTCAGCATGGTTGGTCGCCGCCATGATGATGACGTAGCTTGGCAATTGGTCCAACTGCATCAACAGAAAGGACACTACTCGCTTGATCTCACCAGTTTCGTGCGTATCGCCGCGCTCTTTGCCGATGGCGTCGAACTCATCGAAGAAAAGCACACATGGTTGTGTCCGCACGTAATCGAACAATTTGCGAAGCCGGGCGTTTGTCTCACCGAGATAGCTGCCGATGAGTGCGTCATAACGCACCAGGAAAAGCGGAAGCGCCAACGCTTCTGCGATACCTTCAGCAAACGAAGTTTTTCCATTGCCGGGCGGGCCCGAAAGCAAAACTCGATGTCGCGGCTCGTACCCATGAGAACGGAGAACATCGGCCCGCGCATGTTCTTCAACCAGCTGCCGTGCACTTTCACTAACGGGTAGTGGCAGCAGCAATTGGTCCAGCCGTAGCTGTGGCTGCACCTCGATAATCGCATCTCGGCCCGGATTATTCGTAGTCTCACGAGCAGCCAACAAGCTGCTGGAGCTGACAGTAACACTCGACAACGCACGCTGCAGGCGATCGGCAAGGATGTGATGATTCTTGGCGCGCTCATCTGCAGCCAGTGCTTCCGCCGTAGAGCGCACGGTCGCCTGATCTCCGCTAGATGCGGCTCGAACCAGAGAAATGAGAAGATCGCTGCGTGCCATGGGTATGCGCTCGTGGGCGTCTTGCGGTTGGGCGCTAACGGGATGGTAACGCCCGGAAACCGGTTTGTCCCGTCCCGTCGTGCCAATACCCTGCCTTGGCCGGATCGCATGGGCTGCGACAGCGTTGACTTCGGACCAGACGCCCTGTTTTGCCTTGCCACATCACGGACTTAGACGCCAGTCTGCCACTGACCGAACGACGGGAGGACAATCTCCATCCGCTCCTCGCCTCACGAAGTCCCGATGCCCAACACCGTAGCACTGTCTTCCGACACACTCATCAGCGTCGCCGCCCCCCTGCGCTCCGCCGCCAGCATCGCAACAGCCATCGCCCGAACCATCGCCGATGAGATCGCAGCCAAACCCGCGCAGGTGCGCGCAGCGATCGAACTGCTGGACGGCGGCGCGACCGTGCCGTTCATCGCGCGCTACCGGAAGGAAGTCACCGAGGGTTTGGACGACACCCAACTGCGCGATCTCGAAGCGCGGCTGTCCTATCTGCGCGAGATGGAAGACCGACGCGACGCGATCCTCGCGTCGATCGCGGAGCAGGGAAAACTGACGAAACCGCTGCTGGACGACCTGCTCGCCGCCGACAGCAAATCGCGGCTGGAAGACCTGTATCTGCCGTACAAACCCAAGCGCCGGACGCGCGCGCAGATCGCGCGCGAAGCCGGGCTGGAACCGTTGGCGGATGCGATTCTCGCCGACCCGTCGATCGCGCCGGAAGAACGCGCGAAAGCGTTCATCGATGCCGACAAGGGCGTGGCCGATGCCGCCGCCGCGCTGGACGGCGCGCGCGCGATCCTGATCGAACGCTTCGGCGAAGATGCCGCGCTGGTCGGTGAGCTGCGCAGCTGGCTGCAGGCCAAGGGCGTGCTGCGCGCGAAAGTCGTCGCCGGCAAGGAGAACGAAGGCGCGAAGTACCGCGACTATTTCGACCACGGCGAATCGCTCGCCAACATTCCTTCGCACCGCATGCTGGCGCTGCTGCGCGGCCGGCGCGAGGACATGCTGTCGGTGGATCTCGAACCGACGACCGATGTCGAACAGGGCCATGCGTATGCGGAAGGCCGCGTCGCGCTGGCCGCCGGCATCGCTGCGCAGGGCCGCCCCGCCGACAAGTGGCTGCTCGATACCTGCCGTCTGGCGTGGCGGGCGCGGTTGCTGATGAATCTTTCCCTCGACCTGATCGGCAGTGCGCGCGAAAAGGCGGAAAACGAAGCGATCGCCGTGTTCGGCGACAATCTCAAGGATCTGCTGCTCGCCGCACCGGCCGGCCCGCGCGCCGTGCTGGGTCTCGATCCCGGCCTGCGCACCGGCGTGAAGGTCGCGGTGGTCGATGCCACCGGCAAGCTGGTCGCCACCAATACGATCTATCCGCACGAACCGAAACGGCAGTGGGACGGTTCGATCGCAGTGCTGAAGCGGATGTGCGAAGAGCACAAGGTCGAACTGATCGCGATCGGCAACGGCACCGCATCGCGCGAGACCGACAAGCTCGCGGGCGAACTGATGGCGAAGTATCCGGCGCTCAAACTCACGAAGGTCGTGGTCAGCGAGGCAGGAGCATCGGTGTATTCGGCGTCGGAGCGTGCGGCGCGCGAATTTCCGGATCTCGATGTCAGCCTGCGCGGCGCGGTGTCCATCGCGCGTCGACTGCAGGACCCGCTCGCGGAACTGGTGAAGATCGAACCGAAGGCGATCGGCGTCGGCCAGTACCAGCACGACGTGAATCCGTACGCGCTGGCGCGTTCGCTCGATGCGAAGGTCGAGGACTGCGTGAACGCGGTCGGCGTGTACGTCAACACCGCCTCGTCGGCGCTGCTGGCGCGGGTCGCCGGACTCAGCGCGGCGGTGGCCGAGAACATCGTCGTCTATCGCGACCAGCACGGCGCGTTCGCATCGCGTCGCGAGCTGCTGAAAGTGCCGCGCCTCGGCGAGAAAACCTTCGAGCAATGCGCGGGTTTCCTGCGCATCGCCGACGGCGACCAGCCGCTGGATGCATCGGCGGTGCATCCCGAGGCTTATCCGGTGGTCGAGCGCATCGTCAACATCTGTGGACGCCCGATCGCGCAACTGATCGGCGATGCCGCGACGCTGCGCAACCTGACGCTGGAACAATTCACCGACGACCGCTTCGGTCTGCCCACGGTGCGTGACATCGTCGGCGAACTGGAAAAACCCGGCCGCGACCCGCGCCCCGCATTCAAGGCCGCGCGCTTCGCGGAGGGCATCGAAAAGCTGTCGGATCTGCAGCCGGGCATGGTGCTGGAGGGCGTGGTCACCAACGTCGCCGCGTTCGGTGCCTTCGTCGATATCGGCGTGCACCAGGACGGTCTCGTTCACATCTCCTCGCTGTCCGACAAATTCGTCAAGGACCCGCGCAGCGTGGTGAAAGTCGGCGACGTGGTGAAAGTGAAAGTGATGGAAGTGGATGTCCCGCGCAAACGCATCGCGCTGACCTGTCGTCTCGACGATGTGCCCGGTGAAGCGCGCGGCGGCAAGCGCGAGCAAGCGGCGGCTGGCGGCGACACCGCCCGCAACAGCGGACGCAACGATGCGCGCAATGCTGGCGGCGGCGTGCAGAAGCCGCGTCCCGGCAATGCATCGCCTCCAGCCAACACCGCGATGGCGGATGCGCTGCGCGGGCTCAAACGCTGAGAACTTGCGCGACGGCGAGCTCTACGCGAACACACCCTCGCGCAGCCATTTGGTCGCCACCCATTTTTCGCCGGCGATCACCGGCGCGCCGCCGTGCAGGGTTCTGGTCGAGGGATGCGGGCGGTCGTAGCTGAAGAACAGCGCGCAGCCGCGCTTGGGCGAGATGCGCAGCCCGGTCTCCGGGAAGATCGTTTCCCCGCCGGCTTCGGGTTCGCGCAGATACATCAACAGCGTCGCGACGCGCTGCCCACCGCGCGCAAGCAGCGTCGGCGCGGCATCGCCTGCGGGGTCGAAATAATCGTAGTGCGGCTCGTAACGGTCGCCAGGGCGGTAATGCAGCACCTGCAGGTGCTCGCCCTTTTCGACCGGCCACGCTAGCAGGCGGGCGATGCGCGTCTCGATCGCCGTGATCAGCGGACTCTCGCCGCGATTGAAGAACATACCGTGACTGGTGCGCACGACGTCCAGTTTGTTGTCGCCGGTCTTCAGATCCGTGGTGAGCGAACGCTGCATGCGCGGGAGCGCCACTTCCACCAGCCGGTCGCATTCGTTCTTGCTGAGGAAATCGCCGAACAGCACGACCTTCGGCTCCGGCAAGGTCATGAGCACCGACGCCCTGCGGTCGCCCACGTCCAGCGAGATCGGCGCGCCGTCGAGCGCAGGCCCCGGCATCATCGGCGCGCAGGTTGTGGAGGATTGCAGCAGCGGGGCACTGGATGCCGACGACGCTTCGACCGTGCTTGAGCGTTCGCCCATCGCCTGCGCGATCAACCCCATGGCGATGTCGCGCCGCCAGCCCTGCTGCGACATCGACTGCAGCAGCGCGTGCGTGGGCTGGCCCGCCCGGATCTGCTCCACAAGCCATCGGGTGATGTTTCGATATTCGGCGTCGGCCATGTCTGCCCTTGAACGGTGCGTGGTCCCGGCGGCAATCGCTGCTGCGCCGACCTGCCGGCTGTGAATCGCCAGTCAGGCTCACTAGAATGCCGCGATGCCCCCCCGCTCCGCCACCATCACCGAAGATCGTCTCCGTCTGTCGGTCGCGCCGATGATGGACTGGACCGACACGCACTGCCGGAATTTCCACCGTGTGCTGGCGCCGCATGCGCGGCTCTACACGGAGATGGTGCATGCGAACGCGGTGATCCACGGCGACCGCACGAAATTGCTTGCGAAAGACGAGAGCCAGCATCCGGTCGCGCTGCAGCTCGGCGGCAGCGAGCCGGCGCTGCTGGCGCAGGCCGCGCGGATCGGCGCGGAGCACGGCTTCGACGAAATCAACCTCAACTGCGGCTGTCCGTCGGACCGCGTGCAGGCCGGACGTTTCGGCGCCTGCCTGATGCACGAACCGGCGCTGGTCGCCGACTGCGTGGTCGCCATGATCAACGCCGCGCCCTCGCATGTGCCAGTGACGGTGAAATGCCGGCTCGGCGTGGACGACGATCACGAGTGGGCGCGCTTCCTCGATTTCATCGACACCATTGCATCCGCAGGCTGCGGCATGTTCGTGGTCCACGCGCGCAACGCCTGGCTGAAAGGGCTGTCACCGAAAGAAAATCGCGAAGTGCCGCCGCTGCGCTACGACTGGGCGTATCGACTCAAGCGCGAACGTCCGCAACTGCAGGTGATCGTCAATGGCGGCATCGCCGACTTCGCCGAAGCCGGCGCGCATCTGGATCACGCCGACGGCGCGATGCTCGGCCGCGCCGCGTATCACGACCCGTATCTGCTGCATCGGCTGGACGCCGCGTGGTTCGATGGCGCAGTCCGCGGCCGCAGCGACCTGCTCCGCGCCTGGCGTCCGTATGTCGAAGACCAGCTTTCGCGCGGCATCGCTCTGAAGCACATGACCCGCCACATCCTCGGTCTGTTCCACGGCGAACGTGGCGGTCGCGCGTTCCGGCAGATTCTCAGCGAAGGCGCGCACCGTCCCGGTGCGCAGTGGTCGCTGATCGAACAGGCGCTGGCGGTCACCGCCGCGCCGCACGATCGGGCGGCATGATCGGATGCTGACCCGCGACACTGCAGCGTTCCTCGCTTACGCACGAACCTGCCCGCCCAACTTCGGTCGCGCCACGGCCAAGGCTGCGTTTCTGGTCGCTCCGGACGGCTTTGGGCTGGCGGCGGAATCGGCCAGCGACAATCGCTACATGGCCGAAGCTGCCGCATTCGACGCCGCGCGCGCATCCGCCCAGCATCGCGATCTGCAGCGCGCGCTTTCGACCGAATTGCCGGTGATCTGCTTCGCTGGCGACCCGGCGACGCCCGATGCGGTATTTCCCAACAATGTGTTCGCGACTGCACCGGGGCGTTCGATCATCGGCCGCATGCGCCATCCGGTGCGCCAGCGCGAAGCCGCGCGCAACGATATCCGCCGGTTCTTCGCAGACACCCTCGGTTACGAAGAAATCGATCTGTCCACGCAGCCGCACGTGTGCGAACTCACCGGCGCACTGGTGATCGACCGCGCCCGTGGCCTTGGTTATTGCGGCCTGTCGGAACGCTGTGACGAAACCGGCGCCCGGCTGATGCACGACGCTTTCGGCCTGCGCGCGACCCTGATGTTCGATCTCGCCCCGGGCGAGTACCACACCAACGTCGTGCTGGCGGTGCTGGCCGGACGCGCGGCGATGATCTGCGCCGATGGTTTCGCGGATCAAGCTATCGTCGACACCATCGCCGCCGGCTACGCGCCGCACGCAATCCGTCTGGCGCCTGCCGAGCACGCCGCCTTCGCCGGCAATGCGATCGCACTGGGCCCGGAGACGGTCTGGATGAGCGCGACCGCCGCGCATGCGCTGTCGTCAGCCACGCGCGGGGCGCTGGCCTCGGCAGGATTCGCGGTGCGCAGCGTGACCTTGGGTGCCATCGAAGCGGCCGGCGGATCGTTGCGCTGCTGCGTCGGCGAGCTCTACTGAAACCGACGTCTGCGATGCTTTATCGCTGAACCCCAACCTTTGGCGCGGTGGGCTTAAGAAAAAGTTAAGGACGGATTCACCGCTTGCTTTCAAGAATGACCCTCCTTGGCGCGATGATGTGTTCCACCGTCGCCCGTCCTTCCCAGAGTCTGTGCCCATGTCGCTGTCCCGCCGTCTTCCGTCGCTGACCGTTCTGGCCGTCGCTCTGGCAAGCGCCACCATGCCGGCAGCCGCCCAGCAGGGTCGCGGTCCGCGTGGCGAACGCCTCCCGCCGGAGCCGCCGCGCTCCCATCACGACGACGGCGTCTCCGACGCCGTCCGCCGGATCGAACGTTCCAACCGCGGCCAAGTACTCAGCGCCGAGCGCATGCAGTACGACGGCCGCGACGTCACCCGCATCAAAGTGGTCGACGACGCAGGCCGCGTCCGGATCTACATGGACGACGCCCAGCCAAACCCCGACCAGGGCCGGCCTCCCCCGCGCAACAGCGACAACTCGTCCCGCCAACGCAAAGAGGATTGACGCCAAGCTCGCCGCTGTCGGGGCGCTTAAGTGAAATCTGAACGGACCGAGCGCCCGGCGCTCGGTCATCCCCGCACGCGGCTATGCTCCATTCCTGAATGAGACGCTGGCATCTCCGCCAGCCTTGGAGCGATCGATGCGAATCCTTCTGGTCGAAGACGAAGCCCCCCTCCGCGAGACCCTGGCCGCCCGGCTGAAACGCGAAGGCTATGCGGTCGATACCGCTCAGGACGGCGAGGAAGGCCTGTACATGGGCCGCGAGGTGCCGTTCGACATCGGCATCATCGACCTCGGCCTGCCGAAGATGTCGGGAATGGAGTTGATCCAGGCCCTGCGCGCCGAAGGCAAACAGTTCCCGGTGCTGATCCTCACCGCCCGCTCCAGCTGGCAGGACAAGGTCGAAGGCCTGAAGCAGGGCGCCGACGACTACCTGGTCAAACCCTTCCACGTCGAAGAGCTGCTGGCCCGCATCAACGCCTTGGTGCGCCGCGCTGCAGGCTGGAGCAAGCCGGCGCTCGAATGCGGACCGGTCACCCTCGATCTCGCCGCGCAGACGGTCAGCGTCAACGGCAGCAACGTCGATCTCACCAGCTACGAGTACAAGGTGCTGGAATACCTGATGATGCATGCGGGCGAACTGGTATCGAAGGCCGACCTCACCGAGCACATCTACCAGCAGGATTTCGATCGCGATTCCAACGTGCTGGAAGTCTTCATCGGTCGCCTGCGCAAGAAACTGGACCCCGACGGCGCGCTCAAGCCGATCGAAACCGTGCGCGGACGCGGCTACCGCTTCGCGATCGCACGTACCGGCGACGCTTGAACCTGACCGCACCGCTGCGCCCCCGAGGCCGCGCTTCCACGCGCGGCCTCGTCGCGCATGCGCTGCCTGACGCCCGCCATGGCCACGCGTGAGCGCCTCTACCACTGGCGCCCACGCTCGCTGCAGACGCGGCAACTGCTGGCGGCCAGCCTCGGGCTGATCGCGTTTCTCGCGCTGGCCGGCTACGCCTTGGACCGCGCGTTTCTCAACACCGCCGAGAACATCCTGCGCGGCCGGCTGCGCGACTACGCCCTCGATTTCGCCCGCGAAACCGAGTTCAGCCGCGGCGGCGACCTGGTGCCGCCCTACGACGACAAACTGCCCGATCCGCGCCTGAAACGGCCGGGCAGCGGGCTGTACGCGCAGATCGTGCTGCCGTTCGTGCTGTGGGATTCCGATTCGGCGCGCGGACCGCAGTTGCCGCCGGTACGCATGCTCAAGGCCGGGACCGAACGTTTCGAAGGACCGCTGGAATACGTGAAGTCGGACGGCGAAACCAGTCAGGCGTATCGATTCGGCTACGGCCTGGTCTGGCCGGGCGACGATCTGTCCGACGAAGTACCGCACACCATCTACATTCTGGAAGACACCTCGCGGCTGCAGAGCCAGCTGACGGTCTTCCGGCGCGCGCTGTGGGGCTATCTGGGCGGCGTCGGCGTCTTGTTGCTGTTGCTGCAGGTGCTGGTATTGCGCTGGAGCCTGCTGCCGCTGCGACGCGTGATCGACGAACTCAAGCGCGTGCAGCGCGGCATCGCGCACCGGATGGGCGAACGCCATCCGCGCGAGCTGGAGCCGCTGACCGAAAGCATCAACGCCTTCATCGAGAGCGAGCGCGAGAATCTCGAACGCCAGCGCAACATCCTCGCCGACCTCGCGCACAGTCTGAAAACGCCGCTGGCGGTACTGCGCAGCCGGATGGACAGCGGGACCGACGGCCCGGAGCTGCGCGCCGAACTCGATGACCAGCTCAAGCGCATGAACGATCTGGTCGGTTATCAGCTCAGTCGCGCCGCCTCGGGCGGCCACAAGCTGTTCGCGGCGCCGCTCGCGATCGAAAGCAATGCCGAGGAAATCGTGCGCGGGCTGGAAAAAGTCTATGCGGCGAAAGGCGTGTTCTGCGAATTCGAGATCGACGCGGATGCGCGTTTCTATGGCGAAAAGGGCGACCTGCAGGAACTGCTCGGCAACCTGCTGGAGAACGCGTTCAAATGGGCGCGTACGCGGGTATTGCTCACCGCGAAGGCCGGCGGCACCGCACCGAATCGCCGGCCCGGCCTGCTGCTGGTGGTGGAAGACGACGGCCCCGGCATCCCGGAAGCAAAAATCGCGCTGGTACTGCAACGCGGCGTGCGCGGAGACGAGCGTGTGCAGGGCCACGGCATCGGTCTGGCGATCGTGCAGGACATCGTGCGCAGCTATCGCGGCGAACTGGAGGTCGGCACGTCGGAAGAACTCGGCGGCGCGCGTTTCGAAGTGACGTTGCCGCCGGGGTTGTGACGTCGGCTGCCTGCATGGTGGGAAGCCTTCAGGTCCGACCGGCGCTTTTCGGCGCCGAAGCCCCTTCTGCGAAGGGGCTCTCGCCGTAGAACCGCCGCAGATGCGCGGCGATCGCCGGCATCTCTTCGCACAGCAGCTGCGGCGCGCTGAAGTGATATTCGCTGCACACCGCGAAGAATTCGTCGGTCGCCTCGGCGGCGTAGGGGTCGATCGCGGTTTCCCGGCCCGCATCCACCTGGCTCACGAATGCGTCATACGCGCTCTGGAAATCGCGCGCCCACGCGCGCTGCCAGTCGCGCGGCAGCGGCGGCGTGCCGTCGATCGCGCCGTCGAGCATGTCCAGCTTGTGCGCCATTTCATGCACGGCGACGCAGCAACCGGATTCGGGATCGTCGATGTCCGCGCGCACATCCGCCCAGGACACGATCAAGGGGCCGGCATCCCAGGCCTCGCCGCTGAGCTCGTCGTCCTCGATATGCAGCACCCCGGCGGCATCGAGATGGTCGCGCTGCACGCGGAACGCGTCGGGATACACGATCAACTGCGACCAGCCGTGCAAACCTTCGGCACCGAATTCGAGCAGCGGCAAACAGCACAGGGCGGCAAGCGTGCAGCACTGGTCCGGATCCAGGACCAGACCGTCCACCGGCGTGATGGTCTTGCCGTGCAGGAATCCCGCAGTCAGCGCGCGAAGGCGGTCGTCGCGGTCGGGATCGAGCCTTTCGACCCAGGGCAACGCTGTGCGAACGCGCCGCCACTGGCCGGCATCGATCGGATCGGGTCGGGCGAACAGTCCACGGAGCCAGCGCACGTGCGGGACGCGCGGAGAAGACTCAGCGGTACATGCCGGGCAGGAAACGGTGCCAGCGCGGCGCGCGTCCCGGGGTGGTGTCGTTGCCGCGCGCTGCGGGACGCACTTTGGTCGCCGTCGGCGCGGAGATGCGCTTGGTCGCTGTGGACTTGTTGGCCGGATCGATCTGGTCGTCGACAGTGGCGCCGGTATCGGAACAGTTGACCGCATCGTCGCCGACGTTCGACAGCGGCGACGTGCGCGCAGCAACCGGGAAACTGACCAGCGCGAGCAGCAACAGCGTGAACGGAATGACGCAGGAACGGCGCATGACGGTATCCATCGTGGCGGAGGCCCAGACTAGACGCGGACTATAACGCGGATGTGACCGTCCTGCCGCAGCGACCCCGTCATCCGTTGCGGCCGGCGGCGTCTGCTGCGGCGCAACATCCGGGATGGCATGAGTTGCGGCAGACTCGCGCCGTGAACACTCTCTCTTCAGACTCGCGACCGGACGCTGGCGATGGCTCCGCAGCCGCTGCAGCCCGCCTGACGGCGCCGGCATTGCGGCGTGCGCTGATCGCCGGTACCCGCCGGGTCATCGCCGCCCGCGATGGGCTGAACAGGATCAATGTCTTCCCGGTCGCCGACGGCGACACCGGCAACAACCTCGCCTTCACCCTCGGCAGCGTGCTCAACGGCGCCCTGAGCCGGCGCAGCCGCCATATCGGCGAGCTGCTGAAACGGATCGGCGACGATGCCATCGACGGCGCGCGCGGCAATTCCGGCGCGATCCTCGCCCAGTTCCTGCACGGCGTGGCCGAACATGCCCGCGCGCAGCCCACGCTGGACGCGCAGACGCTGGCCGCTGCGGTCCGCCATGGCGCCGACAGTGCCCGCTCTGCGCTCGCCCATCCGGTGGAGGGCACGATCCTCAGCGTGATCGACAGCTTCGCCGATGCGATGGAAGAATCCGCAGCGCAACTGCGCAACGACCCGCGCGGCGGCTTCACCCGGGCTTTGGTACAAGCGCGGCGCGCGTTGGCGCGCACGCCGCAGCAGATGGCGCTGCTGCAAAGAGCAGGCGTGGTCGATGCCGGCGCACAGGGCTTCGTCGATCTGCTTGAGGGGATCGGCGAATTCGTGGATGGCGGCCCGCGCGCGATGCGTCTGCATGCGAACCTGCGCGCGGCGAACGAAAGCGACGAAGACGGCAACGACAACGGTGTCCATGCGCATCCGGCGCATGACGCGGTCGATCCCGATCGCCGCTGGTGCACGGAATGTCTGCTGATCGTCGACGGCGAACGCGGCGTGCCGATCCAGCGCGACGCGCTGCGTGCGGCGCTGGAGGCGATCGGCGCCGATTCGATGGTGCTCGCCGGTGGCGGCACGCGGATGCGAGTGCATGCGCATGTGGGCGCGCCGCAGCAACTGTTCGACGCCTGCGCGGCGTTCGCGACGGTCGAAGGCATGAAAGCCGACGACATGCTGCTGCAGTCGCGCAGCATCGAACGCGAAGCGTGCGTGGCGATCGTCACCGACAGCGCCGTCGACCTGCCCGAAGCCATCGCCGAACGCTACGCCTTGCACGTGGTGCCGGTCCGCGTGAATCTGGACGACCGCGATTATCTCGACAAGATCGGTCTCGCCACCGGCGAGTTCTACCGGCGCATGGCCGCGTCGCAGCAATTGCCACGCACCAGCCAACCGCCACCGGGCGATTTCCGGCGGCACTTCGAATTCCTGTGCGCGCACCATCCGGACGTGATTTACGTCGGGCTGTCGCGCGCCTTGTCGGGCACGCTGCAATCGGCCGAGCACGCGGCGGCCCGGGGCGACGACCTCGGCTCAGGCGGCAAAATTCACGTCTTCGACAGCATCAACGTCGCCGGCGGACAAGGGCTGCTGGCGTGGCGCGCGGCGGAGATGGCCGACGCAGGCGCGCACGCCGATGCGATCGTGCGCGAACTCGAACGCCTGCGCCCGCTCACCCTCACCTGGGCGATGGCGCGCGACATCCGTCACGCGGTGCGCGGCGGACGCATTCCGGGTTGGGCCGAATCGGCGGTGAGCGTCACCGGACTCACGCCCATCGCGAAGATGAGGACCGACGGCAAGCTGGCCATCGCCGGTGGCCTGATCGCGAAGGCCAAGGCACCGGAAGCCTTTGCGAACCATGTCGCCAAACGCGTGCGCAAGGCGTTGGGCGCGAACACGCGGCTACGCATGATCGTCGGCCATTGCGACGCCTTCGCCGATGGCGAACGTCTGCTCGCCGCACTGCGCAAGCGGCTGGATCCGACCGAAGCGCACCTGGTCGAAACCGGCCCCGCCATCGGCGCGCATGCCGGTCGCAGGACGTTGCTGGCATCGTTCCAGCCGGCGCCGGAGTAGCCAACATATGCGTAGCCTCGCTGTTTTCGCGATCGGGCTGTTGCTTGGACCTCTGAGCTGGGGCGCGTCGCACCTGATTTCCGGAAAATTCGAGCCCTTCGACAACACGACGGGATTCTTCGTCTGCCAGGCGGTGCTGGCGATCCCGGCACTGGTCATCGGACTGCGCCTCGGCATGCTGCGCGCGCTGCCCGGTCTCGTCGGCGCATGGATCGGCATGAACGCATACGCCTATACGTTCGGCAGCAGCGAAACCCGGGCGTGGATCCTGTTGCTGCTGTTCTCGTCGCTGACCCTGCTGGTTTTCCCGGCGATCGCCGCAATCGTCGGCGGCATCGTGCGGGTGGTCCTGCGAAGTAGGATCCTGCGAAAATCGCCGGACACTGCCGACACTGTGGCGCACTGAACGCCTGCCGACCCGATGCCCACCGACGCGCTCCCCATCGCTTTCATCCTCGTTGCCTACCTGCTCGGTTCGCTGTCGGGCAGCCTGTTGCTGGGAAAACTGCGCGGCGTCGATATCCGCACCCAGGGCAGCGGCAACGCGGGCGGCACCAACGCGTTCCGCACGCAGGGCGCGAAGTTCGCGTTGGGCGTGATCGTCATCGATATCGGCAAGGGTGCGCTCGCGGCGTGGCTGGGTCTGCATGTCGCGCAAGGCGCGCATGCGCCATGGCTGCCCTGCGCGACCGCGTTCGCGGCCAGCATCGGTCATGTCTGGCCGGTCTGGCACGGCTTCCGCGGCGGCAAGGGCGCGGCGACGGTTGCCGGCGGTGTACTGATGCTGTGGCCGACGGCGGTGCCGATCCTGCTGGCGGTCTGGCTGTGCGGATTGATCCTCACCGGCTATGTCGGCCTCAGCACAATCCTCGCAGGCATCTCGCTGGTCGTGCTGGCACTGGTCACGCACGCGGATGCGATCCGGCTCGTGTTCGCGGTCGCGGTCGCGGTGCTGCTGCTGTTCACCCATCGCGCCAATCTCGCGCGGCTGCGCGCGGGCACCGAATCCCGGTTCGAGAAAGCACGGCTGCTGCATCGGTTGGCACGACGCGCATGAGTAAAGATCGCTTCGACGACGCGCTGAATGCCGCGTCGCTGCGCACACAGCTGTCGGCGACAACGCGGACACGGCTCGCGACGCTGGATATCGTCGACCGGATCGACTCGACCAACAGCGAACTGCTGCGCCGGCAGACGTCCGCAAGCGGTATCGACGCGCTATTCGCGGAACAGCAGACCGGCGGTCGCGGCCGACATGGCCGCTTTTGGGCATCGCCGCCCGGCAGCAATCTGTATCTGTCGCTTGCACGACGCTTCAATGGCGGACTCGCGCGACTCGGTGGGCTCAGTCTGGTCGTGGGCATCGCGGCTGCCGATGCGCTGCACGCGCTCGGCGCGCATGCAGTGCAGGTCAAGTGGCCGAACGATCTGGTGGTCGATGATGGCGATTCGCTGCGCAAGATCGGCGGCGTGCTGATCGAAGGCGGCACGCAGGAGGGACGGCCGCGCGCGGTGATCGGGCTTGGCTTGAATGTGCGGATGCCAAAAGACGCCGCCGATACGATCGATCAACCGTGGACCGATCTGCATGCCTTGCTTGGCGATGCGCTGCCCTCGCGAACCGCCATCGCCGCAGCGGTGCTGGCG
>JBAQRU010000049.1:0-8922 GCA_049296025.1 Lysobacteraceae bacterium | reverse complement strand
ACCCGCGTGCAGACCTACGGCTACGACGGTCTGAACCGTCTGACCGAGGTGAAGGACGCGAGCGGCGTGGTGCTGGAACGCTACACCTACGACCGCACCGGCAACCGCCAGACCGCAGGCGCATGGGTGGCGAACGATGCTGGCGGTGGGCCGGGTGGCGGCACGCCGACGTTCGAGTTCCAAACCGAGCAGTACAGCTACGCGAGCGACAGCCATCGTCTGCTGAGCGTGGGCGGCGAGCCGCGCGAATACGATGCGGCGGGGAATCTCAAGCGGTTGGGCGATCCCGCGCAGCCCGGTGGTGCGCGTCGGATGTTTGCGTACAACGACGCGAATCGCATGGGCGAAGTGTCGCGGCTGTCGGGTGTGCTGGCGAGCTATGTCTACAACGGCATGGGCGAGCGCGTGCGGCGCACGGTGAACGGTTTTGACACGTACACGCTGTACGACCCGGACGGGCGTTGGCTGGGGGATTTCAACAGTGCGCCGACCGATGCTGCAAGCGTATCTTGGTGGCTTTGCGCTCCGATACAGGGTCAGTCCCATTCCGGGCCTGTCGGCGCAACTCTCGCCCTTTTCCTCTCGCTCCTGCTGGCGATACGTCAGGATCGCCGCCAAGATCGGCATGGCGGGGCCGGGCGTTGCTCTGTTCGCCAAACGGCACGCGGATCGTCATTCGCATCACCCAGGCGCGCGACCTTCCAATGCCCCGAAGGTGGAGGCCATCGACGCCGCCGACCGCGTGCCTGCCCTCCTTCCATAAGCTTCGCGACTGCGGCCGCTGCCAGTTCTTTGGCGTTCTTCGGTATCGAGTGATACCCCACATCCTGGTCCGCATGGAATGATGGATTCAGCTGGACGAATCAGGATGCTATAGGACGATGATTCAACATAAGGTATTGAAATAAAAGAATTTAAAGGGCGGGGCTGGACCTCCTTGGCGCTGGGTTCGACGGTCTTCCACTCCGCCAGTTCCCTCGAATACGAAAGCTGTCGCCGTCAGGGGGCAAGAGGGCACCGGAAACGGTGCCTTCGTCGTTTCTGCAGGGGAAGAGGCAGATGTCGCGATATCTCCTTGCGATCCGGGCATGCCGCAGCGCGCCCGCTCGGGCTACACTTAGCGGCTCCTCATTCGGCACCGATCGCCAATGCTGCAAGCCCTTCGTGAAAAATCATCCGGCTGGATCGCCACTGTCATTCTCGGGCTGTTGGTGATCCCATTCGCCTTCTTCGGCATGGAACAGTATCTGTTCCAGCGCAGCGAGACCTTTGCCGCCAAGATCGAGGCTCCGCCGACCTGGTGGCGTACCGCGCCCGATTGGTGGGTGGTGCGCAAAGCGTTCTGGCAGAAGGAAGAGATCAGCGTCGACGACTTCCGCAGCGCGTTCGAGCGCGTACGGCAGAGCCAGCGCGCTTCCGCTGGCGAGAACTTCAATGTCAGCGAATTCGAGGGCATCGACAACAAGCGTCGCATTCTCGAGCTGCTGGTCGATGAGCGCGTGATGCGCATGTCGACCGATCGCGAAGGTTTCGCGATCGGCGATGCCCAGGTGCGCAAGACTATCGAGTCGATTCCCGACTTCCAGGTCGACGGCAAATTCGATCTGCAGCGCTATCGGTTGATGCTGGCGTCGCGCGCGCCGCCGATGACGGCAAGCCAGTTCGATGAACAGATCCGCGAAGATCTGAAGCAGCAGATGTTGACGCGTCAGCTGCAGGGCTCCGCCTTCGTGACGAACGCCGAGGGCCAGCGTCTGATCGCGTTGCTCGGCGAGAAACGCGACGTGTCCTACGCCGTGCTGCCTGCGCCGCCTGCGGATACCGCGCCGGTGGCGGCAGCCGAGATCGCGAGCTGGTACAAGGCGCATCCGGAGGATTTCCGCTCGCCGGAAATGGTGACGATCGAATATGTCGACATCGACGGAGCGGCGTTGCCGTTGCCCGCAGCTATCGACGAGAGCAGCCTCAAGGCGCAGTACTTGCAGGACAAGGCGCGCTTTGTCGAGCCCGAGCAACGCCTCACCTCGCATATTCTGGTGAAGGTGGATGCCGCCGCCGATGCCGCTGCACGCAAGGCCGCCGAGGCCAAGGCACAGGATCTCTTCAACAAGGCGAAGGCGGCGGGTGCCGATTTCGCTGCGCTGGCGCGCCAGTATTCTGAAGATGAAGGTTCAAAGGAAGGTGGCGGCGATCTCGGCTGGATCGCCAAGAACGGCCAGATGGTCAAGCTTTTCGAGGACGCAGTGTTCGCGACTGCGGCGGGCACGATTTCGGGCCCCACCAAGACCGATTTCGGCTGGCACATCATTCAGGTCCGTGAAATGAAACCCGGGCATGAAAAGCCGTTCGAAGAGGCGCGCCCGGAATTGGAACTCATGCTGGCTGAAACCGCTCGCGAGCGCGCTTTCAACGATCTTACCGGCATGCTGGTCGACGAAGTGATGAAGAGCCCGACCACGCTGGCGCCGGCAGCGAGCGCCGCGAAGTTGCCGGTGCAGAAGCTGGGCCCGTTCGCGCGCGGACAGGGGACGGGCATCGCCGCCAATCCTGCGGTGATTCGCGCAGCATTTTCGGATGAGCTGAAGCAGAACCGTCAGGTCAGCGATCTGATCGAAATCGCGCCGAACCGCAGTGTGTTGATCCGTGTCGTCGAACATACGCCGGATCGCGTGCAGCCGTTGGACAAGGTCGGCCCGCAGGTCGTCGCCGCCGTACGTGCCGACCGCGCGCGCAAGGCGATCGACGCCGAGGGCGAAGCCGCGCTCGCGCGTTTGAAGAAGGGCGAGTCCCTGACGACGATCGCCAGCGAGAAAAAATGGATCGTCACGAACATGCCCGGCATTCAGCGCGGTGCGCCGACGCCCACGCCGGACGCCAATGAAGCCTATTTCCAGGTGTCGGCGCCTGCGGCAGGCAAGCGTTCGCCCGGCAAGATCCTCTCGCAGGATGGTCAGATGGTCGTCTTCGAGGTGACCAAGGTCGCGCAAGGCGACAACAGCGAGATCACTCCGGAAATCCGCGCGAACTTCCTGCGCGAACTGGCGCCGAGGATCGGCGAACAGGACGCGCTGTCGGTCGGCAAGGCCGAACGCCGGCGGATGAAGGTGCAGTTCGCGGAAGATCGCCTGTAATCCACGCGATATTCGCTGTTCGCGCCAACGAAAGAGCCCGGCAGTGCCGGGCTCTTTACTTATTGAAAACAGGATCGCTGATCGCTTACTCGATCCCGGTCATGCCCAGAATGTTGTAGCCGGCATCGACGTAGGTGATCTCGCCGGTCATGCCTGCGGCCAGGTCCGAGCACAGGAAGGCGGCGACATTGCCGACATCCTCGATGGTGACCGTGCGGCGCAGCGGTGCGTTCTGTTCGACATGGCCGAGGATTTTGCGGAAGCCGGCGATACCGGCCGCAGCGAGGGTTTTGATCGGGCCAGCGGAAATCGCATTCACGCGCGTGCCTTCCGGGCCGAGGTTGTAGGCGAGGTAGCGCACCGTCGATTCGAGACTGGCCTTGGCCACGCCCATGACGTTGTAGCCGGCCAGTGCGCGCTCCGCGCCGAGGTAGGTGAGGGTGAGGATCGAACCGTTGCGGCCGGCCATCATCGGCTGCGCGGCCTTGGACATCGCCGCCAGCGAGTAGGCCGAGATGTCGTGCGCCATGGCGAAATTTTCGCGGGTCAGGCCATCGAGGAACTGGCCGGTGATCGCTTCGCGCGGCGCGAAGGCGATGGCGTGGATCAGGATGTCGAAGCCGTCCCAGTGCTTGCCCAGTTCAGCGAAGCAGGCGGCGATTTGCGCGTCGTCACTCACGTCCAGCGGCAGCACGATGTTGGAACCGTATTCCGCCGCCGCGCTTTCGACGCGGGTCTTGAGCTTTTCGTTCTGGTAGGTGAAGGCCAGTTCCGCGCCTTCGCGGTGCATGGCTTCGGCGATGCCGGTGGCGATGGAACGCTCGCTGGCGATGCCGGTGATCAGGGCGCGTTTGCCTTGCAGAAACCCCATGGTCTTCTCGTGTTTTGTTCGGAAAGGTAAGTGTGCCACGCGCAGTCGACAATCGGCTGCCGTCTGTATGCCGGTCGCCTCAACTCCGGAAGACATCCTTCCAGCGCCGCAGTTCGGCGAATGTCCCGACCCGGTCTGCAGGCATGTGTCCCAGCCGGGTCGTGATGGCGCCGAGCACGGCGGGCGAATCGCAGCGGAGGAACGGATTGGTCGCGATTTCCAGCGCAAGCGTACTGGGCAGGGTCGGCTTCGATGCGGCGCGCAGCGCGCGGACCGCGTCGGCGCGCTCACGCAGCGCGGGATTGCCGGGATCGACCGTCAGCGCGAACGCGGCGTTGCCCGCAGTGTACTCGTGGGTGCAGCACACCCGGGTGTCGCCCGGCAGTGCCGCAAGCCGCTCGAGCGAACCGAGCATCTGCGCTGGCGTGCCTTCGAACAGCCGCCCGCAGCCGAGGCTGAACAGGGTATCGCCGCAGAACAGCAGACCTCCGCCCGAGTCGCCGCCGATGCGGTCGCTGTAGAACGCGATGTGACTGCGGGTATGGCCGGGTATCTCGAGCACATCGAACCGCCAGTCGCCGACCTGGACCGCATCGCCATCGCCCACGCGGTGGGTGGCGATCCCGATCCGCGCATCGTGCGGCGCGTGAATCGGGAGGTCCGGCCAATGCTGGTGGAGCGGTGCGAGTCCGCCGATGTGATCGGCGTGGTGATGGGTGATCAGGATGCCGATCGGCCGCAGACCCTCGGCAACAGCGGTCAGTACTGGCTCGGCATCGCCCGGGTCGACGAAGAGTGCGCGGCCATCGTCGCCGACCAGACTCCAGATGTAGTTGTCGTCGAAGGCGGGCAGGGTGAGCAGGCGCATGGGGATCCGTCAGGCGTTCGAATGGGGCAAGTCGGTGGGGCGGCGGCTTACAATGGCCGGATGCCCGCATTGTCCCACCAAGCCCAGCACGCCGCCGCGAAACAGTGGTTTCTGTTACCGGCCGGGCAGGCGGTCCTCGACAGCGAGCACACGGTCGTCGCCGACGCGCTGGCGGCCCATCCGGTGGTTGGTTTGCCATGGCTGTGGCTGGCGCCGACCTTGACGGCCGAAATTCCGGAAGGCCGTGGGCTGCGTCTGATCGCCTCGTCCGACGGCTGGCGGGGTGCTGTGCGGTGCCGGCTGCCGCTGCCCTTGGCCAGCGAATCCCTGGGTGCGGTGGTGTTGCAGCATGTGCTCGATGGCGACCGCGCCGAATCCGTTGCCCTGATCGAAGAATGCGCGCGGGTGCTCGTGCCGGGCGGGCGACTGGGACTGTTGGCGCTGAATCCGCTGTCGCCGTATCGGCTGCGCTGGTATGGCAGCGGCCAGTCCGCCTGCGATCCTTCGACCTGGCGCCGTTTGTTGTCCGATGCCGGACTGACCCCGGAGCCGGTTGCCCAAGGGGTCGGGCCGCAATGGTCACCCACGGCATCGCCCAGCCTGCAATCGGGCCCGGGGCTGCGTGCGGCGTACCTGCAGCGCGCCGAGAAGCGCGCTTTTCCCATGACGCCGATGCGCTTGCGCAAGCCGATGGCCTTATCCGACGGAGTTCCTGCCGCTTGAAGCCCGATGCCGTGAAATCCGATGCCACCAAACATGCCGCCATGAAGCATGCCGCCATGAAACATGTGGAGATCCACACCGATGGCGCTTGCCTCGGCAATCCCGGCCCGGGTGGCTGGGCCGCGCTGCTGCGCTACAACGAGCGCGAGCGCGAGCTTGCCGGCGGTGAGTCGCTGACCACCAACAACCGCATGGAATTGATGGCGGCGATCGTCGGGCTGGAGACACTGAGCGAACCCTGCGCGGTCATGCTGGTCACCGATTCGCAATACGTCCGCCAGGGCATCACCGAATGGATGCCGAACTGGGTGCGCCGACACTGGAAAACCGCCGGCGGCGACCCGGTGAAAAACCGCGATCTCTGGGAGCGCCTGCACACCGCGACGTTGCGGCACAGCATCGACTGGCGCTGGGTGAAAGGCCATTCCGGCGATCCCGACAACGAGCGTGTCGACACGCTGGCCCGCGACCAGGCGCTTGCGTACAAAACGGATCAACGACAGGGCAGCGTCCGCGCATGAGACAGATCGTCCTCGATACCGAAACCACCGGACTGGAGTGGAAGAAAGGCAACCGCGTGGTCGAAATCGGCTGCGTCGAGCTGATCGAACGCCGGCCCACCGGGCGCACGTACCAGCAGTACATCCACCCGGATCGCGAATTCGAGCCCGGCGCGCAGGAAGTCACCGGACTGACCCTCGAATTTCTCGCCGACAAGCCGCGATTCGGCGAAATCGCCGACGCATTCCTCGAATTCGTCGATGGTGCCGAACTGATCATCCACAACGCGGCCTTCGACGTCGGTTTTCTCGACAACGAGTTGTCGCTGCTGGGCGCGCGATACGGTCGCCTGCGCGACCGGGTCAGCGGCATCGAGGATTCGCTCGACATGGCGCGCAAGCGCTATCCGGGCCAGCGCAATTCATTGGATGCACTGTGCAAACGTCTCGGCGTGGACAACGCCCACCGCCATCTGCATGGCGCGCTGCTCGACGCGCAATTGTTGGTCGATGTGTATCTGGCGCTGACTTCGGGACAAAGCGAAATCGGTTTCGGCGCGCCTGCCGGCAACGAGGACGGTGCTCCGAAAATGGCGGTCGCATTCGAAGCGTTGGCGGTGGAAGCTGCTGCGCGCGGAAGGGTGCATGTCAGTGATGATGAACAGGCGGCGCACCTGCTGCGCCTGGAAGCGATCCGGAAGAAAGCGGGACACTGCGTGTGGGATGCGGTTTGAGCCCATTCAGGTGTTCATGCGGCAGCTCCGTTCGCCCTCTTGCCTGCAGTTACAATGGCCGAATTCTTCATGTTTAACAGGAGCATGCGCGTGTCGACATGGCTTGTGACCGGCGGCGCCGGGTTCATCGGTGGAAATTTCGTACTGGATGCGGTCGCAAGCGGTGTCCGCATCATCAATTTGGATGCGCTGACCTACGCCGGCAATCTCGATACGCTCGCGGCGCTGACCGGCAATCCGGCGCACGTGTTCGTGAAGGGCGACATCGGCGACCGCGACCTGCTGCCAAAACTCTTCGCCGAGCACCGGCCCGATGCGGTGATCAACTTCGCGGCCGAGAGTCATGTCGACCGATCGATCGATGGTCCCGCTGCGTTCGTGCAGACGAATGTCGTCGGCACGCTGGGCCTGCTCGAATGCGCCCGCGATTACTGGAAAAACCTCGAAGGTTCGAGTCGCGATGGGTTCCGCTTCCTGCACGTGTCCACCGATGAGGTCTACGGTTCGCTTGGCGACACCGGCAAGTTCACCGAGACCACGCCCTATGCCCCGAATTCGCCATACTCCGCATCCAAGGCGGCGTCCGACCATCTGGTCCGCGCCTTCCATCACACCTACGGCTTGCCGGTCCTCACCACCAACTGCTCGAACAATTACGGTCCGTATCAGTTCCCGGAAAAGCTCATTCCGCTGATCATCGCCAGGGCGCTCGCCGGCGAGTCGCTGCCGGTGTACGGCGACGGTCGCAACGTGCGCGATTGGCTGTACGTGGGCGACCACTGCAGCGCGATCCGCGCGGTGCTCGAACGCGGTCGCGTCGGCGAGGTCTACAACGTCGGTGGCGACGCCGAGCGCGAGAACATCGTCGTCGTGCAGACGATCTGCGCATTGCTCGATCAACGCCGCCCGCTTGCCGATGGGCGGGCGCGCGAGTCGCTCATCACCTATGTCAAGGACCGTCCCGGTCACGACCGGCGTTACGCGATCGACGCTTCGAAGCTGCAGGGCGAGCTCGGCTGGATGCCTTCGATGACCTTCGAACAGGGTATTGCGCGCACCGTCGACTGGTATCTCGATCAACAGGCCTGGGTCAATCGCGTGCTCGACGGCAGCTATCGTCTGGAACGCATCGGAGGCGTGGCATGACCGTGCGCAAAGGCATCATTCTCGCTGGAGGCTCGGGCACGCGGCTGTATCCGATCACCCAGGCGGTCAGCAAGCAATTGCTGCCGGTCTACGACAAGCCGATGATCTACTACCCGCTGAGCGTGCTGATGCTGGCGGGCATCCGCGAAGTGCTGGTGATCAACACGCCGCACGAACAGGCGCTGTTCAAGATGCTGCTCGGCGACGGCTCGCAGTGGGGCATGCGTATCGAATACGCCGCGCAACCGAGTCCGGACGGACTGGCGCAGGCCTATCTGATCGGCCGCGAATTCGTGAACGGCCAGCCCAGCTGCCTGGTATTGGGCGACAATATTTTCCACGGTCCGGGTCTCACCCACATGCTGAAGGAAGCGGACATGCTGCGGCACGGCGCGACCGTATTCGGCTATTGGGTCAGAGATCCGGAGCGCTATGGCGTGGCCGAATTCGACGCCACCGGCAGAGTGGTCGGCCTCGAAGAAAAACCGCCAAAACCAAAATCGAACTACGCGGTCACCGGTCTGTATTTCTACGACGGTCGCGCCAGCGATTTCGCGGCGGACCTCAAGCCGTCTCCGCGCGGCGAGTTGGAGATCACCGATCTCAACCGGCGCTATCTCGACGAGGGTTCCCTGCATCTGCAGCAACTCGGTCGCGGCTATGCATGGCTGGACACCGGCACTCACCAGTCGCTGCTCGAAGCCTCGAATTACATCGAAACCATCGAGGCGCGGCAGGGGCTGCGCGTGTGCTGTCCCGAGGAAATCGCCTGGAACAATGGTTGGATCGATGCCGCGCAGTTGGAAGCGCTGGCCAAGCCCCTGGCCAAGAACGGTTATGGTCAGTATCTGCTCGGCCTCGCCGAGCGCGGTTTCGTCCCGTGAGTCTGGCGCGCGCATGAAAATCATCGAAACCGATCTGCCCGGCTGTGTCGTGATCGAACCGCAGG
>JBAQRU010000048.1:0-3655 GCA_049296025.1 Lysobacteraceae bacterium | reverse complement strand
GTTTTCGTCCGGCCCGCTGGCCGCCACTGCGCCGCCGGGCTGGGCGGTGCAGGCGCTGCCGAAAGTCGCGCATCAGACGTTCTACGACCTCGTGAACGATGGCGGCACCATCGTGCTGCGGGCGCGCGCCGATGGTTCGGCGTCGTCGCTGCGCCACGGCATGTTCGTCGATCCCAAACAGACGCCGGTGATGCGCTGGCGCTGGCGCACCCAGCGGATGCTGCAGGGCGCGGACCTCACCGACAGCGACCGCGACGATCAGGTCGCGCGCATCTACGTGTACTTCGAGCGCAGCGAAGACGCGATGACCCTGAAGGAACGCGCGCGGTTCAAGCTCGGGCGCGCGCGCCTCGGCACGCAGCAGCTGTCGGCCGCACTGTGCTACGTCTGGGACAACCGCCACCCGGTCGACAGCATCCACGAAAGCGCCGAAACGCCTTTCGTCGCGCTGGTGGTCGCCGCCAACGGCGACACGCCGCTGGGCAAGTGGGTGTCGTTCAAGCGCGACGTGACCGAAGACTACCGGCGCGCATTCAACACCGATCCGAAACGCATCATCGGCGTCGCGGTCTCGGTGGACACCGATGGCACCGGCGAAACCGCGACCACCTGGTTCGGCGACATCGATTTCGTCCCGGCCACGCAGCGATGAACACCGGCTTCGCCGAACCGGAAGCATTCGCGATCGCCGCGCCGGCCGTGCCGTTCGCGCGCATGCTCGAACGCCACGGCCTGTCGCTGTCGCGCACGCCGCTGGAAATCCTGCAGGTGAATCTGACCGCACGCTGCAATCTGGCGTGCACGCACTGCCACGTCGAATCCGGGCCGAAGCGCGAGGAGGCGCTGGACGCGCGCGGCATCGACCGGCTGATCGCACTGATCTCGACCGCACCGGCGCTGCACACGCTGGACATCACCGGCGGCGCGCCGGAGCTGCATCCGCATTTCCGCCGGCTCGCGGCGGCCGGACGCGCGCACGGACTGAAGGTCATCGACCGCTGCAACCTGACCGTGCTGTTCGAGCCCGGACAGGAGGACACCGCCGGATTTCTCGCCGAAAACGGCATCGCGGTGGTCGCCTCGCTGCCGTGCTACTCGTCGGCGAATGTCGAAAAGCAGCGCGGCAAGGGCGTGTTCCTGCAGAGCATCGAAGCGCTTCAGCGGCTCAATGCGCTGGGCTACGGCCGCGAAGACAGCGCCTTGGAACTCGATCTGGTCTACAACCCCGGCGGGCCGTCGCTGCCGCCAGCGCAGGCCGCTCTCGAAACGGATTACCGCACGCGCCTGTTCGATGATTTCGGCATCGTCTTCCACCGGCTGTTCACGATCGCGAATATGCCGATCAAACGTTTCCTGCACGCACTGCAACGCGACGGTCAACTCGACGCGTACATGCAGCTGCTGATCGATCACTTCAATCCGCGCGCGGCCGAGGGCGTGATGTGCCGCAATCTGGTGTCGGTCGGCTGGGACGGCACGCTGTACGACTGCGACTTCAACCAGATGCTGCCGCTGCCTGCGGGCGCGCAGCGCTGCACACTGTGGGACATCGCGCGTCTCGACGAAATCGAACGCTGGCCGATCGCATTCGGCCGCCACTGCTACGCCTGCACCGCCGGCAGCGGCAGCAGTTGCGGCGGTGCGCTGACCGGATGAGCGATCCGCTGTCGCAGGTGTCGATCGTGTTGCCGGTCGGGCCTGGCGATCGCGCCTGGCCACCGCTGTACGCCGCGCTGCGCGAACACGCCGCCGCTGCCGAGTTGCTGCCGGTGTTCGCGGATGGCGATGCGCAGCCGATGCCCGCCGACGCCATGCGTGCGCCGGCAGGCCGTGCGCACCAGCAGAATGCCGGCGCTCACGCGGCGCGGCGCACGTGGCTGTGGTTCCTGCACGCCGACACCCGGTTCACGCCCGAAACGCTGCCTGCGCTGCGTGCCTTCCTCGAACGCGACCAATCCGCACTGGGCTGGTTCCGGCTGCGGTTCGATGCGGGCGGACCGAAGCCGCTGCAATGGGCGATGCGCGCGAATGCGATGGGCGCGAACTGGCGCTCGCGTCGGCTCGGCCTGCCGTTCGGCGATCAGGGTCTGCTGATTCCACGCCTGGCATTCGAGCGTCTCGACGGCTTCGATCCGCGGCTTGCCTACGGCGAAGATCATGCGCTGGTGTGGCGCGCGCGCCGTGCGGGACTGCAGTTGCACGAGATCGACGCCGCATTGATCACGAGCGCGCGCAAGTACGCGGAGCGCGGCTGGCTGCGCACGACCCTGCATCATCTGCGGCTGACCGCCAATCAGGCGTGGCGCGAGATGCGTCGATGACAGTCGCATCGGCAGGCCTTGCCATCTTCGTGAAGACGCCGGGGCATTCGCCGCTGAAAACCCGGCTTGCGCAGGCGATCGGGCAGGATGCGGCAGAGGTTTTTCATCGCCATGCCGCAGCCGCCGTCGCCGATGTCGTCATGCAAGCGCAGGCATCAATGCCCGGACTCGTGGCCTACTGGGCAGTGGCGGAAGCCGATGCACTGGACACACCGATCTGGCGCGCCCTGCCGCGCATCGCGCAGGGCGACGGCGATCTCGGCGCGCGCATGCGCACCGTCTGCGGGACCTTGCGCGAACGGCACGGCCGCGCGGTGCTGATCGGCGCCGACGCGCCGCAGCTGCGCGCCGACGACGTGCTGGCCGCCGGCACCGCACTCGACACCCACGACCACGCCATCGGCCCCAGCGAAGACGGCGGTTTCTGGCTGTTCGGCACGCGCATCGCGGTACCGGAACATGCGTGGTCGGAGACGCCGTGGTCGCAGTCCGATACTGCGATGCGTTTTCTCGATGCGCTTGGCGATTCGTCGGTGGCGACCCTGCGCCGGCTGCGCGATGTCGACATCGTCGATGATCTGGACGCACTGGTCGAAGCGATGCGCGCGCTGTCGGCGCCGACGCCGAAACAGGCGGCGCTCGCACGATGGCTACACGACCTTCGTTTCCCCGCTTGAATCGATCACTCCGTCTTCGCGAAACGGCTCGCGCAGCAGTTCGACAACGCGCGTCGCGCGCTCGATACCCACGCCTTCAACGCCGAACGTCTGCGGCCGATCGCGCGCGTGCACTGCATAGCTGCCGAACAGCCGATCCCAGACGCTGACATGGAAGCCGAAATTGCGCTGCTGTTCGTCGCGATGGGTGCTGTGATGGATCCAGTGCATGGCCGGCGTCACCAGCACCCAGCGCAGCGCGGTGTCCAGGCGCGGCGGCAGCGACAGATTGGCGTGGGTGATCAGCGCGAAGCTCGACAGCAGCGCCTCGAACGCCAGCAGCACCGCCGGATCGACGCCCAGCGCGATCGCCAGCGCGCACTTGTAGGCCAGCGAGACCAGCATCTCCAGTGGATGGAAGCGCAGCGCGGAGGTGGCATCGAGGGTGGTGTCGGTGTGATGGGTACGATGCAGCCGCCACAGCCACGGCACCGCATGCAGCCAGCGATGCTGCCAGTAGATCGCAAGATCCAGCAGCAGCAGGGCGAGCAGCGCTTCGAGCCACATCGGCAGCGCCTCCGGGGCCAGATTGAACAGCCCCACACCGACGGACTGCGCCCACACCGCCGCGCCGAACGCACCGGCCGGCAGCAGCAGTCGCGCGATCAGCGTGTCGAG
>JBAQRU010000047.1:0-14157 GCA_049296025.1 Lysobacteraceae bacterium | reverse complement strand
ACTCCGAAGCGCAGCAGGCCGCAGCCGGCGCCGCACGCGCGACCGACTGTTTCAACTGGGGCTACGACCCCTGGCACTTCACCGCACCGGAAGGCAGCTTCGCCAGCAATGCCGACGACGGCGCCGCGCGCATCCGCGAATTCCGCGCGATGGTGATGGCGCTGAATTCGGCCGGCCTGCGGGTGGGCATGGACGTGGTCTACAACCACACCAGCGCTTCGGGCCAGAACGACAAATCGGTCCTCGACCGCATCGTGCCCGGCTACTACCAGCGCCTCAACGCGGCGGGCGATATCGAACGCTCGACCTGCTGCGAGAACACCGCCACCGAGAACCGGATGATGGCCAAGCTGATGATCGATTCGGTCAAGACCTGGGCCACGCAGTACCGGATCGATTCCTTCCGCTTCGACCTGATGGGCCATCAGCCGCGCGCGGTGATGGAACGGCTGCGCGACGAAGTTTCGGCCGCCGCCGGCCACCCGATCCAACTGATCGGCGAAGGCTGGAACTTCGGCGAAGTCGCCAACGGCGCGCGCTTCGTGCAGGCCTCGCAGCTGTCGCTCAACGGCAGCGGCATCGGCACTTTCAGCGATCGCGCACGCGATCATGTCCGCGGCGGTTCCGGTTTCGACAGCGGCAATGCGCTGCGCAGCAACCAGGGCTACATCAACGGCATGCATTACGACGACAACGGCAGCGGCGGCAACAAGAGCCGCAACGATCTGATGTGGTCGGGCGACGTGATCAAGGTCGGCCTCGCCGGCTCGATCCGCGATTACGTGATGAAGACGCATTGGGATGCGACCCTGCGCCTGGACCAGATCGACTACGGCGGCCAGCCGGCCGGCTACGTCGTCGATCCGCAGGAAGTGGTGAACTACGTCGAGAACCACGACAACTGGACGCTGTTCGACAACAACGCGTTCAAGCTGCCGGCCGCCACCAGCCGCGAGGACCGCGCGCGCGTGCAGATCCTCGGCGCCGCGATCAACAGCTTCAGCCAGGGCGTGTCGTACTTCCATGCCGGTGTCGACACGCTGCGCAGCAAGTCGCTGGACCGCAACAGCTACGACAGCGGCGACTGGTTCAACCGTATAGACTGGAGCTACCGGGACAACGGTTTCGCCGCCGGTCTGCCGCCGCAGGGCGACAACGGCGGCAACTGGTCGGTGATGGCGCCGCTGTTGGCGAATGCGCAGATCAAGCCGACCGACACCGAGATCCGCTGGACCCGTGATGCGTTCCGCGATCTGGTGAAGATCCGCGCCAGCTCGCGCCTGTTCCGCCTGCGCACCGCCGACGACATCAAACAGCGTCTGGCGTTCCGCAACACCGGCAGCGGGCAGGTGGCCACGGTACTGGCCGCGCATCTCGACGGCAGCGGCTATCACGGCGCGGGTTTCCGCGAGGTGCTGTATTTCGTCAACGTCGACAAGGTGCCGCAGTCGCTGACGATTGCGGAGGAAGCCGGCAAGCGTTATCGCCTGCATCCCGTGCACACCGCCGTCGATGCAGCAGACCGTCGCGCCGCGCAGGCGACTTACGACAGCATCAGCGGTCGCTTCAGCGTGCCTCCGCGCACGGCGGTGGTGTTCGTGGTGCGATAAGCATGGGGCGACGTCAACATGCGTAGCGTCATTCGCGACGCATCGGAACGGCGACCGTGAGGCCGCCGTTTCTTTTACGGCGATCCGCACCACACGAGCGGACGACGGCGACGGATGCGCCCGGCACGGTCGTGTAAAGTCCATGGATCGCCGCCCTCGGAGCCCCGCCATGCACCGACTGTTCTCTCTCCTGGCCCTGCTGTGCGCATTCTCCGCGCAGGCCGCCGAGCCCGACCGCCGCATCGCCGTCACCATCGACGATCTGCCGTGGCAGCGCATGTCGACGACGTCGCCCGAGGCGCTGCGCACGCGTCACGCCGCGCTGCTGGAACAACTGCGCATCGGCAACGTGCCGGTGACCGGTTTCGTCAACGAGGACAAACTCGAGCGCGACGGTGTGTTGCAGCCCGAACGCGTGGCGATGCTCGACGCCTGGCTCGACGCCGGTCATGCGCTCGGCAATCACACCTACGGTCACGTCGATCTGCACGTGGTCGGGATTCCCGCGTTCGAGGATGCGATCCTGCGCGGCGAACGCGTGCTGCGGCCGATGCTCGCGAAGCGCGGACAGACGCCGCAGTGGTTCCGGCACCCGTACCTGCGCGCCGGCCGCACCGCCGAAGACAAAGCCGCAGTGACGGATTTCCTTTCGCGGCACGGCTACCGCGTCGCGCCGGTGACGGTCGACAACGGCGAGTGGGTCTGGGCGTTCGCCTACGCGCGCGTGCTCGACGGACAGGCGGACACGCCCGAGCGCGCGGCGCTGCTCGAACGCCTGCGTCTGGGCTATGTGCCGTACATGCTCAACAAGATCGATTACTACGAGCGGCAATCGCAGGCGCTGCTGGGCTATGCGCTGCCGCAGACGCTGTTGCTGCACGCCAACGAACTCAACGCCGAGGCGTATGCGGAACTGATCGCCGGCATCAAGCGTCGCGGCTATCGTTTCGTGACGCTCGATGACGCGATGCGCGATCCCGCCTACGCACGCGAAGACGGCTATCACGGCCGCTACGGGCCGAGCTGGCTGCATCGCTGGGCGATGGCGGAGAAAAAGCCGAAAACGTTCTACGACGGAGAACCTGTCGTGCCGAAGTGGGTGATGGATCTGGCCGGCGTGGATTCCGAGTAACCGCCGACACTGCGCTCAATCGAGCGTTTCGATCGTATCGCCGACGCGCAATGTGCCGATGCTGCGCGATCCCAGCCTGGGAATCAGATTCATGCCGAAGGTGATGCCCGTCGGCGTGCGTCGATAATCCTTGAGGATGTTCAGCGGCTCGCCGTCGTCGCGACGCTGACCGCTGACCGGATCGACGGTGGTGAACACGCAGCGCGTGCACGGCTTCACCGCATCGAATTCGATCTCGCCGATGCGCACGCGCTTCCAGCCGTCCTCGGCATGCGCGGCGGCATCGGCGACGACGAGGTTCGGCCGGAACTGCGCCATCGCGACCGGCGCGCGGCCCGCGTCGACAAGACGCGCATTCAAGCCATCGAGCGCCGCCTGCGAGATGACCAGCAGCGGATAGCCATCGGCGAAGCTCACTTCATCGCCGGGCCGCGCATAGGCGGGATCGACCGCCCGTCTCGCGGCGGCGTCCATGTGCACCAGCCGCACCGGCTGCTGTAGGAATGTACTCAGCCACGCATCGGCGGCGGGGTCGACGGCCGGCGCATCGACCGCGTCCTTCCAGATCGACACGCGCAGGCGCGGTGCGTCCGGCAGCGCAGGTGCGACATCGAGACCGGGCACGCCGGGCGCGGAAAGACGCAGGCGGTTCTCCAGCACTTGCGCGCGGATCAGCACCATCCGCGAGACCTGTCGGGCGGTGACGAAACGACCATCGGCATCGATCACCAACCAACGGCGATCATGACGCGGACCGCGCGCAAGGATATCGAGCGCTTCGAGCGAGAGACCCGCGGCAGACTTCAGCGGATACAGATGCAGTGCGGACAGATACAGCATGCGTTGCGGCCTGGGCAGCGTGTCGCCGAACTTGGCGTCACGCGTCCACGGTACAGAGCGCCTTCCTCGCCGGCAAGGGCGTCACGGTTTGCGGTAGAGATGCACGAATCGATCGGTCCTGCCTTTGATCGCAGGATCGAACACGTTGCTGCTGCGGTCGTCGTCGCGGTTACGCAGGGTTTCGATGCTGCCGACGAACTCCAACCCATGCGCCTTGAAATCGCGAACCGCGAACGTTTCCTCGATCCGGTGCAGCGCCTGCGCGTCGGCCTTGCCGGTGCCTTCGCGCGCGGCGTGATCGACGATCAGCAAGCGTCCGCCCGGTTTCAGCGCACTCACGATCTGGTCGATGAACTGTCCGGCGTCGATCGCCTGCCAGCCGCTGTCCGGGTCGGCGTGGTAAAGATCGTGATACGACATCACGATCAGCGCGCCGTCCAGTGCGTTTTCGCCGAGGCCCATGGCATCGTTCGGCTCGATCGAATAGCGGACGTTGGGCAGACGGTTGCCGGCGAGACGGGGTTCGAGGCCTTTCTTCGCGTAAGCGTCGTAGGCAGCGTTGTTGATCAGCAGGACCTGGCCGCGCGGGCCGACGATGCCGGAAATGATCTCGCTGTAGTAGCCACCACCGCCGAAGATGTCGGCGATGGTATCGCCGCGAGCGAAACCTGCGAGTTCGAGCACGGCATCCGGACGGTCGCGCGCATCCCGTTCGCGATCATCGGCGCTGCGCGAGGGCGCGGCGAGCTGTCTTGCGATGACATCGCGGTCGGCTACACCGACATGGGCGCAGCTGGCGAGCGCTGCGAAGGCGAGAACAGCCACGATGACGTGCAGCGAACGCATGGGAAACTCCAGGCTGGCGGCGAGTCTCCAGCATACGGGTCGGGCGCACCTTCCCGGAAGTGACGCTCCTGCTTTACGCCAAACGCGGCAAGTCGTCGCCCGCCGATCACACCCGATGAGACTGAGAGCCTGTTCAAAATCTCACCATAAACATCGCTTTTGCTCATCATTCCCGCGAAAGCGGGAATGGCGAGCGAAATTTTCAACGCGAAAAGATTTTGAACAGGCTCTCAGACTGCCGCGCAGTCGCACTCCAGTTGCCAGCACTTCCGGAGAAGTGTTTCGTCCCCTCGACAATAAGGTTACCGCACCGGCGGACTGGGTCGTGACGAAATTCCAACCCAACCCATCAAGCGGAACTCACACATAACTACGCCAAATAACCACCATCCACCACAAGACAAGTACCAGTGACATAGCCAGCAGCCGGCGAACACAGAAACAACACCGCCGGCGCGATCTCGTCCGGCTGCGCGCTGCGCCCCATCGGAATCAACTGCGACATCATGCCCATCAGCTTCGGATTGGAAGTGATGGCCGACGCGAACTTCGTATCGGTCAAGCCCGGCAACACCGCATTGATGCGGACACCGTGCAAAGCCAGCTCCTTGGCGAAACCTTCGGTCATGTTGACGATGCCCGCCTTGGTCATCGAATAGACGCCCTGCCCGGCTGCCGGCCGCTTCGCGTTGACCGAGGCGATGTTGACGATACTGCCGCCGCCCTTGGCTTTCATCCGCCGCGCCGCCTGCACCGTCGCCCAGAAATAGCCGCGCAGATTCACGTCGACGGTTTTCTGGTAGCTGCCCAGATCCATGTCGATCATCGGGCCGAAATACGGATTGGCGGCGGCGTTGTTGACCAGGAGATCGGGCGCCTTGCCAGCCGCATCGAGCGTGTCGAACAGCGCTTCGATCGCATCGGGTTCGCCGACATGCAGCGCGTGCGCTTCGGCGGAGCCGCCGGCTGCGCGAATCGCATCCGCGACCACCGCGCACGCCTCGACATTGCGCGATGTGCAGACGACATGCGCGCCATGCGCGGCGAGCAGATGGGCGATGGATTCGCCGATGCCGCGCGATGCGCCGCTGACCAATGCGATCTTGCCGGCAAGGTCGAAGAGAGGGTCGGGTGTCGACATGGATGGGCCAAATCCTGGGATGGGAACGAGAGCGCGCATGCGCCCGCTTGCTATGCTGCCGAGACTAGCACAGCACACGAACGGTACCGATGGACACGAATCGACGACGCGTTTTGATCACCGGCGCCGGCAGCGGGCTGGGTCTCGCCCTCGCGCACCGCTATGCGCGCGGCGGTGCGCGCGTGGCCTGCGTCGATCTACTCGCGGACCGCGCCGAAGCCGCGGCAGCGGCGCTCCCGGGCACCGGTCATCTTGCGCACGTCGCCGATGTCGGCGACGACGCATCGATGCAGGCGCTGCACGATCGCATCGAGCGCGAATGGGGCGGGCTGGACGTGTTGATCAACAACGCGGGCATCGCGTCGGTCGGGCCGATGGTCGAGACCACGATGGAAGAATGGCGGAAGATCCTGGACGTCGATCTGGTCGGTGTCGTGCGTGGTTGCCGGCTGTTCCTGCCCGCGATGCTGGTCGCGCGCAAGGGGCAGATCATCAACACCGCGAGTTTCGCGGGTCTGGCCGGCGCGCCGGGCATGATGACGTACGGCGTCGCGAAAGCCGCCGTGGTGGCGCTGTCGGAACAGTTGCGCGCCGAAACGCATCACCATGGCGTCCGCGTCAGCGTGATCTGCCCCGCGTTCTTCCGCACCAATCTGCTGGAAACCGCGTTCGCCAGCGAGACGGTCAAGGCGAAGGTGATCAAACTGATGGACACCTCGCCGGATACGCTCGACGGCGTCGCCGACAAGGTATTCGCGGCGGCGGAACGCGGCGAGTTCATGATCATCCCGACCAGGCGCGAGCCGATGCGCTGGCGGTTGAAGCGCTGGTTGCCCGGATTTTATTTCAAGCAGTTGCTCAAACTCGCGAGTCCACGCACGCGCGGCAAGCACGCAACGTAAAGCCGGCAATCCGCACCATCAGCGCCGCTCTTTCATCGCCATCACCACGCCCAGACCCGCAAGCAGTGACACCGCCGCAGTGCCGCCGTAGCTGAGCAGCGGCATCGGCACGCCCACCACCGGCAGCAGGCCGGAAATCATGCTGCCGTTGACGATCACGTACACCGAGAACGCGAGGCCGAGCGCACCGGCGAGCAGGCGCGAGTAGGTGTCGCGCGCTTCGCTGGCGATCCACAGACAGCGGCCGACGACGAAGGTGTAGAGCGCAAGCACGGTGGCGACACCGACCCAGCCGAATTCTTCCGACAGCACGGCGAAGATGAAGTCGGTGGTGTGCTCGGGCAGGTAATCGAGATGCGACTGCGTGCCCTGGCCCCAACCCTGGCCGGTCCAGTTGCCGGAGCCGATCGCGATCTTCGACTGGATGATGTTCCAGCCGGTGCCAAGCGGATCGGATTCGGGATTGAGGAAAGTGCGGATGCGGTCTTTCTGGTACGGCCGCAGCAGCCAGAACCACGCCACCGGTGCGGCGGCGGCGACGCTGGCGCCTGCAGCCGCAAACCAGCGCCACGGCAGGCCTGCGAGGAACAGTGCGAACGCGCCGCTGGCGGCGACCAGCATGGCGGTGCCGAAGTCGGGCTGGAGCAGGATCAACAGCGTCGGCGCGGCGATGATGGCGCCTGCGGTGAGCACCGTGAGCACGCGCGGAGGCAGGCGTTCGCGATGCAGGAACCACGCGACCATCATCGGCAGACTGAGCTTCAGCACTTCGGCCGGCTGGAAGTAGAACACGCCGAGATTGATCCAGTGATTGCCGTGCTTGCCCTGGCCGATGAACAGCACCGCCACCAGCGGCAGCAGCGAACCGGCGAACACCAGCGGCGTCACGCTGCGCAGCTGCGTCGTCGGCACCCGCGAGAGCAGCCACATCGCGCCCAGACCGATGCCGTAGCGCGCACCCTGCGCCATCACCAGGCGCGGGTTTTCGTTGCCGGCGCTGTACAGCACCGCGAGACCCACGCCCATCAGCGCCAGCAGCGCCATCAGCAAGGGCCAGTCGAGCGTGCGGGTGAGGCGCAGGAAAATATCCAGCAGCCAGCGGACGAAGGTTGTCATGGCGCAGGCTCGGCGGTGACGGGCTCGACGCGTGCATTCGCGTCCGCGGGTGTTGTCGGCGCCGTGCTCGCAGCGGAGACGACATTCGCGAATGGATTGGTCGCCAGCGCCGCTGCCATTGCCGCCGGATCCTGTTCCGGCATTTTGCCGAGCAGCCATGCGTCGAAGATCTTGCGCGCGATCGGCGCAGCGGTGCTGGCGCCGTAGCCGCCGCCTTCGACCACCACCGCGAGCGCGATGGTCGGATCCTCGGCCGGCGCATAGCCGGTGAACAGCGCGCGATGGCGCAGATGCATCGGCAGATTGCGTGGATTGATGCTGACGTTGCCGCGGCGGCTGACGACCTGCGCGGTGCCGGTCTTGCCGGCGATGTGATAAGGCAGCCCACCGCTGATCACGCGCGCAGTGCCGCCCGGGCCATGCACGGTGCGGATCATGCCGTCGCGCACCACCTGCAGGTGCGCGGCGCTGCGACTGATCGCACGCGGCGCCGGTTGTTCGACCATCGCCCACGGCTTGTCGAAATCGTCGCGGCGCGCGCTGACCAGATGCGGGCGACGCAGCAGGCCATCGCTGGCCAGCGCAGCGGTGCCCTGCGCCAACTGCAGCGGCGTGACTTTCCAGAAGCCCTGGCCGATGCTGGAGATGATGGTATCGCCGGCATACCACGGGCCCTGCTTCTTCGCGTTCTTCGCTTTCCACTCCGGCGACGGCAGGATGCCGCTGGTCTCGCCGGCAAGGTCGATGCCGGTCGGCGCGCCGAAGCCGTACAGCGACAGGTATTCGTCGAACTTGCGGATGCCCATGTCCAGCGACAGCCGGTAGTAATAGGTGTTGACCGAATCGCCGATCGCCTTGCGCGCGTCGGTCCAGCCGTGACCGCTGCCGTGCGAATCGCGATAGCCGCGCTTCTGGCCGGGGATGCGGAACTCGCCGGTCGACAGCACTTTGTCGTCGGGCGTGCGCAGGCCGCTGTCGAGGCCGGCGAGCGTGATCAGCGGCTTGAGCGTGGAGCCGGGCGCGACGCCGCCGAGCACGTTGCGGTTGAACAGCGGTTTCGCCGGGTCGTCCATCAGCATTCGATAATTCGCGTGCGAAATGCCGTTGACGAACAGATTCGGATCGTAGGTGGGCAGGCTGACCATCGCCAGCACTTCGCCGCTGCGCGGATCGAGCACCACCGCGGAGCCGGTGAGGTCGCCGAACGCGATGATCGCGGCGCGCTGCAGTTCGGCATCGATGCTCAGGCGCAGGTCGACGCCGGGTTTCGCGGGAATCCGGCCGAGGCTGCCGATGATCCGCCCATCGACATTGGTTTCGATCTGTTCGTAACCGATCTTGCCGCGCAGGATCTCGTCGTAATAGCGTTCGATCCCCGACTTGCCGGTATGGCTGAATGCGGCGGTGCCTTCGCCGAGTTTTTCCAGATCCTGCTTGTCGACGCGGCCGACATAACCGATCACATGTCCGAACAGATCGCCGTAGGGATAGCGGCGGGTGAGATACGGCACCAGTTCGACGCCCGGATACCGCCAGCGATCGACAGCGAAGCGCGCGGCTTCTTCGTCGGTGATGCGCAGGCGCAGGGTCACCGGCAGGAAACTGCGGGTGACGCGACGGGTGTCGTTGAAACGCTCGATGTCGTCGGGCGTGAGCGCGATGATCTGCGACAGCGACGCGACCAGCGCATCGATGTCGCCGGCTTCGCCGGGCACCACGTCGAGGCGATACGCCGGCACGTTGTCGGCGAGCACGCGGCCCTTGCGGTCGTAGATGAGGCCGCGCGCCGGCACTTCCGGCCGCTGTTTCACCCGATTGGCTTCGGAACGCTTGGCGTAGTCGGTGTGCTCCAGCACCTGCAGCTTGAAGTACCACAGCGACAGGCCGACGAGCGCAAGCGCCACCGCGATGAAGCCGATCGCGGCGCGGACGCGGAATTGCGCGGCTTCCTGTGCGGAATTCTTGACGTAGCGGCGGCGCATCGTGTCGTGCCTATTTTTTCCGGCCTACGCGCAGGCCATCGAGCAGCACGAACAGCGGCGGCCACAGCAGCGCACCGATCAGCGGCGTCCACCACTGCATCCAGCCACGGACCGGCTGGCCGAACATCAGGTGCATGGCCGCGACGATGATCTGGTCGTTCAGCAGCAAACCGGCGATCGCCAGCGCCTGCTGCGCCATCGGGAAGAACCGCAGCTGCGGCCGGAACCGCTGCAGGATGAAGGTCATCACCGTCAGCCGCAGCGCCTGTTCGCCGAGCAGGCTGCCGAACGCGACATCGGCGAGCAGGCCGATGCAGAAGGCCAGGCCCAGGCCGACGCGCTCGTGGTCTTCCAGCAGCCAGTAGGCCAGCACCAGCGCGAGCCAGTACGGCCGCAGCGGTTGCAGCATCGCCGGCAGCGGCAGCAGGCCGAGCAGCAGCGCGACGGCGATGCTCGCCGGAAACAGCCAGGGGCGGCGCACGCGACTCATCGCACCGGCTCCGTCGTGGTGGGCGGCGTAGTGGTCGGTGGCTTCGGTGCGGTCGGCCTTGATTCGGCCTTGCCCGCCGTGGCCGCGTCCGCAGCGGTAGCGGGTGCCGGCACAATCGCAGCCGTCCGCGACCGCCGCAGCAGCAGCACGTCGCGGCCGCGATCGAGTTGCGCGGCCGGCTTCAGGTCGCCGACCAGGAAGGCGCGGCTCTCGTCGCGCCGCAGCATGGTGATCGTGCCGACCGGAAACCCGGGCGGGAATCGCCCACCGAGTCCCGAGGTGACGATCCGGTCGCCGACCTTCACGTCGCTGGACGTCGGGATGTTCGCCAGTTCAAGCCGATCGCCGCGCCCGTAAGCGACCAGACGGATCCCGTTGCGCGACACCGCCACCGGCACCGCATGGTCGGGATCGGTCAACAGCAGCACGGTCGCGGTGGTCGGACGCACTTCGATCACCTGGCCGATCAAGCCGCCGGCGTCGATCGCCGCCTGCCCTTGGGTCACGCCCTGATCGGCGCCGATGTCGAGCACCAGACGCTGGCGGGTGGGATCGAGGGCGATGTCGAGGATCGGCGCGAGCTGCACGTCGAGCCCGCCCTGCTCCGCAGCACCGAGCAGACCGCGCAGTCGCGCGTTTTCGGCGGCGGCGGTCTGCAACCGCGCGATCCGTGCGCTGCTGATCAGCAGCGCGTTGCGCAGGATTTCGTTGTCCTCCGCCAATCGCGCGCGCGTGGACGCATCGTCGCGGACGGTGTCACCGAGTTTCGCCGGCAGACCCGCCAGCCGCCACAGCGGCTGCACGACCACTTCGATCTGTCCGCGGATCGCGGTCAGCCAACCACCACGATGGTCCAGCACCATCAGCGCGACCGCCAGCGCCAACGCGGCCAGCAGCCGCAACGTGCCCGCGATCTCCTCGGAGCGATGTGCGGAAGGGCCGGCGTAGGGAGGCACGTCAGGGAATTCGGTCTGGAGTTCGCGAAAGAATCAGGAGGGCGATCGTCGTCCGGGGCATGGCCGGCCCTTCTCCTCCCCTTGCGCATCGCGCAGGGGGAGGTCGGGAGGGGGTGACGGACAAACACCAACCCCTCCCCAGCCCTCCCCTCCGCCACGGCGAAAGGGAGGGAGCACAACGACTTACTCCGGCGAGAAGAACTCGTTGCCGTGCATATCGACCAGCTCCAGCGCACGGCCGCCGCCGCGGGCGACGCAGGTCAGCGGATCGTCGGCGACCTGCACGTGCAGGCCGGTTTCCTCGCTGATCAGCTTGTCGAGATCGCGCAGCAGCGCGCCGCCACCGGTGAGCACGATGCCGCGCTCGGCGACGTCGGCGCACAGTTCCGGCGGGGTCTGCTCCAGCGCGAGCTTGACCGCGCTGGTGATGCCGCCCAGCGGCTCGCGCAGCGCGTCCAGCACTTCATTGGAGTTGAGTTTGATCATGCGCGGCACGCCTTCGGCGAGATTGCGGCCGGAAACCTCCATTTCCATGACCGTGGCCTGCGGATACGCGCAGCCGATCGTCAGCTTGATGCGCTCGGCGGTGGCTTCGCCGATCAGGGTGCCGTGGGCGCGACGCACGTAGTTGATGATCGCCTCGTCGAACCGGTCGCCGCCGATGCGCACCGACTGCGCGTAGACGATGCCGTTGAGCGCGATCACCGCGATCTCGGTGGTGCCACCGCCGACGTCGATGACCATCGAGCCGCGCGCTTCGGTCACCGGCAGGCCGGCGCCGATCGCGGCGGCCATCGGTTCCTCGATCAGATACACCTCGCGGGCGCCGGCTTCTTCGGCCGATTCCTTGATCGCGCGGCGCTCGACATTGGTCGAGCCGCAGGGCACGCACACCAGCACGCGCGGGCTGGGCTTGAGGAAGCGCGACTTGTGCACCTTGCGGATGAAGTGCTTGAGCATTTCCTCGGTGTAGGTGAAGTCGGCGATCACGCCGTCCTTCATCGGACGCACCGTGGTGATGTGTCCCGGGGTGCGGCCAAGCATCTGCTTGGCTTCGGCGCCGACCGCCGCGACCGAACGGTTGCCGCCGCCGACGCGGTCGTGGCGCACCGCGACCACCGATGGCTCGTTGAGGACGATGCCCTGGCCGCGGACGAAGATGAGGGTGTTGGCCGTGCCCAGGTCGATGGACAGGTCGTTGGAGAACATGCCGCGAAACTTTTTGAACATCGGGAAGCGTGCCGGTGGGGGAGCGTGACGGAGGGTGCCGGGCTTCCGCGCAAGGGGCGGAACCGCCGGGAAAACTGTCTGCAAAGACTGCCTGCGCATCGCGAACGCTGTCCTTGGCATCGCGAGCGGTTTCGGCAGCCTGTTAGCGTAACAAAAAACAGGTTCCACGGCGGGATTCACGCATTATCGGAGCGCCGCGTTCACACCCGCTCCGCAGTATGGGCCTGCGTCCGGCCCAACGCGTGACGCTGGTCTCGCCGCAAACCAGCAGCTACCCTATGCGGCCGGTTTTTTCGGGCCTGATCCGGTATCGGGTCCGCCCTATTTTCCCCTCCCACTTCAAAGCGAAGACACGACACGATGGCTGCCCTGATCTGCGGGTCCCTGGCCTACGACACCATCATGGTGTTCCCGGACCAGTTCAAGAACCACATCCTGCCGGACAAGGTCCACATCCTGAACGTCTCGTTCCTGGTGCCGAGGATGCGTCGCGAATTCGGCGGCTGCGCCGGCAACATCGCCTACAACCTGAAACTGCTGGGCGGCGATCCGATCCCGATGGCGACCGTGGGCCAGGATTTCGGCCCGTACCGCGACTGGTTCGCGGAAATGTCCATCCCGCTGGATCGGGTGAAGGAAATCCCCGAGCTGTTCACGCCCCAGGCCTTCATCACCACCGATCTGGACAACAACCAGATCACCGCCTTCCACCCGGGCGCGATGATGCGTTCGTACGAAAACCACGTTCGCGACGTGCCGAACGTGAGTTTCGGCATCGTCAGCCCCGACGGTCGCGAGGGCATGCTGCAGAACTCGAAGGAATTCGCCGAATCCGGCATTCCCTTCATCTTCGACCCGGGCCAGGCCATGCCGCTGTTCAACGGCGAGGAACTGCGCGGGTTCATCGAGCAGGCGAACTACGTGACCGTCAACGATTACGAGTCGAATCTGCTGCAGGAGCGCACCGGCTGGAGCGAAGACACCATCGCCGGCAAGGTGAAGGCCTATATCGCCACCCAGGGGCCGCGCGGCGCCCGCATTTTCGCTGGCGGCAAGGTCTACGACATCCCGCCCGCCCACGAGCGCCGGGTCACCGACCCGACCGGCTGCGGCGATGCGTTCCGCGCCGGTCTGATCTTCGGCATCGAGAAGGGCTACGACTGGCCGACCATCGGCCGCATCGGCAATCTGATGGGCGCGCTGAAAGTCGAGCATCCGGGCACCCAGAACCAGCGCTTCGATTACGCCGAGTTCGCCGAACAGTTCAGCCAGCAATTCGGCTACGCGTTGTAAGCGCGCCCCTCCGCCCCGTCGGGCACCCTCTCCCCGTTGCACGGGGAGAGGGAAGAGCCAGCGCGGCGAGTGCGGGAGCCGCGCATCAACTAATCTGGCCATCCCCTCCCAATCGAGCCCGCTCATGGCCATTGCCTACTGGTGCATCGTCCTCACCGCGTTCCTGCCCTATCTGTGGGCCACGATCGGCAAATCCGCCGCCAAGGGCTACGACAACCGCAATCCGCGCGGCTGGGTGGCGGAGCAGACCCACCCCCGGGTGCAGCGCGGAAACGCCGCGCACCTCAATGCCTTCGAGGCCTTCGCGCCGTTCGCGGCGGGCGTACTGATGGCCCAGGCTGCGGGCGTCGACCCGTTCCGGGTCACGATCCTCGCGCTGGTGTTCCTCATCGCCCGGATCCTCCACGGCGTGTTCTATCTCGCCGACAAGCACATGCTGCGTTCGCTGTGCTGGCTGATCGGCATCATCTGCGTGTCGCTGTTGATGATGCAGGCCGCGATGCGGGTGGGCTGACGGCACCGAGAGGCCACCGGACAGGCACCACCGGAATTTCCCCACGAAAAAAGCGCCTCTCGGCGCTTTTTTCTTTTTCGGACGCACAAAAAATGAGCGCGCACA
>JBAQRU010000046.1:0-1629 GCA_049296025.1 Lysobacteraceae bacterium | reverse complement strand
CTCGCCGATGCGCCTGCAGCGCGTCTGCGGGCGGCTCTGGACCCGGTGCTGCTGGCACGTCTCGATGGCGTGCTGGACGGCGAGACCGGCGGCCTGGACCGGCCCACGCCGATCCGCGATGCCTGCACGGGCGCTTCGCTGCGCGGCTGACCACGCGCAGGGCTGAATCCGGGCGAACATCGTGCCTCGCAACACTTCCCCGCAGGCGTCCGCGCGACGCAAGATGCGCGGATGCGCCCGATCCCCTCCGTCCCGTTTCTCCTGCTCGCGTTGGCGATGGCCCTGCCCGCGTCCGCGCAAGCGCAGGCCGCCGATCCGGTCACGATCTATCGCTGCACCGACGCCAAGGGCCGGCTGACCCTTCGCGATTCGCCCTGCAACAAGGGCGAGCGCCAGGAAGCCCGCAGCATGCTGCGACCGAAGGACGCGCCGCCACGGCCTCCGCTGCCCGCACCGGCGCCGACGGGCGTCGCGGTGGCCCCGCCGCCGCAGGTCATCATCGTCAATACCCCGCGCCCGCTCTACGAATGCATCGCCCCGGACAACAGCCGCTATCTGAGCGACACGCCCGAAGGCAACGCGCACTGGGTGCCGCTGTGGCCGAACGGCTATCCGGTTCCGGGGCAGGTGGTATACGAACCGGGCCGGCTGAATGTCCGCGTCGACAATGGCCGCGTCAGCGGCGGATACGACAGCGGCGGCACCCGGGTGCTGACCCCGACCTATTCCGAATTCGGCGGCGGCACGTGGGTGCGCGACCCCTGTCATGCGCTGCCGCAGGCCGACGTCTGCGAACGTCTGGTCGACCGCCGCGACGCGCTCCGGCGCCGCTACAGCATCGCCCAGCCGTCCGAACGCGCGGTGCTCGGCCAGGAAGAGCGCAGTATCAATGCCCGCCTCGCACAGGACTGCCGCTGAAATGAGATCGATCCGGATCGCTGCGCTTGCGGGCGCGCTTGCCAGCGCCTTGACCGCACTGGCGCTGTGCTCGCCCGCGCGCGCCCAGAGCGACATCACCATCTACCGCTGCGTCGACGCCATCGGCGCGATCACCCTGCAGAACGACGTGCCCTGCCCGAAAGGCAGCCAGCAGACGCTGCGCAAAGTCGGCGTGCTGCCGACCTTGCCTGTGCCGCCGACAGCGACGATCAAGCCGCAAGCAGCCGCTCCCACACCACCACCTGTGCCGGCGACACCTGTTCCCGAACCCCTGGCGCGTACCGCGCCACCCGCATTGTTCCAATGCCGCACCTGGGACGAACGCGATTATCTCGGCGATAGCGCCGAACCGCCCGCGACCTGCGCGCCGGTGCAGTCGGTCGGCATCGATGGCAGTACCGAACTCGCTGCCGGCACCACCTGCGAAATGCGTCAGGACACCTGCGTCGCGGTGCCCGCCGAACAGCTGTGCGTGTCGTGGAAAAAGCGCGTCGACGAAGCCGAATTCCGCTGGAAGATCGGCGGCGGCCGCAACGACGACCGCAAGGCGGAATTCGATCGCCTGTCGAAGGTGTATCGCGAGAGCACCTGCGTCGGCGGTTGATGCCGGTCAGCAGGCTTTTGGCGTGGCTTCAAGCGACGTCGCTTCAATCGGCGTCCTTCAATGCAGCGCGCAACGCGGGAGAGGCC
>JBAQRU010000045.1:0-12703 GCA_049296025.1 Lysobacteraceae bacterium | reverse complement strand
GCGTTCAGCAGTGTGGGGCTGCCGTTGCCGTCCAATCGCGAATACAGCAGGTTCACCTGCTTGGAGACGCAGGCATCGCCGGAGGAGCCATCCTTGAGCCACACCATGTCCTGGCGACCGTCGCCGTCGATGTCGCCGAACTTCATGCCCTCGAACTTGCTCAGGCTGCCGTTCGGAATGGAGGCGGTGGCTTCCCAGGTCTGGAACAGGTTCGTATCCGCTTCGTTGGCGCGTGCTGCGCTCCACTCGAAGGGCGTGGGGGCGGCGCAGACCTGTTGGGTTGCATCGCGACATTCCTGCAGACTGGTCAGCACCTGTGCGGCCCGGCCGCGCAGATACGTCAAAGCGTAGTGGCGCACGGGCGTGAAGCTGCCATCGTCGTCGTGATCGACCGACGAGGTGACGCTCTGCAACTGGCTGCGGCTGCGGATCAGGCCGCCTGCGACATACGCGCGGTTGTCGAAGAAGCTGCCGTTGTAGTTGAAGACGACTTCGGCATAGGGCGCTTTGGCGCTGCTCGCCTGACCCGCCAGCACGGTCTTGCCGGTATAGCGCACCTTGCTGATGAGGTGTTCGCCCGGGTTCTCCGGCGCGGTGCCTTCGCTGTAGAGATAGTCGATGTAGTTGCCGGTCGAATCCTGAAACCGGGTCTGCGCCCAACTCAACGCGAACGCTTCCTTGCCCGACACCGTGCTGTTGACGTAGCCATCCGCGCGATTGGCCGTGAGGCTGTTGTCGCGATCACCGTACCAGCTGGTGGAACCGTCCTTGCGCTCGACGGTGAAGAACGCCACGCCGGCTGTGCCGCCTGCCGGCGTGTACGCACACACGCGCTGGAACGATTGCAGTTCGGTACGCAGGTTCTCCACGGTCATGCCGGAGACGGCAGGACAGGCGGCACCATCATCGGCTGACAGCAGTCGCTGACCGTCCAGGCAATAACGATCGGTCGCAGAAAAGTTCACGGGGGCAGGGTTGCCGTCGGTGACGACGCCACCGACGATGAAATCGCCCGACTCGCGGGTCGCGCGGCAGCGGGACACGGCCGACAGGCCGCCAATCGACCAGCCCATGCCGACGGGACCATCGCCGCCTTGGCTGGAATAGCTCAACGACAGTTGCGGCGTGACGCCCGCCGTGCCGGGAACGGTGAACAGGGGGATCGCGTAGGTCGCGGCACCGGACTCGGCGACCCGAAATTGTGCTGGCGTGACGGATACGCTGTCTGACACCGTGTCCGGGGCAATCGAGAAGCCATTCGCAGCAGGCGAGCCCGCCAGACTGTCGCGCAATACCACGCCAATTGGCAGCAGCAGTACCGACACCACCAGCAACAGCAGTCCAGCCGCCAATCGCATCCGCACGGTGTCGCTCATGCCGCGCACGTCGCCCTGTTCTTTGTTCATCTCGATGCTCCCCTGTTATTGCTTTTAAATGCTCGAACCGCGTGTATTTGCATGGATCAACCGCGTACGAATACGACTTGAAGACCGATCATCAACCCGCGCCCCCATCCCATTCTGGCAGGACGCGATATCACTGCTTGAGACTGCATTGTTCGGAAAGACATCACGCCTGATGCCAAGAAAACGTCTGGTGCATCGGCACGGGGGTCAACAGAACGTCATCAACACAATGAAGATCAAGCCCTTCGCCACGAGCAGCACCGCATCCAGCCATGACCATCGCCTCCGCTTTCGACGCACGGTGTACTACGCCGCCACACGACTGGAGACCGACACATTCGCTTGATGCAGCCATGCGGAGAACGAGATGGTAGGCAGGCGCTTGCCTGCATCCTGCAGGCGACGCAGATAAATTTCTTCCCGGTAGATATCGATCGACCGTGGTGCGTCGATATCGATCTTTATCTGGCGCGTGCGCAATGATGCTGCGCTCAGATAGATCGGATTGAATCGTACGCGCACTTTGATATCGTCAACCCAAAATGAGTCTTGGCTCAGCATCGTGAGCAGATAGAATCGCTCGCCTTCCGGAAGAATCGCAGGGCGCAGGCTCTCTTCACCGAACCGCAGTTTGGCGTTGGCTGGTGCCAGCACCCCGATCATGGCGTGATAGCGCAGCCGGTCGTAGACCGTCACGCAGATGTCGTCACCGATGTAGATGGTTCCGCCGGTCCGGCGGGTCAGCGTGAGCATGTCGTCGTCCCCTCAGTGCCAAACACACCCGGGCATAGGCCGCGACGCAGCCACGCAGGGCGTTCGCTGTCTGCTGCCACTCCGATCGCCGATCTATCCGCGACTGGTGCCGACAGACCGGGGGAAAAAGCAATCCGCGTCGACGTTTGGCCTACTGCGCATGACCGCCGCAGCGTGATGCCAACGTGCAACCAACTCTCGCAGTCGGCTGCGAGCCGGACGAAATCGAAGATCAATTCGGTGCCAGCCGGCGCGGCAACCCCGAGGACGACTCGCTCCCCTTGGCGGCGATGGATGACGATTCGGGTGTTTTCGCCGGGTCGCAAAGAGCCCCCGACCCGACATGTGACGACCTGCATCGTGCCCCCTCCTTGCGTATTTAGGCGTCGTTTGCGCCCGGTCGGACAACTGCTACGGAAAATTAATAGCACTGCTACCATTTTATTGTCAATTAATTTCTGATATATATTCCATCCACCCGATCGCGTGGTATCTCTCTGGCATGGACAAGTACACCCGAGCTTTCGTCGAAGCGATGGAGGCGACAAAGACGCGCAACAGCGAGGTCGCCAAGCGTGCAGGCGTGGTGGACAACTACGTCTCCCAATGGCGCAACGGCCGCCGTCCGATTCCGGCGGGCCGCGCGGCGATCGTCGCGGAGATGCTGGGAGTGCCGCCGGAGCGAATCAGCGAACCGTACGCTCGCCTGCTGTTGTCCGGCTGCATTCCACGTGATGGCATTGGCACCGGCACGGTGCCGCATGGACACGTCCCGATTGATCGATTGCATTCCTTCGACTACGGCGACGGTCCCGGTTTCATCCTGCTACCGGAATTCCTCGTACGCCAAAAAATCGGCATGACGCCGCTGGACGAAGTGCGTTGGACGTTCCAGCCGAACGACGCGATGATGCCGCTGATTCCGGCGCGCACCGTGGTACTGGTTGATGTCCGTACGTTGACGCTGGACCGCGTTGTCGATGGTGGCGTCTATGCCTTCACCCTGTTTGGACGACCACACATCCGCCGCATTCTGATTCGCCGCGAAGGCTGGGTGCTATGCATGCAGGACACCGACAAGGATCGCATCCTGGTCGAAGAGCCCACGATGCCGGAGCTGGCACTGCGCGGCGCGGTGGTCGGCTGGCTGTAAGGGCTCTCGGCGAAAGCCGCGCAGGCCGTTGACACATTGGTCATTCCCCCGTAAGACGATAGGCGTTTTTTGGGGCAGACGGAACAGGGAGCGGCATGGACGCACACGCGTGGAAAACATTCGGTCGAGGCATCGCGATAGGCGCTGCCTATTGTGCGGGGTTTACGTTCCTGTGGCGGCATTCTGCAGATCAGTGGTATCTGCCGGCCGGGTTGCGTCTCGCCAGTCTATTGTTCTTGCCGATGCGCTACTGGCTCTATGTGTTCGCTGGCGACGCCGCCGCCCTTCTGGTCATGCGTATCCCCAAGACTGAGCAGCACGGTGCACTCTGGGCGAATTTGAGCCCGTTCCTGTTTATCCCACTGTACTCACTCCTACCGCTTTTCATTCGGAAACGGTCGCACAACACGGACACCATCATCCGATGGCTGCCTGCGATTGCCGTCGCCGCCGCTGTTTGGACGACGGTTGCCGCGAGAATGGTGAATGTCCTCCTGCATGGACCGACACCGCCATTCACGATCGAACGCTTTGTCAGCTTTTGCGTTGGTGATGTTCTTGGCATCCTGATGGTCGTATTGCCCTACTTGCTTTGGCAGCAACGAAAGCAATGGCGTAATTCACGCACCCAGATTGCACAGACCCTCGCCGTAGCAACTTTGATGGTCGCTGCATTATTTGCAACGGCGATGATTCCGGGCGGCAGCGGATCGCCTATTCGACTGATGCCATTGATCTTCATGCTGCTTCCATTGGTTTATCTAACGATCCTGCACGGCTGGCATGGGGCGGCCGTTGGTACTCTTCTGATCAATATAGCGATCTCGTTAGCGCTTCCCCAAATTCATCTGATCGGCGCGAGCGATTCGATTGTGCTGATCGCGCAAGCCACACTTGCGGTCATATCGAGTGGACTCTTGGTCGTCGGAATTCACATATCACAGTTATATCAACAATCCGGGCCAGCTCTGCGCGATGAATGGATTGCGCTGCAGACGGAACGCGAGCGTGAGCACGAAGCGCAAACAATGGGCGCGCTGCGCAGTATGTTTCAGTCGTTCGAGCAACAATTCCGCGAGAAGTCACTGCTGCTGGCGTATGCCCGCGACGATCTGGATGCCTATCGCAATGCGGTGGCGCAGACGCTCAAAGATGAAGGGCTGTACCGACAGGCGATGGACGCCATCTCGACAGGCGTGGAGTCCTCCCGCGCGCTGGTGCGGCACAGTGAGCTGCTCTATCCCTTCGAGATCGAGACCTATGGTTTACACGCCGTGTTGCTGTCGGAGTATTTCCAGGACCGATGGAACGGTCGCGTTCGCCTTCAATGCGCCCTGCCCGGACCCGCCTCCAAACAGCCGCCGCTGAGCCTGCCGCTGCAACTGGCCGCCTACCGCGCGATCTGCAGCGGCATGACCATGCTGGCGGGGATGGCACCAACCGAGTACACCCTCCGCACGCGCCAATGGCGGCGCGGTGGGCGCAGAGGCATCACGGTGTTCATCGATTGTTCGCCGACGACGGCCTTCACGCTGACGCCCGACGTGCAACGCGCGCTGCAGGAACTGGCCATGCTGGCGCGGGCGTATGACGGCACCTTCCAGCACCGGCATACGCGCCGCATTGGGTTCCTGATGTCCGAACCCCAACCAACGCCTTAGTCCGCCGACGTCAGCGCACGCACCCACCAGTATTGCGTCGTGCCGTTTTCGATCAGCACAACCTCGACCTCCTTCGAGCGCAGCAGCACGCGCGCGTTGCCGACCGGCAACGCATCACCGGGCAGCAGCACGCGGTCCGCATCGCGCCCGATCGGCAGTACCCACGCCGTCTCGCCGATTCGGCCCACCGCTGCACGCACAGTCCCCGTGCTGTCGTTGACTTGCGTGTAACGAACGCCGTCGCGCTCGAACTCGTAGATCTGCCATGCCTCATCGGCCGCCAGATCCGGCGCGACTGGGACAGATTCGCCCAGCCCGCGAGAGGCCGCCGGTGCAGTCTTATCGTCGGATGGACAACAGACCGCCCAAGCCATTGTGGGTGCCAGCATTGCCACGGTCAGCATCGCAGCGCGCAGCGCAGTCAATTGCATCTTGTACACGTTCATCGCGTTCTCCTTGAAAAAATCCATGTGAGTGTCGGAACGCCACCAATGCCAACGCCGCCAAGACGGCGGCGACAGAGGCGCAGGGCAGCGATTTCGAGGCTACGCGATGGGTCTTTCAGCAGGCAGTGCAGCGAGCCTGAGCGATGCGATAGCGTGGCTGTGCGTGCCGCGCCGCTGTATGCATGTCGATGGTACAGCAGCATTGCAGGCCGCAGACGCAGCAACACCCGGCGGACCTGCGTCACACCGGGTGCGGTCGATGGAGGATGGTGCGTTCGGACTACTCTCCGAACAGCTCCCTCGCTTTCTTGAATCCGACCCATTGGCCTTCGCCGTCGAAACCGCGATTTTGGAGTTCCTGCCGAGCGAGTTTGACGATATCGATATCGCCATGATGGATCGCCACGAGGAAGCGGGTGTCGAACGTCTGAATCTTGTCGGCAATACCCCGCTCGGCATCCCGGATGTCGCGCCCGCTCATGCGCGCACCGCCTTGGCGGCGACCGACGCAGCCCCGGCGGCATACGCCGCCTCGAGCGCGGCCCGAATCGACCCGACCGAGCAGTCATGAAAATCCATCCGATCCGAACCCCGCTCGTCGAGGGTGCCGAGGCCGATGTGCTGTGCGGCGATCTCGACGATGGCGCGGTGGCGACGCGCGTCGCGCTGCGGGCTGCGTTCGCCGTTCATGCTGCCACCTTTCGTGCGGCGGCGAGCATCAAGGACACCTGCGCATCGGCGACGCTGTCGAGGCGCAAGCGCGGCATCAAATCGCAGGCCAAGTAGTTCATCGTGCGATTGATGCGTGCCGCCTGTTCTTCGAGATCGTCGGTGGCCTCATAGCGCGCCGCTTGGTCGTCGAGATGCTGCAGCGCGTGCGTCAAGGCTTGCCGCATGATGCGAAATTGATCCGCGCCCCGCAGGCGGGCGTAACGAACCTGTTCGTCGAGGGGCATGTTGCATTCGGATAGGTCGCTCATGTCGTTTCCCTTTGTTTGGATGTCGTGTTTTTGTCGCCGTCGACACAGTGACGCTCTGAAGCAGCACGCCAGCAAGTCGTATCGAAGGTGTTTTTCGGGCCAGACAGCTTCGGTACGGGATGACCCGCAGGGACTTGGGCTATCGCGCGCGAGTGCATCGCGGATCGGCATGGCACGCCCACGGCCCCGCTTCGCCGAGCAAGCGCTGCCGTACTTCGGCGCGCAGCGACGCGAGCAGCAGCGCGTCCTCGCCCAGCAGTGCGGGGAGCAGGCGATCGTCGAGCACACGCAGCGCCGCCAACGGATCGCGTGCATTCTCGGGTGCGGTGTGGACCGCGCTCATGCGGACCATCCATTCGGATCGGCATTGATGCGGCCAAGAACGGCCTTCAGCGGTTCAGCCTCGGCCTTGGGCCAGATCGGCGCGAAGATCGTGCTGCCGGTGTCGATGATGGCGATGCGGATCGCCTGCGTGCCGTTGCTGGCGTAAGCGACGTGCGGACGTCCGTCGAGTTTGCGCAGCAGTTCCCTCGGCGTGCGGGCACGCAGCAGTTCGCGGCCCCATGCGTTGCGCCCGATGTGTTCTGGGAAGTGCAGCAGCGCATCGGCGATGAAAAATTCGCGCTTCGTTTTCGTCGTTTTTGTTTTCGTTTTCTTCTTGATGTTCATGGTGTTTTTTCGCGATTGGCGTGGTGTATTGGGGTCCACACAGTCACGCTCTGAAGCCGCACGCCAGCAAGTCGTATCGAAGGCGTTTCGCTCGCCAGACAGCTTCGGTACGGGTTCGGGCCGAGCCGCCCCCATTCACAGCAATTGCGCTTGACTGTCGTTCCAATTTTTGATCAGCAATTCGCCCGAGGATTCCGTGCCCTTGGTGCGCGAGAGCGTGTACTGCAGCTGCAGCGGGATCATCGTGAAGCCATCGAACACGCGACGAATCTCGGGGTGATCGTTGATCGAGAGCAACGCCTTGCCCTGCATCGTGCGCATCACCTCAGCCATGCGTTCGTACTCGGAGAATGGGAACGCCACGCCGTAGCCTTCGGTTTCCCAATACGGCGGATCGAAGTAGAAAAACGTCGCCGGCCGATCGTAGCGGGCGACGACCTCATGCCACGGGCCGTGCTCGATGATGACGTTGGACAGGCGCAAGTGCGCCGCGCTCAGTTCCTCTTCGATACGCAGCAGATTGAGCTTCGGGCCGTTGCCGGTGGCGGCATACCCGAAATTCTGCCCATGCACCTTGCCGCCGAACGCCAATTTCTGGAGGTAGAAAAAGCGCGCCGCGCGCTGGATATCGGTGAGCGTCTCGATCCGCTCCATCTGCGCCCATTCGTACATCTCGCGCGAGACCAGCGACCAGCGGAACTGGCGCACGAGTTCGTCGAGATGGTGGCGCACGCAGCGGTACAGGCGCACGAGTTCGCCATTGATGTCGTTGATCACTTCCACCGGCGCGGGATGCGGGCGCATGAGCAGCGCCGATGCGCCGCCCGCGAACGCTTCGACGTAGCACTCGTGGTGCGGGAAGTGTGGGTAGAGATGCTTGATGAGGCGGCGCTTGCCACCGGGCCACGGGATGATCGGTTGGGTCATGGTGTGATGTTCTGTGGTGTTGGGGAGGGAAGAAAAAAGAACGTCATCGCAGGCGTCGCACGCTGATGCGTTCGATGCGCCCGGCGAACGCGGCGTCGGCGAGGATGCGCAGCGCGGTGTGATCGCCTGCGGTGAGGGTGTCGATGTAAGTGCCGTTGGCGTTGCGTGCGGCACCGTCGACGGACGTGCCGCCAATGAATCCGACGCGCACACTGCCGGCGGTGACCTGGCTCAGTACGATCTCAATGCGATAGCTGGCGTCCGCTATCGGAATGAAGGCTTGCGACAGGTCGGCCGCTGCACCGGCGGTTTTGATCGCGGCGCTGCCGGCGATCGACCAGCCCGCACCCAGCGTCCATGCAGCCTGCGTATCAAATTCGGCATTAGCGAGCTTCTCACCACACTCGCATTGAATCGCACGAACGTGCGTCTGACGACTGGCGAGCATGCCGCGTCGGCTCTCGACTTCGACGCGGATCGTCGCGTCGTTGGCCAGATCAAGATCGTAGATGAAGGCGGTGCCGGCGATGCCGACCGCTTCATGCAGCAGCGCACCGCTCAGCACATGCACGATACGCACCGTGGTGGTCGTGCCCGGTTCGGGGCCGATGCTGCCCGCGTCATGCTCGATCAGGCGATCCGCCTGCAGCAGACGATCGCGATGCGCCCACGCGATATCCAATCGCGCGAACGCCGTCGTCGGCCACGCCGCGCCATTGATGCGCAGCCGACCGGGTGGATACGGCCGCGCGTGACGACTCGCGAGGACGGTCTGCACGATGGGCGCGAGCGCGGCATCGAGCGTGCCCTGCTGGGTGCGGGTGAGCAGTTTGGCCTCGACCGTTTCGCCGGCCAGATATTCGGTGGGGTCCGCGCCGACGTAGGTGTCGCTGCACCACAGTCGCGCCCCGGCCGCGTGCGCGGCAGGGACGGTATCGACGCAGCCGCGTGCGATCGTGAGCGTGCCGGCGTCGGCGTCGATGGCATCGATACGCACCAGTTCGTCGTCGATCAGGGCTTCGGTGCCGACAACGGCCAGATCAAGGTCGCGGGTCGCCTCGAGCGCGACCAGGGTGTCGGTCGGCGCGAGCGCGGCGAGGAGCAGTCCAGTCGGCGTGAAGTCGCCGCTGCCGACCTCCAAGAACGCACCGCTGCCGGTGCGCGTGGTCAACGTAAAGCCGTAGGCCGGTCCGCTCGGGCGTGCGCCCAAGGCGACGACGAAGCCGGCATCGTCCTCGACGAGCGCGAGATCGGCGGGGCGCAGGCGGCCAGCGAGATCACGCCATGTCGCCTCGACCAATCGTTGCGCGGGTAGCGGACGTGGTGTGGTATCCGGCGGCGTCCACGGGCCGATCACCGGGCGCAGGTAGGTCGTCGCCGCCATGCCGTCAAAATCCTGCGCCAGCGTCAAGGCGAGCGCGCCGTCCGTGCGCGTGCCCTCGTCGACCTCCAGTACGCGTACCGGCATTCGCACCACGCCCTTGCGCCGCCACGACAGCGCGAGCACGTCGCCGCGCTTGATGCCCCACCAGCGACGGTCGACGGTGAGCTTGATCCGCTGCAGCAGGCTGCTGGCGACGGCGGTCTCACGCGCGGCGACGCGCTCGCACAGATTGCGGTTCCACAACCCCGGCAGCGACTTGCGATCGGCGACGACGCGGCCCTGCGCCTGGACGTTCGCCATGTTTTGATACGTGGCGGCGAGATCGGAATTGGTGACGCAATCGCGACCGAGGATGGTGACCTCGTTGGTGCTGCCATCGAGCAGCGGGGTCTGCCAGCTCTCCAGCGCGACGACGCTGGTCTCGTCGAGCAGCGGCAGATCGGCAGCGACATAGTCCGGCCGGAACAGCCGGTACACGAATCGGCCGAGCATCGGATCGAACGCCCACAACCCGCCGACGTGGCTGTTGACCATCTGCAGGAAGCTGCCGATCGAATCGCCGCGTCGCCAACCCAAGCACAGCCCGAACGCCTCATCATGCAGTTGTTCGGCTGCGCGCAAAAAACTCACCGGATCGATCAGCGCTGGATCGAGCCCGCAGCCCCAGACCGTATCGGTGAAGCACTGGTAGTGGATATGCGCCGCATTCATGCCACGGCCGATGCGCGCGAGCGACGGCTCCCACACCGGCGTGGACCAGCCCTGCGTGAATCGACCCCAGCGTTTGGCCCACAACTTGAGGTAGGGGTTCATCGCCCCGACCATCCCGCGATACAGCGTCGTGCAAAGCCCACGTCCCGCCGGCCACGGTCCCGGCACCTGTTGCTGCAGATACGGATCGGGCAACTGCGTCGCCTCGCCCATGCGGATCTGCAAATTTCCGACGAGTCCACCCTCTTTCTTGTCGCCGCCAAAGAGCTGCGGCAGATTGATCGGCAGCGTGCGGCTGCCGGCGAGTTCGCCCTCGAACACGGTCTGGCCGCCGACCTTCACGCCCGCGAGATAATCGTTCGGACCAATGCTCTCACCCATGTACAAGTACATGAAGTGGCGGTAGCCGATGGTGGGTTTGCTCGACTTACCCATGCCGCACCTCCATCGCTTTCGTGCGATGGCGCAACTGCGGGATCACGATCGGCCGACGTTGCCAACGTCCGCGCGCAAGCGCCCGGCCATCGATCGTCCACAGTGCGTGTAACAGGGACGTCGCAAGACCGAACCCGCCCACGAGGCGCTCCCCGTGCTGCCACAGCACGAGGCCGGATGCATAAGCCGCGATGGCGACGACCGTCGTCCAGATGCGATACACCGCCTCACGTCGCATCGCGCACCTCCTGCTGGGCGAGCGCGATCACCCGGGCGACGAAAGGATCGTCGTGCAACTGCGGATACGCGGCGACATCGATGCCTTCGGTGCACAGGGTGTGCAGATCGATGTCGTGCTGCCGACACCACGCGCGAATGCCCGGCGCGCACAGTGGCCCGCCGGTCGGATCGATCGCGCGGACATGGCGCAGGTGAATCGTGAGTCCGGGCATCACTTGCCGCCGCTCGCCTTGATCGGCGTGGTGCGCAGATCGCCGTAAGCCAACACGTTCGGATCGTCCACCCACACTTCGCCGAAGATGACGAGCACCTCGCGGCCTTCTTCGGCGGTTGGCACCTGAAAATCCGCCAGCGCGGGCGGCTTCTGCGATTGCGGCTTGGGCCGCATCGCGACGCTGATGGCGATGGAGAGCAGCAGCACGATGACGTAGAACCACATCGCTCAAAACACCGGATCGTTGCCGAAGGGCGTGCGCAGCCCCTTCAGGGTGGGCTGGCCGCCGTAATTGACGGTGTTATTGAACTTGGCGCAGCCGCGCGGTCCCATCGTGTGATCGCAGCCGGGCAGCGTGGTGACGTGCGCGCCGATCGCAAGCGTGGTCGGCGTGAGCAGACGCAGTGTCGTGCCGACGTGCGCGACGATGAAACGGCGTTCGATCCCCAGCACCGAATTCCACTGCAGCACACCACCATCAAAATGTCCCACATCAAATGCCGCGAACGCGGCCGAGGCGACGGTGTAGCCCGTCGCGTCGCTCAACACGACGTCAACGGCGTGTACACCGGGATCGGCGTTGCACGCGCCCGGTCCCTGCCCGTACAGCAGCAGCGGACACGACGATTGCCAACTGCGACGCAGGCCGAGGGTCTCGACAGCGGACGCCAACGACTGGCAGCGCAGCTTGGCGACGCTGTGGGTTTCGTCGAGATCGGCGACGTGGCCGGTCCAGCCCAGGCGCACGAGACCATCGCGCACGCGAACGCGTTTGAGGTCCAGACGCAGGCGTAGCCCCGGTGGCGTCGGCCGGAACAGATTGAGCAGCGGCAGATCCAGCGGCGCGGTGATCTCGAGTGTGTTCTTCGCCTCTTCGCCCGACTGCGCGATGCGTCCGCGCGTGAGCGCGACCGGCGCGTAACGCTGGCCTTCGACGATGGCGTCGCGCCCCGCGTCGGTATAGCGCCAGTGGGTCAGTCCGATGGAAAAATCGAACAGTTCGATCTCGCGAGACAGGAGGCTCACGGCTCCTCCTCGCCGACGCTGGCGAAGGCCGCGTTGCAATCGAGCAAGCCCTCGCTGTCAGCGTGGTGCTGCAGTTCGACCGTGTCGCCCGCCAGCGTCGCCAGCGCCATCCAACAGACCAGACGGACCCGTTCGGGTCGAACACTGAACCCCAATGCCGCATCCATGCGCAGGCGTTCCACACGTTCGTGTGTTTCATTGCTGCTTCGATCGAACTCATCGGCCGCTTCGATGGCGCGATAAAACACCGTGCCATCGTGCAGTTCGATGCGCAGGTGTCTGCGCCCTGCCTGCATCCGCAGACTGCGGGCGATGCCGGCCCAGGCGACGACGAGCAGCAACGCGGTCTCGCCGATGGTCTCGATGATCTCGACATCGTCGGTCCACGTCGGCAACCACAGCGCCTCGGCGCGGCCCTGCAGCCAGTACAGCAGACTGCGGTGAACGCTGCGTTCGCTGCGGCCGAACAACCGCCATGCGTGCGACTGCGTCGTCCATGCCAGCCCGGACACATCATCGATGGCCGTTCGGCCAATGTCGTTGTCGAGGACCGCTGCACGGCGGGCGAAGGTCGCGGTTGGCGGGTCGCTCCAGTCCGGGCGATCTTCGAGGACCGGCAGTCCGCGATAGCGTTCGACCGGCGCGATCGGCGGCCAATCGCACGGCTCCGTCGCCTCGAAACGAACGCGGGTGTCGAC
>JBAQRU010000044.1:0-9851 GCA_049296025.1 Lysobacteraceae bacterium | reverse complement strand
CGGTCGCGACCGAAGCCTATCTCGACACCGCGCGCCAACGGATCTCGGTGCGCCGCCATGCGCGTCTGGTCGATTACCGCCTGCACGAAGGTTGCAATGCGCGCGCCTGGGTGGTGGTGGAAACCGATGCGGACACCGATCCGCTGCCTGCGGGATCGGTGGCGTTTCTCGGCGGCATCGCTGCGGATGCGCCGCTGCCGACCGTGCTCGGCCCGGACGCCATGTCCGGTCTCGGCGCGCTGCGCTACGAGCAGTTCGAGCCCTTGCGCAAAGACGCGACGCTGACTTGGCGCGTCGCCCATAACCGGATTCGTTTCTACGATTGGGGCCGCGACGATTGCTGTCTGTCGCGCGGCTCGACGTCGGCGACGCTGATCGATGCCTGGCAGGGCGAAGGCCGCGCGCTCGCGCTGCAGCCCGGCGATGTGCTGGTCCTCAAAGAAGTGCGCGGTGCGCGCAGCGGCATCGAAGGCGACGCCGATCCGACCCGCTGTTGCGCGGTGCGGCTGACCGCCGTGACGCCGATCGAAGACCCGCTGCTGCTGGTCGCGGCGGGCGACGATTCCCAGTCGCGGCCTACGCCGCTGCTGCGGGTGGAATGGGACGCCGCCGATGCGCTGCCGTTCGCGCTGTGCCTGTCGGCGCTGGGGCCCGCGCCCGAATGCGCGCGCATGCGCGACATCTCGCTGGCATTCGGCAACGTGGTGCTGGTCGACCACGGCCGCAGCCGCGATCCGCAGCCGCTGGGCACGGTACCCGACGCGTTCGGCGACGCCGAATGCCTGTGCGAAGGCCAGTCGTCGGAGATCGCGATCCTGCCCGGCAAATTCCGCTGGTCGTTGGCGGATGTGCCGCTGACCCATCGCGAGGCGCCTTCGACACCGCGCGCCGCGCGCCTGAGTCTCGACCAGGATCCGCGTGCGGCGCTGCCGCAGCTCGTGCTGCGCGACAGCGGCGAACAGCACTGGACGGCGGTCTTCGATCTGTTGACCAGCGGACCCGGCGATCGCCATGTCGTCGCCGAAATCGACAATGCCGGCATCGCCCGGCTGCGTTTCGGCGATGGCGAACTTGGCATGCGTCCGCCGGCAGGACTCGCATTCGATGCGCATTACCGGATCGGCAACGGCGTCGCCGGCAACCTCGGTCGCGGTGCGATCAACCGCTTGCGTCTGCTCGATCGCGAAGTCGATGGTTTGGGCTTGCGTATCGACAATCCGATGCCCGCCAGCGGCGGTCGCGAACCGGAACTGCTGGCCGAGGCGCGCATGTATGCGCCGTCGGCGTTCCGCAAGACCCTGCTGCGCGCGATCACCGCCGACGACTATGCGCGGATCGCCGAACAGGATCCGCGGCTCCAGCGCGCCAGCTGCGAACTGGTGTGGACCGGCAGTTGGTACGAAGCCGACGTCGCACTCGATCCACTCGGCGAAGTGCCGGCGACCGATCCCCTGCTCGCCCAGACCGGAACCCGGCTGCATGCCTACCGGCGGATGGGTCACGACCTGCACATCGAACCGGCGGCCTATGTTCCGATCGATCTCGCACTGGACGTCTGCGCGCTGCCCGGCTACGAACGCGGCGCGATCAAGGCAGAACTGCTCGAACGTTTCGGCGCGGGGCGCATGCGCGACGGCCGGCCGGCGTGGTTCCATCCGGACCGGCTCAGCTTCGGCCAGAGCCTGCGCATGAGCGCGATCATCGCCGAAGCGATGTCGGTGACCGGCGTGGAGTGCGTGCGCGTCTCGCGCATGCAGCGCCTGTTCCTGCCGGCCAACCGCGAAATCGACAACGGACTGCTGCCGCTGGCGGCGCACGAAATCGCGCGCCTGGACAACGACCCGAACCGTCCCGAACACGGAACGCTGTCGATCGATGTCCGGGGTGGCCGATGAACGCCACGCCGTCACGTTGCCACAACACAGGGTCCGCATCGCCGCAGTGCATTGCCGGCGGCGCGACGCGCCCAAGGAGAGCATCGCCATGAGCTGTCACACCTGCGGTTGCGACGCGGCCCGCTGCGATTGCTGCACGGGCATCGTCACGATGACACCGGCCAGTATCGAAAACCGGCCCGGACTGCCGGCGCTGCGTTATCGGGTCGGCACCCACGGACGTTTCCTCGCCAGCATGAAGGCGCGGCTGCCGATGATCGAAGTGGTCGCGCCGGGAAAAGACCACCAGACCCTGGAAAGTTTTCGCCCGCTGCAGGCGTTGACCACGCGCGATCCGGCCGATCCGGCGATCGCAATCCTCGACGCTTGGGCTACGGTGGCCGATACGCTGACGTTCTATCAGGAGCGGATCGCCAACGAAGGCTATGTGCGCACCGCGACCGAGCGCCGTTCGCTGGTCGAACTGTCGCGCCTGGTCGGTTATGCGCCGCGCGCGGGCGTGTCCTCAAGCGTGTTCCTGTCCTACACGCTCGACGACAATCAGGCCGATGCGGTCGAGATCGCGATCGGCACGCGCGCGCAGAGCATCCCCGGCCCCGGTCAACTGCCGCAGTCGTTCGAGACTTCGGAAGTGCTGCTCGCACGCCGCGAATGGAACGATCTGCAGGTGCGGCGCCAGCGTCCGCAGCGCATCGACAGCAGCACGATCGCCACACTGCCGATGTTCTACGCCGCCGGCACCGACACCGGCGTACAGCCCGGCGATCTGCTGTTGTTCCGCTTCGGCACGACGGCGGCGAATACCGTGTCCTGGGCGCGCAAGGCCATCAAGGTCGCCGCCGATTTCAGCGCCGACCGCACCGCCATTTCCCTGCAGCCGCTGCCGTGGCTGATCGTGGCGGCGCTGCCGCTGCTGCAGGCGCTCACGGTCGATCTGGTTCCCGCTGCCGCTCGCGATACCGGCGCCGCAGGGGCGCTGGCCACGGCCCGCAGCCTGCTCGACTCGGTGCGGCTGGCGCTGTATCCGCAGGCGATGACCTGGGCGACGATCATCGACGACAACGCTGGCGTCGAAGACCCCGAAGCGATCACGCTGATCCAGGACTTCGGCGCGGCGATCGAAACGATGTCGAATGGCCCGGCCACACCGGCGCCGGTGTCCTCGACCCCCGATCTCTTCGCCGCTTCGCTGCTGAAACCGCCGCTGTTGCAGGCGGCGAACACACTGCAGTTGCGTCGCGATCTGGGCACCGCGTTCTCGGCCGGCGCCGATCTGCAGCCGCAGTTGCTGATCGATTTCGCGCCGCGCCTGAAGGACAGCTATTACACCGCGTGGCGCGGCGCGACGCCGCCCGCCTTGCCCTCGCCGCTGGAAGGCGTGTACGTCTTGCGCGATGGCGAACTGCTGTTCGGCGCGACCGCCGGCCCCGAGCCCGCGTTCGACGATGGCGAACTGCTGCCGCCGGCCGAGTGGGGCGAATGGCGGTACGCCAACGACGAGACCGAAACCAATGCATTCCTGGCGAAAGCCGATGCGCTGCTCGCCGCTGGCGATCTGGTGCTGGTGCAGCAACCACTCGAGCGTTCGGCCAACCGGCCGCAGTACAGCCGACAGATCCTGCGGGTGGACGAGGTCTTCACCGGCCCACGCAGCGCCTACGGCATTTCGGCCGACGCGACCCGCATCGAATTCGTCGGCGCACCGTGGCGCGAAGTCGTCGGTTCCCAACTCCGCTACAGCATCGACGGCTTGCGCAAGACCCGCGTGCATCTGCAGAAACAGCGGCTGCGGTTGGTCGAGATGCCGATGGAAGACATGGTCTTCGGCCAGGAGATCGAACTGGGCCCACTGCACGCATCGCTGAAATCGGGACGCTGGGTGATCTTCGAAGGCGAACGCAGCGACATCGAAGGCGTCGACGGCGTGCGCGTCAGCGAACTGCTGATGGTGTCGGGGCTGGTCCACGGTTACGACGACACGCTGCCGGGCGACCGGTCGCACACGACGCTGCGATTGGCGACCGCCACCGCCTACCGCTACAAGCGCGACACCCTGCGCATCCACGGCAATGTGGTGCCGGCCAGTCATGGCGAAACGCGTCAGGAAGTGATGGGCCACGGCGACGGCGCGCAGTCGCTGCAGCATTTCGCGCTGCGCCAGCCGCCGCTGACCTGGCGGCCGGCGCCGACCGCCGCAGGCGCGACCAGCACGTTGAAAGTGCTGGTCAACGATGTCGAGTGGCGCGAAGCCGACAGCCTCGCCGGTCTCGGCGCGGATGCGCGCGCTTTCGTCACCCACACCGGCGACGATGGCATCACCACGGTCACCTTCGGCAACGGCATCGACGGCCGGCGCCTGCCGACCGGCTTCGAGAATGTGCGCGCCGAATACCGCAGCGGCATCGGCAAGGGCGGCAACGTCGATGCCAGGCAGATCAGCCTGCTGGTGACCCGTCCACTGGGCGTGAAGGATGTGATCAATCCGCTGCGCGCGTCCGGCGGCGCCGACCGCGAAACCATCGGTTTGATCCGCGAGAACGCACCGCGCTCGCTGATCGCGCTGGATCGTCTGGTCTCGACCTCCGACTACGCCGACTTCACCCGGATGTACGCCGGAATCGCCAAGGCCGAAGCGATCCGGCTCAGCGACGGCATGCGCGAACTGGTGCACATCACCATCGCGGGCGTCGAAGACATGCCGATCGATCCGGAATCCGATCTGTTGCGCAATCTGCTGGCATCGCTGCGCACGCTGGGCGACCCGGGCCTGGTCGTGCAAGTGGCGATGCGCGAGTTGGTGACGCTGGCGCTGCAGGCAAGGATCAAGCTGGTCGACGGCTATCGCTGGGAGCCGGTGACGACCGGGGTCCGCGCGCGCCTGCTCGATCGCTTCGGTTTCGACCAGCGTGCGTTGGCGCGGCCAGCGCTGCTGTGCGACATCGTCGCCGCGATCCAGTCGGTGCGCGGCGTGGACTTTGTGGATGTCGACAACTTCGGCGGCATCCCTGAAACCTTTCTCGACAAGAACCAGAACGGCAAGCGCGTACTCGCCACCCAGGATTCCATCACCGCCACGGTCGCGCATATCACCGGCTCGCAATATGGCAATTCCGAACTCAAGCCCGTCCGGGGCCCGGCGCAGCGCGTGGAGGCTGGCGGTGCCGAGCTCGAAGGCGGAGCGATCCGTCCCGCGCGGCTGGCGATGTTCTCGCCAGCGGTCACGGACACCCTGATCCTCAATCAAATCCTCTGACGCCACACCACGCCAGCGAACCCAGCGAGCGCAGCCATGACCGCCCTGTCGACGACACCACCCGACGCACGCATCGACCGTTTGTATCGCAATCTGCCTGCGATCTATCGCATCCGCGACGCCGAGCACGGCTATCCGCTGCAGGCGCTGCTGCGCACGATCTCCGAACAGGTCAATCTGGTCGAAGACGACATCGCGCATCTCTACGACAACTGGTTCATCGAAACCGCCGACGATTGGGCGGTGCCCTACATCGCCGATCTGCTCGGATTCCGCCCGACGCCGTCCGCCGGCACGCCTGCGCAGACGCTCGATGCCGAGGGTCGCGCATTGAACCGTGTGCTGGTGCCGCGTCGCGAGGTCGCCAATCTGATCCGCAACCGTCGCCGCAAGGGCACCCTCGCGCTGCTCGAGGATCTGGCCCGCGATGTCGCCGGCTGGCCGACGCGGGCGGTCGAATTCTTCAAGCTGCTCGATCGCGCGCAGCAGTTGAATCATCCGCACTACGACCGCCTGGGCACCGCATCGCTGCGCGACATGCGGGCGATGGATGCCGTCGATACGCCGTTCGATCCGCTGGCGCACAGCGTCGATGTCCGCCGCGCCAATTCGCGATACGTGCGCGGCGACCACCGCAACCGCTACAACAGTCCGAATGTCGGCGTGTTCGTGTGGCGCATGCGCAGCTATCCGGTCACGCGCACCCCGGCCTATTGCGTCGAGGACGTCGGCGCGCACTGCTACACCTTCAGCGTGCTCGGCCAGGATGCGCCGCTGTATCGTCGCCTGCAGCCCGAACCCGGCCCGGACCATATCGCCGAAGCCGCGAATCTGCCGCTGCCGATCCAGCGGCGCGCGATGGAAGCAGCGCTGGACGATATCTACGGCGAAGACCGCAGCGTGGCGATCTGGGCGGAACAATGGGCCGGTCACGACCCCGCGCGGCCGCTGCCGGCATCGGCGCTGATCGTCGCCGACCTGTCCGGCTGGCGCTACAGACCGGCGCGCGGCAAGGTCGCGATCGATCCAGTGCTCGGGCGCCTGATGTTTCCGCCGACGCAGTTGCCGAAGAAAGGCGTGCGCGTCGGCTACCGCTATGGCTTTTCCGCCGATCTCGGCGGCGGCGAATATCCGCGGCCGATGCTGCGGCCTGCGGAAGACTTCACGCTGTACCGGGTCGGCGAAGACACGCCGATGCCGCGCATCGCCGACGCGCTGCGCCAGTGGCGCGAGGATGCGCCCCGGCATGCGGTGATCGAACTGGTCAACAGCGGCGTGTGGGTGGAACCGCTGCACATCCGGTTGCGCCCGGGACAGACGCTGACCCTGCGCGCCGCGAACGGCGTGCGCCCGGTGATCCGCCTGATCGACTGGCAGACCGATCTGCCCGATGCGCTGACCGTCGAGCTGGATGTCGGCAGCCGGTTCGCGCTCGACGGCGTGATCGTCACCGGACGGCCGCTGCATGCCTCCGGGCCGCGCGATCCCGCGCTCTACGCCGATGCCGCCGCGAACGCGCCGAACTGCGCCGCGGAACTGCTGATCCGCCACTGCACGCTGGTGCCGGGTTGGGGCATCGACTGCGACTGCGAACCGGAACGGCCCGCCGAACCCAGCCTGGAGCTGCATCAGCTCAGGGCACGGGTGCGCATCGAACACAGCATCGTCGGCTCGATCCAGGTGCAGCAGGACGAAGTGGGCAGCGACCCGGTGCCGCTGTCGATCGAAGACAGCATCGTCGATGCCGCCGATGGCGGCCATGAAGCGATCGGCGGCTCCGGCAGCGCGGTCGCGCACGCGGTGCTGACGATCAAGCGCAGCACGATCTTCGGCATCGTCGAAGCGCATGCGCTGGATCTGGCCGAGAACAGTCTGTTCAACGATTGCCTCAACGTCGCCCGGCGGCAGGTCGGCTGCATGCGCTTCTGCCATGTGCCGCGACACTGCCGCACGCCGCGCCGCTATCGCTGCCAACCGGACCAGGTCGTGGCTGCGGTGCGCGCACTGCAGTTGCCCGCTGGCGATGCCGAAGCCGAACGGATCGCCAGCGAAGTGCTGCGCGTGCGTCCCCGCTACGACGCGCGCCGCTACGGGCATCCCGGCTACGCGCGGCTGAGCGTGCAGTGCGCCGGGGAAATCCGGCGCGGTGCCGACGACGAATCCGAAATGGGCGTCTATCACGATCTGTTCGAACCCCAACGCGAGGCGAACCTGCGCGCGCGCCTCGATGAATACACGCCGGCCGGCATGACGGTCGGTCTTTTCTTTGCCGACTGACTCGGAAGGGATGCAACCATGAAAGGCGATTTCTCACGGGTGACGTACGACCCCCGCAATCACTTCAGCCAGGTGCTGCTGCAACAAGGCCGCGTCACCCTGGATGCCGACCCCAACGAGCAGGGCGCGATCCTGCTCCACTATCTGCGCACCATGGCGCGCGACCTGTTCGGGCCATACGGCGGCCCGGTGGACGATCTGGGCTTCGCGCTCAGCCTCGATACCACCGACGCCACGCCGACATTGATCATTGGCGCCGGACGCTATTACGTCGACGGCATCCTCTGCGAATCCGACGGCTGCGATTACATCGATCAGCCGCACTACATCCCGGCCGCCGCCGAAGGCAATGACGCAGGCGATCCACTGCGCGACTGGCTCGACGACCGCGCCGAAGGCAATCGCCAGTTCTGGGTGTATCTCGATGTCTGGGAACGTCACGTCACCGCGATCGAACATCCATCGATCCGCGAGGTCGCGCTCGGCGGACCCGACACCTGCAGCCGCATGCAGGTGATCTGGCAGGTCAGGGCGCTGGAAAGCGACGAGGTCGAATCCGGACTGAAGCGTCGCCTTGAATTTGTCGAAAAGCGCCTGAAACAAACCCAGGACCCGGTCGAACGCGCGCGCCTCGAAGCGTTGCGCCAGCGAATCCTGGACGGCATGGCGCTGCTGGAGGAAGACGCATCGCAGGCCTGCGCGGTTCCGCTGCTGTTGCTCGACCGCGACGACCTGCCGGCGCTGGCCGCGCAGATCGATCCCGGCCAGCGCCTCGACGATCCCTGCATCACCAGCCCGGAGTCCGGCTATCGCGGTGCGGAGAATCATCTCTACCGCGTCGAAATCCACCAGGGCAACGCCAACGGCGCGCGTCCAACGTTCAAATGGTCGCGCGACAACGGCAGCGTGGCGACCCGCTGGATCGGCGCTGCCGGCGACCGCCTGACGGTGGCCAGCAGTCGCGGCTTCAGCGCCGGGCAATGGGTGGAGTTGTGCAACGACGAGGACGATCTGCTCGGGCGCGCGGGGCCGCTGTTCCGGATCGCGAGCGTGGATGCCGATCAACTGACGGTCGAAGTCCGCAACGGTTCGCCGGTCTGGATCGTCGGCGCGTCCAATCCGAAAGTGCGGCGCTGGGATCAGAGCGACTACGGCGATATCCGCCTCGTCTCCGGCGCGGTGCCGGTGACCGAAAGCAGCGACGCCGATCCGGTCTGGATCGATCTCGAAGACGGCGTGCAGATCCGCTTCGCGGCGGACCGCGAGTACCGCAGCGGCGACTACTGGCTGCTTCCCGCGCGTGTCGCCACCGGCCGGCTCGAATGGCCCGAGGATGCCGGCGGCAATGCGCTGCTGCAGTCGCCGCGCGGCACCGAACATCATTACGCCCCGCTGGGGTTCGTCGGCACCATGGACGATGGCGAACTCGAGACCCGCTCCTGCCGCTGTACGGTTTATCCGTTGAGCAGCTGCGGCGTGTTGGGCAACCGGATTCGCGGCATCGAAGCGCTCGGTAACGGCATCAAACCGGCACCGGCGCGACCCGTCACGAAGACCCCGACGAAAAAACCGAAGACACCGAAGACACCGAAACCGGACGAATGATCATCACTGCAGATTGAAACGACGACAGGCTGTCGCGACGACAGACTGAGAGTCTGTTCAAAATCCTTGCGCGTTGAAAATTTCTCTCGTCATTCCCGCGAAAGCGATGGATGTTTGTGGTGAGATTTTGGACAGGCTCTGAAGCGTCATTGCCCAGGTGCATGGCGCGGATCCGCGCGCGTTGGCAGATGGCTGCCGGATCGATTCAGGCGGCTCGTTTCAGACCGGATGGATTCAGGCCGGTCGCGGCGCGTGCCGCTGCGGAATGCGCAGATGCACGCCGAGCCCGGAACCGTCGATGCCGTCGGACAGCGACAGCTGCGCGCCGATCGCATCGGCGATGCGTTCCACGATCGCAAGACCCAGGCCGGCACCGCCGGCCGCATGCGCCTCCAGCCGGTCGAAGCGCTGCAGCGCGCGGGCGCGATCTTCCGCCGCGATCCCGGGGCCGTCGTCGCACACGCTGAGCGATACCACGTCGTCCAGACGCGACGCGGCAAGCTGGATGCGGACGCCTTCGCCGCCGTATTGCAACGCGTTGCCGACGAGATTGCGCAGCACGATCTGCAGCAGCAGCGGATCGCTGTCCACGCGCAGGTCGTCGGCGATTTCCAGTGCGATCCTCGCCTGTTGCCGATGCGCGAGCGTTGCGAATTCGGCGAGCGTGTCCTGGACGATGTCGCGCATCGACGCATTCGCGGTCGCCGAGCTCAGGACGCCCGCCTCCAGTCGCGACAAGGTCAGCAATTGCGCGGTGAGCGCGGTCATCCGGTCGCAGCCGGCGATCACCCCGGCCAGCGCGCGCTGGCGCTCGGCATCAT
>JBAQRU010000043.1:0-11657 GCA_049296025.1 Lysobacteraceae bacterium | reverse complement strand
GAGCAGCGGTCGAGCACAACGAGTACCTGCAGCAGCTTGCGGAGCTTGCTGCGTCCGGGAAATTCCTTCCTGTCATCGATCGAAGTTACGCTTTCGAGGACATGGTTGCTGCGCATCGTTACGTGGATAAAGGCCACAAGAAAGGCAATGTCGTCATCACACTGGGGGCGAGTGACGAATGAGGCCTGCTATCGCTCAATGCGACACCGTGAGCGAGGACGTCATATGGCGTCGATGTCGCCCAAAGCACGGATCAACCGGCGCGCGCGCTTATCCGGCTTGTGTTGCGGCGGCTGATAACCCGCGCGTCCGGCGCGCAGGCTGGCCAATGTCTCCAGTCGCTTGTTTTTCGATGCTTCCGATTCGCTGTACAACGCTTGCGCCACCGATGCCGACCCTCGCTGGTCGCTCAAGCCTGCAACGATAACCTCGAACGCCTCCTCGCCGCGCACGATCCGCATGGTGTCGCCCACGCGCACGGTGCGCGAGGCTTTCGCGCGCTGCCCGCGGACATCGACCTTGCCGGTGTCGATCGCCTGCTTGGCGAGGCTGCGGGTGCGATAGAAGCGTGCGGCCCATAGCCAGAGATCGAGGCGAACGGTGACGTCATCGGTAGGCATGGCGGCGCGAGTAATGGTTGAAATGCGAGTGTAGCGCCAGCAACGAAAAGGCCACCTCGCGGTGGCCTTTTGCGTTACGTCCCGGAATCTGGTGGATCAGCCGGCTTTCGCTTCGGTTTTCGCCTTGGCGTGCATCGACAGATCTTCCTTGATGCGCGCCTTCTTGCCCTCAAGGTTGCGCAGGTAGTACAGCTTGCCCGCACGCACTGCGCCGCGACGCTTCACAGTCACCGACTCGATCACCGCGCTGTGGGTCTGGAACACACGTTCGACGCCGTAGCCGTGCGAGATCTTGCGGACGGTGAACGCGGAATTCAGGCCACCGTTCTTGATACCGATCACGACACCCTCATAGGCCTGCACGCGCTCGCGATTGCCTTCCTTGACTTTGACGTTGACGACGACGGTATCGCCCGGACCGAAATCCGGAAGCTTGCGCACGACCTGCTCGGCTTCGAACTGCTGCAGCAGCGTGTTGAGTGAGGGTTTGTTCATGGGGCGGGCCTGTTGTTGATTGCCTTCGAGAGGCATGTTGTTGCGCGAGTGCACGTGGACCCGCGTCATGGCATGGGTAAAAACGGTAAGCCGGGCATTATAAAGGGGAATTCCCTTGCGATGCTAGGGCTTGGGCACTGCCGCCAGAGCCTCGCCCTGTTCGGCCAAAAAGGCATCCAGCAGCGCTCGATCGGTCTTGGACAAAGCCTCTTGATCAATCAGCTCCGGACGCCGCAGCCAGGTACGCCCCAGCGACTGCTTCCGCCGCCAGCGGGCGATCTCGGCATGATTGCCGGACAGCAGCACCGGCGGAACACTGCCCAGGGCATGTTCCAGCGGCCGCGTGTAATGCGGGCAGTCGAGCAGGCCGCCCTCGCCTTCGAAACTGTCCTGTGCGGCCGATTCGGCGTCGTTCAGGGCGCCCGGCAGCAGCCGCGCAGTCGCATCAATGACCACCGCCGCCGCCAGTTCCCCGCCGGACAGGACGTAGTCGCCGATCGAAAGCTCTTCGTCCACCTCCGCCTGCAGCAGGCGCTCGTCGACGCCTTCGTATCGGCCGCAGAGCAGGATCAGCCGCTCGCGACAGGCCAATTCCCGTGCCTTGGCCTGTGTCAGTGCTGCGCCCTGCGGACTCATATAGATGACGCGAGCAGAGCGCGGGTCCGCTTGTCGTGCCGCTTCCAGCACGGCCTGCAGCGGATCGATCAGCATCACCATGCCCGGGCCGCCCCCGAAGGGACGGTCATCGACCCGACGGTAATTGCCTTCAGCGTAATCGCGGGGATTCCAGCCGTGGATCGACAGCAGTCCGCGCTCCTGCGCGCGCCCGACGACGCCGTGGCCGGCGATCTGGGAGACGAATTCGGGAAACAGACTGACGACGTCGATGCGCATGGCGTCGGAAGCCTCCATCAGAAATCCGCATCCCAATCGACGATGATCCGTCCACTCTCGAAATCAAGCGACTTCACATAATCCGGACGCGCGAACGGGATCAGCCGCTCGCGGTCGCCGCGCACCACCATCACGTCGTTTGCGCCGTTGGAGAAGACGCTGCCCACTATGCCGAACTCGACACCTTCAAGATTCGCGACACGCATCCCTTCGAGGTCGACCCAATAGAATTCGCCGTCTTGCGGTGGCGGCAGCGCGCTGCGCGGCACGTAGAGCTCGGTCCCGCGCAAGGCTTCAGCGGCATCGCGGTCTTCGACGCCCGGGAGCGTCCCGATCAACCCTTTGCCGCCAACGCGTCCGCGCGCGCCTTCGATCTCGCGCTCGCGACCCTGCGCATCGCGCAGGATCAATGGCTGATAGCGCAGCAGGTTGGTCTGCGGGTCGGTGAAGGATTCGAGTTTCAGCTCGCCACGCACGCCGAACGCGCCGTGGATCCTGCCTATCAGGATGCGGCGCGTCGGTGTATTCATCGAGATCGGCGGCGGCCGCGAAGACTCGCGGCCAGACGCTCAGGCGGCAGGTGCCGCAGCGACAGCGGCCTGCTTCGCGAATTGCTTGTAGAGATCAGCGACCTTGTCGGTCATTTGCGCGCCATGGCCGATCCAGTGCTGGGTGCGCTCAACGTCGAGCTCCACGCGCTTTTCGTTACCGGTGGCGATCGGGTTGTAGTAGCCCAGACGCTCGATGTTGCGGCCGTCGCGCGAGCTGCGGCTGTCGGTGACGATGATGTGATAGAAGGGGCGCTTCTTCGCGCCGCCGCGGGTGAGACGAATCTTGACCATGAGACGATTTTTCCCTGTTGAAGCCCAGCTGCCGGAGTGGCAGGGTAAGCCGGCAAGTATAACCTTCTGATTCAGGCCGATAAACCCCCGGCAAGCGTCTGCTGCAGCCGTATCGCCCGCCTGGTTGCGGCGATTCGTGCAGCAAGGCACGAAATGGGAGCTGGGAGCGCACTGACAAGGCGCAAGGTTCGCAGCGCTAACGTTGGGACAATCAGGCGCAGCCCGATCACCTGAACGGCATCCCGCTCCGCCCGCCCATCATTCCCTTCATCCCCCGCATCAGGCCCTTCATCCCGCCGGCACTGAGCTTGCTCATCATCTTTTCCATCTGCTGGTACTGCTTCATCAGCTTGTTGACGTCGGCCGGGGTAAGGCCGGAGCCACGGGCGATGCGGGCGCGACGCGAGCCGTTGAGCAACGCCGGGTTGCGGCGCTCCTTCTTGGTCATCGAGTTGATGACGGCGATCATCCGTGGCACTTCTTTACCGGTGACCTGATTCTTGACCGCATCCGGGATCTGGCCCATGCCCGGCAGCTTGTCCATCAGGCCACTGATGCCGCCCATGTTCTGCATCTGTTCGAGCTGGTCCTTCATGTCATTCAGATCGAATTTCTTGCCCTTGGCGACCTTCTCGGCCAGTTTCTGGGCCTTGTCCTTGTCGACCTGCTGCTCGACCTGCTCGACCAGCGAGAGGACGTCGCCCATGTCGAGGATGCGTCCAGCGGCACGGTCCGGATGGAAGACGTCCAGGCCATCGGGCTTCTCGCCGACGCCGATGAACTTGATCGGCCGGCCGGTGATGTAGCGCACCGACAGCGCCGCGCCACCACGGGCATCGCCATCGGTCTTGGTCAGCACCACGCCGGTCAGCGGCAACGCCTCGCTGAAAGCCTTGGCGGTCGTCGCGGCGTCCTGACCGGTCATCGCATCGACCACGAACAGGGTTTCGACCGGATTGACCGCGGCATGCAGGGCCTTGATCTCGGCCATCATCGCGTCATCGATGGCGAGGCGACCGGCGGTGTCGACGATCAGCACATCGACGTAGGACTTGCGCGCATCGTCGATCGCGGCACGGACGATGGCTTCCGGTTTCTGTGTCGCATCGGACGGGAAGAACAGGACATCGACCTGTTCCGCCAGCGTCTTGAGCTGTTCGATCGCGGCCGGTCGATAAACGTCGGCGCTGACCACCATTACTTTCTTTTTTCGCTTCTCTTTCAAATACTTGGCGAGCTTGCCGACCGTGGTGGTCTTGCCCGCGCCCTGCAGGCCTGCCATCAGGATCACTGCAGGCGCCGGCACATTGAGATTCAGATCGCTCGCCGCCGAGCCCATGACCGCAGCCAGCTCGTCGCGGACGATCTTGATCAGCGCCTGCCCCGGACTCAGCGATTTCAGCAATTCCTGACCGACCGCACGGACTTTGATCCGCTCGATCAAGGCCTGAACCACCGGCAGCGCAACGTCGGCTTCCAGCAACGCGACGCGAACATCGCGGGTGGCCTCGCGGATGTTCTCCTCGGTCAACCGGCCGCGACCACGGAGGCGCTCGATGGTGCCGGACAGACGTTGGGTGAGGGACTCGAACATGGGCGCGGACCGCAGCGGAAAAGATGCCGATTATAAGCAGTGCGGTAAGGTATCGCCGTATGCGACACTGATTCGATGGCAATCGTTCTCGTCACATCGGCTCTGTATCTGTTGTCCACGGTATTGCTCGCGCGCCGATTGGCGCAGTCCGGGCCCGGGGCGCCGCTGGGATTGTGGGTCTCGCCCGCGATCGCGGCCCTGCTTCATGGCACAGCCCATGTGCTGACCTGGCGCGAGGCTGGCGGTGCGAACCTGCATTTCTTCTCCGCGCTGTCGCTGGTCGGCCTGGGTATGGCCGCATTGACCCTGCTGATGGGGACGCGCGGGCGCATGGCCGCGCTCGGTGTGATCGTATTCCCGATCGCTGCGGTGACGCTGATGCTGTACGGCTGGGTCGGCCGGCAGGATCCGCAGCCATTGGATTGGCGCCTGCAACTGCACGCCTGGTGCGCTTTGTTGGCCTACGCCACGCTGGCGATCGCTGCGGTATTGGCGATGTTGCTCTGGCTGCAGGAGCGCGCACTGCGCCGGCGCCGACTGCATGGGTGGCTGCGCGCGCTGCCGCCGTTGGTGGAACTGGAAACGCTGCTGTTCCGCACGATCGCAGTCGGATTCATTCTGCTCACCGCTACCCTGCTGACCGGGGTGCTGTTCGTCGAAGACCTGATGGCCCAGCATCTGGCGCACAAAACCGTGTTCAGCGCACTGTCGTGGCTCGGATTCGGTGCATTGTTGATCGGCCGCAGGCGTTATGGCTGGCGCGGCGCGACTGCGGCCAGTTGGACGCTGATCGCGATGGCACTGCTGGTGCTGGCGTTCTTCGGCAGCAATCTGGTGCTGGAGCTGTTGCTGCAGAGGCGATGAGGGCCCGTCATCTCAGTGGCAGCTCCAATTCAGTTAACTGACCGAAAAAAGTGCTGCGCCTCTGGAAACCTGAACTCATGTAGCTTAAGTTCCAGTTGACGGACACGACGCTTCGGGCTCGCTACGACGTTTCCAAGGACATCCAAATGCCCGGCGAACCGCCTGCATGGACGCTATGACACGTTCAAACATGGGGGAACTGTTGTGAAATCGAAGGTACCGACTTGGCTGCTGTCGCTCGCTGTACTCTGGGCAAGCGTTGCCAGCGGGCAAACCCCCGCCCAGGATGCGTTGTCCGACTGTCCGGCCTTCCCGGCCGAGACCGCATCGTCTCTACGCTGGGAAGTCTTGCGCATTCCCAGCATGCTGCTGTGTCGCGCAATTCGGACCGACGATGCGACAGAAGCGTTCGCGATGACGATCAGTCCCGAATCGCCGTTCAAGCCGCGCCGCGGCGACCGGGCCGAAGTGGGGAGTCTCAATGGTCGGACAGTCCAGTGGTATCGCGGCGTCGTCCCCAACGAACCCAATGTCCTGATCCGGGAAACGCTGATCGAGGTCAGGAAAAACCAGGTCATCCACATTTTCATGCGCGCCAAGGACGCGGAGACGTTGGCGCAACACCAGCAGTTCGTGCTGTCGCTGCCGATCCCTCCGCCGATTGACGACTGAGCCCCGCAAAACAGCCCCCCCCCATGAGATGCGGCCACACCCGCATCACTGCGATACCGGGTCATCACCTTCCGTTTTCGTCCAGGAGAAGGAAAATGCTCAAGCGTCTGACCGCCGAGTTCCTCGGCACGTTCTGGCTGGTACTGGGCGGCTGCGGCAGCGCGGTACTTGCCGCCAATTTCGGCGGCGACGGCAATCCACTCGGGATCGGGCTGCTCGGCGTCTCGCTGGCCTTCGGTCTGACCGTGCTCACCGGCGCCTACGCGCTGGGGCATATTTCCGGCGGGCACTTCAATCCCGCAGTCAGCTTCGGCCTGTGGGCCGGCGGCCGGTTCCCGGCAAGGGATCTGGCGCCATACATCGTGGCGCAGGTGATCGGCGCCATCGCCGCGGGATTCATCCTGTTCCAGATCGCCAGCGGCCGCCCCGACTTCGCCATCGACCCGGCATCCGCGGGGGCGTTTGCCACCAACGGTTACGATGCCTTGTCGCCCGGCGGCTACGGCGTCGCAGCGGCATTCCTGTGCGAAGTCGTGATGACCGCGTTCTTCCTGGTCGTGATTCTGGGCGCGACGCACAAGAACGCTCCGGCCGGTTTCGCGCCGATCGCCATCGGCCTGGGCTTGACCTTGATCCATCTGATCAGCATTCCGGTCACCAACACGTCCGTGAACCCCGCCCGTTCGACCGGTGTTGCGCTGTTCATGGGCGGTGGCGCAGTCGAACAACTGTGGCTGTTCTGGCTGGCGCCGATCCTGGGTGGCCTGATCGGCGGTTTTCTTTACAAATGGCTGGGAAACCAGCACGACTGAAACGTGCGCGGCCCAGGGAATGGCCCGGGCCGCTTTGGCACGCTTGATGCTTGCCTTTGGGGGCAGGAAGCGAATCCAACTCTCCATGGACGGCGGCAGCCTTCCTCAAACCGTGGAGTACGCGATGCGCCTGCGAACATTCCTGCCCATCATCCTGGTCACCCTGTCTTGCGCCGCCAGCGCCCACGCCCAATCGGTCCAGTCAGGCGCGGGTTGCCCGACACTGCCGACCTCCATGGATGATCTGCAGTGGGTCATGCTGCAAACCGATGGCACCTTACTGTGCCGCGCGGTACGGAAGGAGGACGGCACCGAAGGGTTCGCTCTCACCATGACCAGGAAATCCCCCTTCAAACCCGTGGGCAGCCTGCGCGAAGAAGAAGGTCGGATCCAGGGCAAGAAACTGTGGTGGTATCGCAGCGAGATCGCCGGCCGCCCGAACGAACTGGTTCGGGAAACGCTCGTGAAGCTTGATCCCGCGCGTGTCGTGCATGTCTTCATCCGCACCACGGATGCCGGCACACTGAGCCACTACCAGCAGGTGGTCGAGAATCTCGACTTCTCGGTGCCCAGCGCGACGGCACGTCGATAAGGGAACCGGCAAGACAGCGGTGCTACGAACCGGCGAATTGCCGCCATTCCGGTAACCGGTCCTGTCAGAATCGTCCTTCCTGGAAATCGACGAAGGCCTGCATCAATTCCTCCCGGGTGTTCATCACGAACGGCCCGTGGCGCGCGACCGGCTCGCGCAGCGGACGCCCCGCGACCAGAATCAGCCGTGCGCCGTCTGAAGATGCCCGCAGCGACAGCGTGTCGCCGCCACCGAGCACACCGAGCTCCTGGGTGTCGAGCGGACGCGCATCGCCGCCATCCCCGACCGAAATCCCGCCTTCGTAGACGTACACGAACGCGTTGTGGCCCGCAGGCAGCCCCCGGGTCCAAACCGCGTCCGACGCCAGCTCGATATCGAGATACAGCGGATCGGTCGCCGGCTGCACGATCGGTCCACGCACCGCAGTCCCGCTGGCATCGGTCACTTCGCCGGCAATGACTTTCACCATCACGCCTTCGGCCGGGTGCACGACCGGCATCCGCTCCGGCGCGAATTCCTGATACTGCGGCTCGCTCATCTTGAGCGTCGCCGGCAGGTTCACCCACAGTTGGAAGCCGCGCATGCGGCCTTCCTGCTGCTCGGGCATTTCGGAATGCACCAGGCCACGCCCGGCGGTCATCCACTGCACCGCGCCGGGCACCAGCAGGCCTTCATTGCCATGGTTGTCGCGGTGACGCATGCGACCATCGAGCATGTAGGTGACGGTTTCGAAGCCACGGTGCGGATGTTCCGGGAAACCGGCGATGTAATCCTCGGCACGGTCGGTACCGAATTCGTCGAGCATCAGGAACGGATCGAGATCGGGCAGTTGCTGGGTGCCGATGACCCGACGCAGTTTCACGCCGGCGCCGTCGGAGGTCGGCAGGCCACGGACCTTGCGGGTGATGCGTGCATTGATGACGTGAAGGTCGGACATGGTCACTCCGGGTCAGTTAGGGTCATTGCCAGAGATGTAGCCGCCATGCTCCAGTCCCAGCAACGGGCCTGGAACGGATCGTTTCGTCTGGCATGTATATTGCTTAAAAACCCGGCAAAACAACAACACCCACGACGGCGCGCATGTTCGGCACCCAGCACTCAAGGAGAGGGAACACAATGAAGCGGAATATCGGAACTCTGCTGGTCGGCGCCATTACCCTGGTCTGCCTAGCTTCCTGCGGGAACGAAGCAGTTCCGGAGGCGCCAGCCTCCCCGGCAACCAGACCTGCGCCGGTTGCAGGCTCGCAAGTCCTCAACGTCTACAACTGGCCGGATTACATCGCCGAAGACACCATCGGCAACTTCGAAGCGAAAACCGGCATCAAAGTCAATTACGACCTATACAGCGACAACGATGCGCTCGTGCAAAAGCTCGCAGCATCGCCGGACGCCTACGACATCATCTTTCCATCGGCGCAGCCGCATGCGCAGCAGATGATCGCGGCGGGCGCTCTGGCGTCGCTGGACAAGACCCGCCTTGGCAACCTCAAGCACATTGATCCGGCAATTCTTGATGAGCTGGGCCAGTTCGATCCCGGCAACGCGCACATCGTTCCCTACCTGTGGGGCACGACCGGCCTGGGCATCAACGTCGGCAAGGTGCGGGCCGTGCTGGGAGCAGGCGCTGCGCTCGATAGTTGGAGCCTGGTCTTCGATCCGGCCACTGCAGCGAAGCTTTCGAGCTGCGGCATCGGCCTGCTGGACAACGAGCTCGAATCGTTCACGCCAGCCTTGATCTGGAAAGGCCGGGACCCCAACGATTTCAGCGCCGAAGCCAACGGCGTGGTGCGTGAAATATATGCGTCGATCCGTACGCATATCCGCAAATTCGACAACAGCAGCGAACTGATCGAAGATCTCGCCAGTGGCAAGCTGTGTGTGGTGCTCTCGTTCTCGGGCGATGTGCAGCAGGCGCAGTCGCGGGCACAGGAAACCGCCGCAGCCGCCAAGACCCAAGCCCCTGAAATTCGCTACGTGATTCCGCGCGAAGGCGCGATGCGCTGGACGGATGTCGCCGCGATCCCCAAGAACGCAAAAAACGTCGACAACGCCCATCGCTTCCTGCAATACCTGATGGAACCGGAGGTCATTGCCGACATCAGCAATTTTGTCGCTTATGCCAACGCCAACACCAGCGCCACCCCTCTGATTGACAAGGCCATAGCCGAAAATCCGGGTATTTATCCGCCTGCGGGCGTGCGCGCCAAGCTCAGCACCGCGCGCCTACCGACCGATGCCGAGGCCAGGGACCGGAAGCTGGCCTGGAACGACATCATCTACGGGCTGATGTGAACACTTGCGAGCGGCCGGGCTGGCGATCACGCCGCCCGGCCACGGCATTGCATCGGCGCTTCACGATCAGCGCGCGCGCAGCCGCCACGCACGGTGGATGCGCGGATTGCGGGCGAAATCCGGCGGAATGGTCTGCGCACTGATGTCCTCGCAGACCGCGAACGCCGAAATGGCGGCTTCGTCGAAACGGAAGCGGCGGTAGTTGTTCGAGAAATACAGCGTGCCGCCGAAAGCCAGGCGGGTCATCGCTGCTTCCAGCAGACGGACGTGGTCTTTCTGCACATCGAAATCGTCCGCACGCGCGGAGTTCGAGAATGTCGGCGGGTCGCAGAAGATCAGATCGTACTCGCCGCGATCGGCCAACAGCCACGGCAACACGTCGGCCTGCGCCAGACGGTGCCGAGCGCCGGCGATGCCGTTGAGCTTCAGATTGTCCGAGCACCACTGCAAATAAGTCGCGGAGAGATCGACCGAAGTCGTCTGCGCCGCGCCGCCCACTGCGGCATGCACGGTCGCTGCGCCGGTGTAGGCGAACAGATTGAGGAATCGCGCATCCTTCGCTTCTTCGGCGATGCGCAGCCGCATCGGACGATGATCGAGAAACAGGCCGCTATCGAGGTAATCGAACAGGTTCACCCGCAGCTTGGCCGCACCTTCGCGGACATCCAGAAACTCGCCGCGTTTTGCGGTGCCGCTGTCGGCGTATTTGCTGCCGCCTTTGCCGATGGCACGGGTCTTCACCGCCACGCGCTCGCGCGGAACAGCGAACGCATCACGCGCGCCCGCGAGCAGTTCCTGCAGGCGTTTGCGGGTGGTCGCCTCCGGGATTTCGGCCGGTGCGGCGTATTCCTGCACGTGCAGCCAGAGTTCGCCGGTGGTGTCGCCGATGTAGACATCGACCGCTGCCGCATACTCGGGAATATCCGCATCGTAGACGCGATAACACGTCACACCGTCGCGCGAGCGCCAGGCTTTGCTCGCCTTGAGATTCTTGCGCACGCGGTTCGACACCATCCGCGCGCCTTCGCTGAGCGCGGGCGTCGGCGCATCGGCCGCGACCTCGCGCTGCGGCGGGCGGACCGGGTCGCAGACGATCAACACACATTCGATCGCGCCGTTGAACAACTGGTATTTCTTCGCCGCACGCAGGCCGGTGGCGCGTGCCAGTTCGGCATCGCCGCAGAGCAGGCTCGCTTTCCATTCTGGCGTCGCACGCTTGAGCGCATCGCCCAGCGCGCGGTACAACTGCGGATCGGCGGCGAGCCGTGCGTCGTAGGGTGGATTGCAGACCACGAGGCCACGCGGCTCCGCGATCGCCGGCAGTTGCCTGACATCGTGCACCGTGAAATCGATGACTTCGACGACGCCCGCGCGTTCGGCATTGTCGCGCGCGGCGCGGATCGCGTGCGGATCGAGATCGCTGCCGTAGAAACGCGACTGCAGCGCAGCACGTCCACGCTGTTCCCGCCCGGTCGCCTCATCGATCAGTTCACGCCACTGCGCCGCATCGAAGCCGAGCCAACGCGTCGGCGGCGCACTGGCGCCCTGCAGATCGCGCAACAAGCCGGGCGCGACATCAGCCGCCATCAACGCGCCTTCGATCAGCAGCGTGCCGCTGCCGCACATCGGGTCGAGCAGCGCGCCGCCTTCGGTGTAGAGATTGGGCCAACCACCGCGCATCAGCACCGCAGCGGCCAGATTTTCCTTCAGCGGCGCTTCGCCCTGCATCTGCCGCCAGCCGCGACGATGCAGCGGGCCGCCGCCCAGATCGATCGACAGGATCGCCTTGTTGCCGATTTTCGAAGGGCGCACCACAAGATTCAGGCGCAGATCGGGCGATTCGAGATCGACGCTCGGCCGTTCGCCACCGCGTCCGCGCAGGGTGTCGACCACGGCGTCCTTGATCCGCTGCGCGGCATAGCGCGCGTGGGTGATGACATCGCCGGACACATGCGCATCCACCGCCAGGGTCATGTCCGC
>JBAQRU010000042.1:0-1544 GCA_049296025.1 Lysobacteraceae bacterium | reverse complement strand
TATGGACTGCAGGGCGGCAGTACCGGCAGTTGCACGCTGAGCGATGACCAGGGCGCCAAACCGGGATGGTGCGCGGACGAGGGCGAACTGGTGAACCTCGGCCTGTCGCGCATGCAGGCGGCGTGGGCGAGTGTGGGTTGCACCATCACCAGCACCGTGATCCTCAAGGACTACGACGCCCCCAGTTTGAACGGCTCGTCCACGACGCGCGGCATCGTCGATTACGGCTCGCGCAACTTCGAGAGCCGGGGTACCTGCGCCGGAGGTACGCCCAAAACGCAGACCTGGTCGATCGCCAAGCAGCAGCCGGTTTACTGTCGCGCAGGGTTCGGCGCAATCCAGACCGATGTATCCGAAGCGACGCTGACCACGGCCAACCTGTGCGAAGCGGACCAGTCGGCCATCGCGCAGATCACCATGCCGATCCAGCAATGCCCCAGTTGCCCCGGCAGCCGCCATCCGGTGTATCCGGCGACCGGCGAGAAGCAGCGGGCGGAGCCGGACTTCACGTTCGCTGGGCAGACCTTCACGCGCTACTACCGTTCGCTGCGCCAGTTCCGCAACAACGCGAGCTTTGCGGTGGGCTGGAGCCACAGCTACGCCGAACGTTTCCTGGTGTCGACGAACGACCATATCGACGAAGCGGGGAACTACGAGGGCTATGCGCTGATCAGCGGCAACCGCTACCGGGCCGCCAATTCACCAGACCGCATCGCGGAGAAGATCAATGCCGGCGGGATCAGCTGGCGGCTGCGGATGCCGGATGGCGAAGTGCGCGAGTTCGACACCAGCGGTTATCTGATCGCGATCCGCAACCCGAACGACCCGTTGAACGATGTCAGCATCGCCTACACCGCCGACAAGGCAACGTCGTCCGTCACCGATGTGCAGGGCCGCGTGCTGCGCTTCGAGTACGCCGACAACCTGCTGCAGCGCATCGTGCTGCCCGATGGCACCGAGGTTGCCTACGATTACGACGCGAACCTCAACCTGACCGCCGTGACCTATCCCGGCGGCGCGACCAAGCACTACCACTACAACGAGTCCGGCTTGGCCGGCGATGTCGATCAGCGCCACCACCTGACCGGCATCACCTCCGAAGACGGCCAGCGCTTCGCCTCGTTCGGCTACGACGCGCGCGGGCGGGTTACTTCAAGTCGCGTGTTGGGTACGCCGAACGAACTGACCACGGTGAGCTATCCGACCGAGGACAGCGCGGTCATCCAGACCACCGAGGGAGACAGCCGCGCGTACACCATCGAACCGGGCACGTATCGCCGCATCCTGGGCGCGGTGGACAGCGACGGCACCGAAGCGCAGACCTTCGATACGCAAGGGCGACTGGCGACCAGCACCGACAAGCGTGGTGTCGTTAGCCGCTACGAATATGCGGCGGACTATCGTTCGGCCACGGTCGTTGCGGCGGACACGCCGGAACAGCGTCGCGAGGAGGTCACGCGCGACCCGACCACGCGCCTGATCACCGAAGCACGGACACTCGATGCTGCCGGCGCGCTGGTGGCCCGCACGACATGGACGTACAG
>JBAQRU010000041.1:0-1916 GCA_049296025.1 Lysobacteraceae bacterium | reverse complement strand
GCCCACGTCCGGCCGGCGCGCGTCCCAGCGGCCCGCGTCCGAACGGCCCACGCCCCGGAGGCCCGCGTCCGGGTGGTCCGAAACCCGGCGGCAATCGTGGTCCGCGTGGGGGTGGGTTTGCGGGTGGGGATCGGTAAGCGACGAAACGCTTTGATCGTCAAGGATTGGAAATTCTTGGACTTGATCGAAATACAGAGGCTGGCCGTGAATTCGCAAAGTGTCTACGGCGCCTTTTGCCCCGGGTGAGTGCTGCGCACTTACCCGGGCTACGTAATGCAGAACCGTTGAGCCTTTCACAATGTTTGTCTGCTGCGACATTGCCTGCACTGAAGGAGCGGTGCGCCAAGGCAGCACCCTATGGTGATGGGGAGGCTCGTGATGTCGGGCCAGGGCCCGAGCTACGGAATCACGGCGTTGTGTGAAGTGTCGCTTCACACACCCGCCACGCTGCACCCTCCCCCGCTGCCGACACTACGCCCGCCTTCCACGACGGAGCCGCCATGGCCGCGCAACCCGAACGCGATTACGACCTTGTCATCGTCGGCGCCAGTTTCGCTGGCGCGGCGTGCGCCATTGCCGCAGCGCAGTACGGGCTGCGGGTCTGCGTGCTGGAGCGCAAGCGCGACCCGGGACTGAAGCTCCACACCACCGGAATCATCGTCAAGGAAGCGGCTGAAAAGACTTGGCTAAATCGGGTGCCGCAACATCTTGTACGCAGAGTCGAGCGCGTGCGCCTGTACGCGCCCAATCTGCGCGATGTCGCCCTGCAGGTGCCGGACTACTACTTCCTCACCACCGACACGCCGAATCTGATGCGCTGGCTGGCCGACGAAATGCGCGATCAGGGCGTCGATCTGCGGCTCGCGCAATCGTTCACCGGCGCCTCGCGCGAGCCGCTGGCGCATCTTGGCCGCTGGCATGTCCCGGGCATCGGCCGCACGCGCTGGCTGGTCGGCGCCGACGGCGCGAAATCGCGGGTGGCGCAGCGTTTCGACCTCGGCCGCGTCGAGCATTTCCTGTATGGCGTCGAATACGAATTCGCGGGTCTTGAGCTGCGCGAACCCGACGCGCTGCACTGTTTCGTCAGCAAGCGGTTCGCGCCTGGCTACATCGGCTGGGCGACGCAGAATCCGACCGGCGTGCAGTTCGGGCTGGCGTTCCGCCATCGCGCATCGCGCACCGGTACGCCGGACATCGACGCACTGCGTGCCCGAGTGGGTCATCGCATCGGGATTCCCGACGATCTCACTCCGTCCGCGATCCGCGCCGGCCTGATCCCCTGCGGCGGCCCGGTGACGCCGATCGCGCGTCCCGGCGTGATCCTCACCGGCGACGCTGCGGGCATCGTGTCGCCGGTCACCGCTGGCGGCATCCATTCGGCCTGGCAGCACGGCTGGGCGGTCGGCGAAGCGGTCGCACGCCACGAACGCGACGGCGGCCCGTCGCCGGAACTCGAAGCCGAACGCGCCGCGCCGCGCTACCGCATCAAACGCGCGCTGCGCTGGGCCTTCGACCACTGCCAGATGGACTGGCCGTTCGACCTGATGCTGGGCTCGGCGCCGATGCGCTGGGCGGCGGAGCGGGTGTATTTCCACCGCAGTTCAAGCGGAGCCGATTGAATGGATGCCGCGGCGAAATTCGAACTCGTGCGCTTGTTGCGGGGCCTGCGCGCGATCGACGAGCATTTCCCGGAGGCCCGCTACGACAACGACACCATCGCATCGACAATGCTCGATGGCTGGGTTGATCCATCCATCCGCGTCATGGCTTTGGCGATCGTGCGACGCATCCATCGCGAAATCAAAAGCATCGCGACTGAAGTCGCTCCTACGAAATCGTGAACGCGTCTGCATCCAGCATCGCCGGAAACCGTTCGCGATGCGCGGCGAGTTCCTTCGCCTGCAGCGTCGTGGTGA
>JBAQRU010000040.1:0-4076 GCA_049296025.1 Lysobacteraceae bacterium | reverse complement strand
CTTCAGCCCCGACCGGAAAGCGGGTCTTCCCGTGCAGATTCAGGCCATTGCGGTACGCGAACTCGCCAAGCCCGTTGAGATAGATCGTTTCCAGCAGCGCTGCGGTATCGGCATCGATGCTGTAGCTGTCGATGGCGATCGTCGGCGGCACCGCAGCCTTGTAGTAGCTCACGCCAGCGATCAAGTGAAGCAGACGCAGCGCCTGCTCGGCCGCGGCCGCGCGCGCCGTGTCCAGTACGAACGGCGCACCGGGCACAGTGATCGTTTCAATCAACTCGGGACCATCGTCGAAGGCATAGACGAGCTGCGCTATGCCGGTTTCGGCGTCGAGCGCACAGCGGACGAAGCGGAAAATCCGCACGGAGTTTTTTTCGAAAATGGGCATATTCAACGACCGGCAGCCGACGTCTGCATGAGATATCGGCGACCAAGAATGAACTGGATGGAAAACAATGGCAGCAAAAGCAGCATCGATACCACAAGCGTATAGATGAATGTGGGCAGGATCCGTTCGACGTTTCCAGCGGAAAACACCACCGTCGAAACCGTGCAGAACAACAGGACTGCCCCGGAAGTGACTCTCATCACCAATCGAGTAGGCGACGACGGCATCCCTGCGGAGACAGATCGCACTCCCCACCACCACGACGCGGCCATCATCGAGACGAATACGATAGCGGCGACTCTCAATGCAGGGAGAGCATTGGCATGCAAAGGCGCCATGCCTTCCGGGCTTCGCGTGCCGATCACGATCGCCGCGAAGATCAATCCGGATGCCAGGCATGCCCCGGACACCATGAAATCGAGATCAGCTTTCATCGCAGCACTCCTCCACCGGCAACGCCCGCAGGTTGTAGGTGTTGGCCATCGCCATGCCGTAGGCGCCCGCATCGGCGATCAGCACGACATCGCCCTCTGCCGTGGCCTTGGGCAATGTGCGCGCACGGCCGAAGACATCGCTGCTTTCGCAGATCGGCCCGACCACATCGAACGCAACCGTCTGGGCATCGTCGAGACGCGAAAGATTGTGGATGCCGTGGTAGGCGTCGTACATCGCCGGGCGGATCAAAGCGTTCATGCCGCCATCCAGGCCGATGCGACGTACGCCGTCCTTCTCGATCACCTGCGTTGCGCGCAGCAGGAGCACGCCAGCTTCTGCGACGAGATAACGCCCCGGTTCGACCGCGAGACGAAAGCCCGGGAACGCGGCCTTGATTTCATCCAGCCCCGCGCGCCAGGCGGCAACATCGAACGGCGGCGCATCGGGCGTGTACGGCACCGGCAAACCACCGCCGATGTCCAGCGTATCGACCGTTCCGATCTGCTCGGCCAGGCCGGCGAGATCGGCGTAAACCTCGCGCCAGTGGCCGGGGTTGTCGATGCCGCTGCCGAGATGCGCGTGCAGCGCGACGATCGTCGCGTCGAGCTTGCGGACTTCGGCGAGAAAGGCCTCGACTTTGCCCAGCGGCAGGCCGAACTTGGCCTCGGCGCCGCCGGTGCGGACTTTCGCGTGATGACCGTCGCCGCGCCCCAGATCCAGCCGCAGCCACAGCGCGCGGCCACGGAAAGTTCCGGGCCAATGCTGCAGCGCTTCGACGCTGTCCACAGTCACGTTGACGCCGCGCGCGAACGCGGCATCGTATTCGGCACGCGGCGCGAAACTCGGCGTGAACAGTACACGCTGCGGATCGATGCCCGGCAACGTCGCGAACACATGTTCGACTTCGCCCAGCGACACGCATTCGAAACCGACATCCTCGGCCTCCAGCGCACGCAGGATGTCGGGATGCGCATTCGCCTTCAGCGCATAGAAACGCCGGTCGATCGCCGTCGTCTCGCGCAGCATCCGCGCGCGTTCGCGCACGGTCGGCAGATGGTAGACGTAGCGCGGCGTTCCAGTCGCTGCGCGCGCGATGAGCTCGGCGGCGCGATGCTGCCACCATGGCGTGTCGTGCTGCGCTTTTCCGTGCGCGATCTCGGTCCAGCTCGGGCCGAACACCGAGTCGTCCTGCACCGGCATCGCACCGCCGCGGATCAATTCGCCGTGCAGTTCGTTCAACAGGCCGTCGGCATCGGCTTCGTCGATGACGAAGGTGAGATTCAGATCGTTCGACGACTGCGAAATCAGGTGCACGCGCTCGCGGCCGAAGGTCGCCCACACATCCGACAGTTTGTGCAGCAGCGAACGCATGCCCCGGCCGACCAGCGTGATCGCGGCGCACGGCGCGATCACTTTCACCCGGCAGACTTCGACAAGGTCGGCGGACAGCCTGGCCAGCACATCGCTGCTGACCAGATTTTCGCTGGGGTCGAGCGACACGGTAACGTTGGTTTCGGACGAACCGATCAGGTCGATCGACAGTCCGTGGCGCTTGAAACGCTCGAAGACATCGGCGAGAAAACCGACCTGCTGCCACATGCCCATGCTTTCCATCGACACCAGCACGATGCCGTTGCGGCGGCTGATTGCCTTCACGCCCGGCACCGTGACGGCACTGCCGTCGATGCGCGTGCCCGGCAGTTCCGGACGCTCGGTGTCGAGGATCGCCATCGGCACGCCGGTATCGCGACACGGTGCGATCGAACGTGGATGCAGCACTTTCGCGCCGGTGGTCGCGATTTCCTGCGCCTCGGCATAATCAAGACGGGTCAGCAGGCGGGCGTCGGGCACTTCGCGCGGATTCGCGCTGAACATGCCGGGCACGTCGGTCCAGATTTCGACGCGCAGCGCCTTGAGCAATGCGCCGAAGTACGCCGCGGACGTATCGGAACCGCCGCGCCCGAGGATCGCGGTGTCGCCATCGGCATGCCGGGCGATGAAACCCTGCGAAATCAGCATCCGCGACGGTTGCGTGGCAAAACGCTGCGGAAAATCCTGATCGCCGGCATCGTCGCGGTAGCGGCAATTCACCGACAGCCGTTGCGCCCAGTCGCTGGCGTTGGGCAGCCACACCGCCGACAGCCAGTCGCGCGCGTCGCACCAGCCGAAATCGAGACCTTGCGCACGCAGGTACGCCGCACCGAGCGTCGACGACAGCAACTCGCCCTGCGCCAACACCTCGGCCTGCCAGCCCAAGCCGCGCGTCTTCGCACGCGGATCGCCGCCGAGCGCGCGCAGAATCGCAAGACGCTCGCCGAGTATCGCGTCGGGATCGAGATCGAGTTCGCCGCAGAACGCACGGTGACGTTCGACCAGCGCGTCGATCCGGGCATCGATCCCGTGGCCATCGGCAATGGCTTGCAGTTCGTTGGTGACGCCGGACAGCGCCGAGACGACCACCAGCACCCGTGCATGGCTCTCATCTGCCCGTTGTTTCGCCAACCGGCCGATGGTGTCCCAGCGGTGGCGGCGCGATACCGAAGTGCCGCCGAATTTGAGCACGATCCAAGGGGCGGCATGGCGGGAATCGGCGGAGTGCGTCTCGGGCATTGGCAATGACGGGTTCGGTAGACTGGGGGGCACCGGCATGCGCCGGAACCTTGCATTCTAAGCCACGGGAACCAACCGCATGATGCCGATGCGTTATCTGCAAATGGATGTCTTCGCCGCCCGCCCGGGCGCTGGAAACGCGCTGGGAGCGGTGATCGAAGGCGAACGCTTCGACCCGTTGCGGATGCAGGCCTTCGCGGCCTGGACCAATCTCTCCGAAACCATCTTCCTGCTGCCGCCGACCACCGCCGAGGCGGACTACCGCGTCCGTATCTTCACCCCGCGCCAGGAACTGCCGTTCGCCGGGCACCCCAGCGTCGGTGCCGCCTGGGCGGCGATCGACGCCGGCCTAGTGTTGCCCGGGAAAACGAGACTGGTGCAGGAATGCGCGGCGGGACTGCTGCCGGTGGAGATCGAATACGGGGTCGATCGATGGATTCCGAGCGTCCGCGCCCCGCGTGCGCGACGCGTCGGAGGCGCGGAACTCGCGCCGGCCCTGTTGGATGCGGCCACTCGGAACATGCGCATCAGTGCGCTTGAGCAGGCCCTGTGGGACAACGGGCCGCTGTGGTGGCTGATCGAACTGGCCGACGCTGACGCCGTGCGCGGGTTGCAGCCGGACCTCGCCGCGATCGCGGCCCTGACC
>JBAQRU010000039.1:0-9710 GCA_049296025.1 Lysobacteraceae bacterium | reverse complement strand
GCTCAGCACCGCTTCGCTGCGCGCGATCAGATCGCGGCGGTCGCTGCCGGAGAGCAGCGCGCGTTCGGCGTCTTCCGGCGGATAGCCCAGATGCAGGCGCAGCAGGAAGCGGTCGAGCTGCGAGTCGGGCAGGGGATAGGTGCCGGCGAGATCGACCGGATTCTGGGTCGCGATCACGAAGAACGGATCGGGCAACGGATGGGTGATGCCGTCGACGGTGACCTGATGTTCAGCCATCGCTTCCAGCAGCGCGCTCTGGGTGCGTGGCGGCGCGCGGTTGATCTCGTCCGCCAGCAGGACCTGCGCGAATACCGGGCCGGGGTGGAACTGGAAGCTGCGCGCCTGTGCGTCGAACACCGAAACACCGACGATGTCCGAGGGCAGGAGGTCGGAGGTGAACTGCACGCGCTGGAAGCCGAGCCCCAGGCTCGCCGCCAGCGCATGCGCCAGCGTGGTCTTGCCCAGGCCCGGCAGGTCTTCGATCAGGACATGGCCATCGGACAACAGCGCGACGAAGGCCAGGCGTACTTCCTGCGGCTTGCCCAGCACCAGTTGGTTGACTTGCGCCTGGGCGCGTTTGAGGGCGTCGAGCAGCGCGTCGTTTAGCATGTGCGGGGTTCGAAGACTGGCGTCACGGGATTCTCCGGGGCGTTGCGGACATTTTTCGGCAGTGTAACGAGACTACGCATTGAAACAGCAGACGGATTCGGCGAAGCGGACGTTCATCGCGCTCTGGGCGGTTGCGATGCTCTTCAAGTGCGCGCTCGCCGCGAATCTGCCGCTGTTCGTGGATGAAGCGTTCTACTGGCAGGAAGGCCGGCATCCGGCCTGGGCGTATTCCGATCTGCCCGGACTCACCGCATGGTTGACGCGAGCGGGCGTGGCGCTGGGCGGCCACAGCCTGCTCGGACTGCGCTGGCCGTTCCTGCTGATCGCTGCACTGCTGCCGTGGTCGGTCGTGACGATCGCGCGCCGCGAAATCGGCGCCGGGCACGCCTGGCATGCGGGCATCCTGGCGGTACTGCTACCGTTGCTCGGCACGCTGGGCGTGCTTGCGTTGCCCGATGTGCCGTTGGCATTCGCGACCGTGCTGTGTCTCGATGCCGGCAGTCGGCTGATGCGAAGTGTGGGTTGGCGCGCGGTCGGGTTGCTTGCCGCCGGTCTGGCGATCGGTGGATTCACGCATTACCGATTCGTCGCGGTGATCGGTGTCGGTTTCGTCGTCATGTGGATGCTACCCGAGGGGCGTCGCGCGCTGCGCGATGCGCGGGTGTGGTTGGCGGTTGCGATCGGCGCGCTCGCGTGGCTGCCGCTGCTGCTGTGGAATCTCGACAACGCCGACGCCGGGCTGCGCTTCCAGCTTGTCGACCGCCATCCATGGACGTTTCATCCCGACGGTCTGCTGTTCCTTGCGGTGCAGGCATTGCTGGTCACGCCGCTGCTGCTGTTCGCGATGCTGCGGGCCGGATTCGCGCGGCGCGGCGCGACCCCGCCGGCTGGCGTGCGCTATCTGGCATGGTCCGGGCTGCTGGTGTTGTCCGGCTTTTTCGCACTTGGTTTTTTCGCCGACAGCGAACGCGTGAGTTTCCACTGGCCACTGCCGGCGTATCTCGCGCTGCTGCCGCTGACGCCGCTGATCCTGTCGCGATGGTCCAGACTCATGCAGCGGATGACATGGACATTGGCGGCGCTCGGTCTGATCGCGGGGTTTGGCTACTACGCGGCAGTGTCGTCGCCTGCGCTTCGCGAACGCGCAGCGGACAGCAAGGCGTACCCATCGAATTTCGCAGGCTGGGATGTATTGGCCCGTGAAGTCGAAGCGATGCGCGCGCGGATGCCGGCCGGTACGCGCATCGTCGCCGACAACTTCAAGATCGGCGCCGAACTCGGATTCGCGCTGAACGAAGCGGACATTCCGGTGCTCGATCATCCGCTCAACCGGCATCACGGTCGCGCGCCACAGTTGCTGCTGTGGGGCTTGCACTACGACCGTCGCGCCGATCGCAGCGATACCCCGGTGCTGCTGGTCGTCGGTGCCACCGATGTGAGTTACCGCGAGCAGTTGCAGCGCTATCACGATCTGTGCGCGATGGTCGGCCCGCTGCCGCCGCCGAAGGTCCTCAATATCGATCGCGGCCGTCAGCGTTTCCTGATGTTCGCGCTGCCGCCCGTCCGTCCGGAAGGCGACTGCATCGCGCCCGCGATGGCGTGGATCGACGCGCCCGAAGCCGGCGACAGCGTTTCGCGCCGTTTCGCGCTGCAGGGCTGGGCATTCAAGGATGGCGTGGGGCTTGAGCGGATCGAGGTCTTGATCGACGGCCAGCCGGTTGCCGACGCCGGATACGGCATCGAACGACCCGAAGTCGTCGGTTTCTGGCAGAAGTGGCGCAACGGCGGCTCCACCGACCCGCAGCAGCCCAAGGTGGGGTTCCGTGCCGACATCGATCTCGGCGAGCGTGCGCCGGGGACCTATTGGCTGCAATTGCGCCTGCATGGCCGCGATGGCAGCGTCGAAGACTGGCCGCAGCAGGCGGTCGTGCTCAGATAGCGTTGTCTTTCCGACTCACGGTAATGGAAACCCTGCCTCGCGCAGCAGCCGCGCGGTCGCGATCAACGGTAGCCCGATCAATGCGGTCGGGTCGCGATTCTCGATCTCGTCGAACAGGGCGATCCCCAGGCCCTCGCATTTGAAGCTTCCAGCGCAGTCCAGCGGCTGTTCGCGGGCGAGATAGCGTTCGATCTCGCCGTTGCCCAGCGCGCGGAAGCGCACGGTGGTGATGTCGAGCGCCTGCAGTCGGCGCGCATGAGGGCCGGCGAGGCACACCGCAGTCAGGAAGCGCACCTCGCGGCCGGACATCGATTGAAGCTGCGCGACGGCGCCCGCATGGCTGCCGGGTTTGCCCAGCGGCCGGCCATCGAGCTCGGCGACCTGGTCGGAACCGATCACCCAGCGCTCGTCATCCTGGTCGGCCAGCACCGCCTCGGCCTTCGCCAGCGCCAGCCGCTCCGCCAGGGTCTGCGGTGATTCGTCGGGCCGGGGCGATTCGTCGACTTCGGGCCGGGCGACAGTGAAGGCCAAGCCGAGGCGCTCCAACAGGATGCGGCGATAGGGCGATGTCGAGGCGAGGACCAGGCTTGGCATGGCGGCTGGCTCAGGGCTGCGCGGAGCGGGCGCGTTCCACCAGCACCAGCTGCTGATCGATCCGGGCCCGCGCCTGCTCGATCGAGGCACGGATCTCGTCGAGCGTCAGGACTGGGGCGGTCTCGCCATGCTGCTGAAGCCACAGTCGCTGGCGCAGCATCTCCTGCAGCGCGTTGCGCACGGTGTCGTCTTCGTCGCCGGTGATGGCTTCGATTTCAGCCTTTGCGGTGCGCAGCCGGGCTTCGAGAGCATCGGCGGCGTCCAGCAGCCGGGCCATGGCGCGCTGACGGGGCTTGTCGCGGCGGGCGTAGCGCCAAGTCAGGGCCCAGGCGACAATCACCAGCGGAATCGATGCGGCGGTGACGACAGGAAAAGAGAAGGTGGTCACACGGCAAGCCCGAAAGCGGGTCGACAGTCTGACGTGGCAGGCTCCGGTGGGCAAATCCCGGGTAGGGCCGTGCGCAAGCAAGCTGGACAGAGAACCGTTTCCGGTTTGACAGTGCGCAGCCCGCCCCCTACCATTCCGCGCTTATGTCCGCTGAAGTGCCCGAAACCTTGGACGCTTGGCGCATGGTGGCAGCCCGGCGCAGCTTCGATGGCCGGCTTCCGCTGGCCGCGATGGCCCGCCTCCGCGATCTGTTGGCCGATACCGAGGGCGAAGCGCGCTTCACTCTGGAATTCGACCAGGATGTGCTGCAGATTCCGTTCGCGGAACTGCGGGTCGATGCCGAGTTGCCGTTGATTTGCCAGCGCAGCCTGCAGCGTTTTTTGCAGCCGGTGTCGCTGGTGCAGCGGTTCGGGTTGATACGCGGGAGCGATGGCGGTACTGAAGCCGAGGATGTCGAGGCTTCGCTGCTGCCGGACTATGAAGTATTGCAACTGGCCGATGATGGTCTGTTGCGGCCGGCGGAGCTGGTCGAGGACGAGTTGATCCTCGCCGTGCCGCTGGTACCGGTACAGCCGGGCAGCGAGTCGGTCGAGCGCGACTGGCCGGTGACGGCGGAAGAAGAAGTGCGTACCAATCCGTTCGCGGCGTTGGCGGCACTGAAAAAAACCTGAGAAACACACATTCAAAGGAAGGCGCCAACTGCACGGTCTCCACGGGATCGGACATCGACGACTTTCGCGACATTCACGTTATTGAGGCTGGAGCAATCCCATGGCAGTGCAGAAATCCCGAGTCACTCCTTCCCGTCGTGGTCAACGTCGTTCGCACGACGCCCTGACCGCCAAGCAGCTGGCGACCGACCCGACCTCGGGGGAAGTCCATCTGCGGCACCACGTCACCAAGGATGGCTACTATCGTGGTCGCCAAGTGATCGCGCCGAAGGCAAAGATTGCCGACGAAGAATGATGATTGCGGCGCGCATGCGCCGGAATCACTCCCGTCGTCGATGAGGCAGATGCCGCATCACGCCGAATCAGCGCAGCCGGCATCGCTGGCTTGCGGAATCGACGCGGTCGTCTCGGCCGCGTTGTTTCGATAGGGGCAACAGCTGGCATGAGCAAGCAGATCTACGCGCGTATCGCAGGTACCGGCAGTTATCTGCCCGAGAAAATCCTGACCAACGACGATCTTTCCAAATTCGTCGACACCAGCGACGAGTGGATCACGTCGCGCAGCGGCATCCGCCAGCGCCACATCGCCGCGGAGGGCGAAACCACCTCCGATCTTGGCTACTTCGCCGCCGTACGCGCGATGGAAGCCGCGGGCGTCACCGCCGAAGAATTGGATATGATCATCGTCGGCACCACCACGCCCGACGTGATCTTCCCCTCGACCGCCTGCCTGATCCAACACCGGCTCGGCGCCGACGGTTGCGCTGCGTTCGACGTCAACGCGGCCTGTTCCGGTTTCATCTATGCGTTCACTGTCGCCGACAAATTCATCCGTTCCGGCGCTTCGAAAACGGTGCTGGTGATCGGCGCGGAAACGCTGACCCGGATGATCGACTGGTCCGATCGCACCACCTGCGTGCTGTTCGGCGACGGTGCCGGTGCGGTCGTGCTCAAGGCCGACGAAGAGACTGGCATTCTCAGCACGCACCTGCACGCCGATGGCGGCAAGAAGGAATTGTTGTGGAACCCGGTCGGCGTCTCGGTCGGTTTCAAGCCGGAAGAACACAACGTCGGCGTGCGCATCAAGATGGCCGGCAGCGAAGTGTTCAAACACGCGGTCAAGGCGATGGATTCGGTGGCCGAGGAAACGCTGGAAGCCAATGGCATCGACTGTCACGACATCGATTGGCTGATTCCGCATCAGGCCAATCTGCGGATCATCGAGTCCACCGCCAAACGTCTCGACATGCCGATGGAACGCGTCATCGTGACCGTCGACAAACACGGCAACACCTCTTCCGGTTCGGTGCCGCTGGCGCTGGACGAAGCGGTGCGCTCGGGCCGGATCCAGCGTGGCCAGTTGGTGATGCTCGAAGCCTTCGGCGGCGGGTTCACGTGGGGATCGGCGCTACTGCGTTACTGAGGCAGCCCGGCTCTCCGGCGAAGCCGTCGCGACCGTGGACGCGGCGGCTTTTTTGTCGCCCATGCCCCGCCGATCCCCCGTTCCCGGGCATGTCTACATACTCCGTCGTACAGACAGAAAGCGGCGTTCACCCGTATCATCGCGTTCCGCATTTGAGCTGGAACACCGTGTGAGCGAACCCCTAGTGGCCGATCCGACCCTGGCCTTCGTGTTCCCCGGACAGGGCTCGCAGTCCGTCGGCATGCTCGCCGAGCTGTCCGAGCGCTATTCGTCGATCCGCGAGAGCTTCGCGGAAGCCTCCGATGGCGCCGGCGTCGATCTCTGGGCGTTGTCGCAGGGCGGCCCGGAAGAACAGCTCAACCGTACCGAATTCACCCAGCCCGCGCTGCTCGCTGCGAGCGTCTCCGTGTGGCGTTTGTGGCAGTCGCAGGGTGGGGCAATGCCGTCTTTGCTCGCCGGCCACAGTCTCGGCGAATACAGCGCACTGGTCGCTGCCGGTGCGCTGTCGCTACGCGAAGCGGCGCACTTGGTGCGTATACGCGGGCAACTGATGCAGGACGCTTCGCCTGCCGGCAGCGGCGCGATGGCCGCAGTGATCGGCGCTGAAGACGATGTGGTCCGTGAAGCCTGTGCCGAAGCGTCGGGCAGCGAAATCGTGGTGGCGGCCAATTTCAATGCGCCCGGGCAGATCGTGATCGGTGGCCATGCCGCTGCGGTCGAGCGCGCCAGCGCGCTGTTGACCGAACGCGGCGCGCGCAGGATCGCTCGACTGACTGTCAGCGTGCCGTCACATACGCCGCTGATGCGCGATGCGGCCAATCGCCTCGGCGAAGCGATGCATGGCGTCGACTGGCGCGCACCCTCGCTGCCGGTGATCCAGAACGTCGATGCCGAAGCCCACGACGGCATCCAGGCGATCCGCGATGCACTGGTGCGTCAGCTGTATCTGCCGGTGCAGTGGACCGCCTGCGTCGAAGCACTGTCCGCACGCGGCGTCGTGCGCGCCGCCGAATGCGGTCCAGGCAAAGTGCTCGGCGGCCTGATCAAACGCATCGACAAGTCGATCGAGTATCGTGCGCTCGGCGCGCTCGACGATTTCGAAACCGCGCTGGAAGCGTGGCGTTGACCGCCCGTTTCCCGTGCCGCATGCAACTCATTTACGAGACACGCATTCCATGACCAACGACACCACGCAGTACCGCCCGCTGAAAGGCGAGATCGCCCTCGTGACCGGCGCAAGCCGTGGCATCGGCGCGGCCATCGCCAACCTGCTTGCCGCGCAAGGCGCGACCGTGATCGGTACTGCCACCTCGGACAGCGGTGCGCAGGCCATCGGCGAACGTCTCGCGCCGCTTGCCGGCCATGGTCGCAAGCTCGATGTGGTCGACGGCGCTGCGGTCGACGCGTTGATCGACAGCATCTCCAAGGAATTCGGGCCGGTGTCCATTCTGGTCAACAATGCAGGTATTACCCGCGACAACCTGCTGATGCGGATGAAGGACGAGGAATGGCAGTCGATCCTCGACACCAATCTCACCAGCGTCTACCGCACCAGCAAAGCGGTCATGCGCGGCATGATGAAGGCGCGCAAAGGGCGCATCGTCAACATCGCATCGGTCATCGGCGTGACCGGCAATGCAGGCCAGACCAACTACGCCGCCGCCAAGGCCGGCATCATCGCGTTCAGCAAATCCCTGGCGAAGGAAATCGGTTCGCGCGGCATCACCGTGAATGTGGTCGCGCCCGGTTTCATCGATACCGACATGACCCGTGCCATGCCGGATGCGGCGAAGGAAGGCCTGATCGGCCAGATCGCCCTCGGCCGTCTCGGTGAGGTCAGCGACATCGCCCATGCGGTCGCGTTCCTGGCCGGCCCTGCAGCCGGCTACATCACCGGCGAAACGCTGCATGTCAACGGCGGGATGTATATGCCTTGATCCGCAGGCCCTGATCCGCCGTCCGGCTCGCGTTCAGGACGCGCGCGCGGCGCTCTTGTCGATCGATGATCGCCAAGTCATTGAATTGAAAAGACACGTCCGGGCCTTTCCCGGGCACTGGTTTCCCTTACACTATCCACCGCAACATTTACCTCCCCGGAGCACAACCCATGAGCAGTATCGAAGAACGCGTCAAGAAAATCGTGATCGAACAACTTGGCGTCAAGGACGAGGAAGTCACCAACAGCGCATCCTTCGTCGATGATCTCGGCGCGGACTCGCTTGATACCGTCGAGCTGGTGATGGCCCTCGAAGAAGAGTTCGAGTGCGAGATTCCGGACGAAGAGGCGGAAAAGATCACGTCGGTGCAGCAGGCCATCGACTACATCAAGTCCCACGTCAAGCCGTAAGCACGTTTTGATCCTGCGTCCGATCGATGGATCGGGCGACCGCCGGGGCCGCATCGCGGCCCTGCGCGTTTTGAGGGTGCGGAGTGATTCCGCTCCTCGCGACGCTTTCATGGCGTCGCGCGAATGTGTCGTGAAGTCCCTGTAGCGTTCGGGAGTAGAGCAATGTCGAAGCGTCGCGTAGTGGTCACCGGTCTGGGCATCATCTCGCCGTTGGGCAACGATCTGGCCAGCAGTTGGGACGGTATCGTCAACGGACGTTCCGGTATCGCCGGGATCACCCATTTCGATGCCTCCGCCATGGCGACCCGGGTCGCAGGCGAGGTCAAGGGTTTCGATCCTCTGCTGTGGATCGCGCCCAAGGACGTCAAGAAAATGGACACCTTCATCCACTACGGCGTCGCCGCAAGCCTGATGGCGATGCGCGACGCAGGACTGGAGGTGAACGAGGGCAACGCCGAGCGTATCGGTGCGATGATCGGTTCCGGCATCGGCGGCATCCTCGGTATCGAAGAGCAGACCGTCAAGTATCACGAGGGCGGTACGCGCAAGATTTCGCCGTTCTATATTCCAAGCACCATCATCAACATGCTGCCGGGTCAGGTCAGTCTGATCACCGGCATCCAGGGGCCGAATTTCTCCGCAGTGTCGGCCTGCGCCAGCGCCAACCATTCCATCGGCATGGCGATGCGCACGATCCAGTATGGCGATGCGGACGTGATGGTCGCAGGTGGCGCGGAGCGCGGGTCCAGTCCGACGTCCATCGGCGGGTTCTGCGCGATGAAAGCCATGTCGACCCGCAACGACGATCCCGCGCGCGCGTCGCGCCCTTGGGACAAGGACCGCGACGGGTTCGTGATGGGCGATGGCGCCGGCATTCTCATCATCGAAGAATACGAGCACGCCAAAGCGCGCGGTGCCCGGATCTATTGCGAACTGCTCGGCTTCGGTGCCGGTGCCGACGCGTTCCACATGACCGCGCCCAGCGAGAACGGCGAAGGCCCGGCACGCTGTATGGTCGCCGCGCTCAAGGACGCTGGTGTCCGTCCCGATCAGGTCGGCTACCTCAATGCCCACGGCACGTCGACGCCGTTGGGCGATCTGGCCGAAACGCTTGCGATCAAACGCGCGCTCGGCGATCACGCCTACACGACCATGGTGTCGTCGACGAAATCGATGACCGGACATCTGCTCGGCGCGGCCGGTGGCGTGGAAGCGATCTTCTCGATCATGGCGCTGCACACCGGCATCATTCCGCCGACGATCAATCTCGACGCGCCCGGCGAAGGCTGCGATCTCGATTACGTGCCGAATGTCGCGCGCGAAAAGAAGATCGACGTCGCGGTGTCGAACGGCTTCGGCTTCGGCGGCACCAACGGCACCCTGGTCTTCGGCCGGCTGTAATTCCTTTCGAGACGTTGTCCGCATGATCGTCACCCGCGCGCTGTCGGCGGACTGCGATCTGCTGCGCCTGCATCGTCAGGCGCCCGAGCGCTATCCGCTGTTGCTGCAATCCACCTCGTCGTCCCTGCACGCCGATCATGCGCAGTCTGGTTCGAGCACGCTGCGTTCAAGCATGTGCCGATGGGATCTGCTGCTCGTCGCCAACGGTGAAGCGCTGCGGCTCGATCGCGACGGCCAGGTTCGCGATCAGCACGATGTCGTCATCTCCGATCAAAGCCGATCCGACCAAGCACGAAGCGACGATTTCCTCGCATTGCTCGATCAGCGCTGGCGCGCAT
>JBAQRU010000038.1:0-11338 GCA_049296025.1 Lysobacteraceae bacterium | reverse complement strand
CCTCTGTTCGCATTCGGATGCGATCCGGAAACGCCTTCGGCGCCGCGACGGCGCACGCTGGCCCCACACGACAACACCCATCCGGAGCGATTCCCATGAAAACGAAACACCGCGTCTTCCTCGCAGCCGGCCTCGCCGCCGCGCTCCTCGCCACCACCGCCATTTCCGCTCCGCGCGCGCCGCGCGGCGACGCGATGCTGCCGCCCACCGCCGCCGAACTCGGGCTCACCAGGGCGCATGCCAAATCATGGGACGCGCTGCGCGCCGACGCCGTGGCGCTGCGTCAGCTCGGCCGCGACGATCTGCAGGACGGTTCCGTCGCATTCCGCCGCCTGCTCGACGAGCCGTCGCCGGATCTGCGTGGGTTCTCCGAGGAATCGCAGCGCAAGATCGACGCGCATATGGCCGAAGCGCGCGCGCTGCGCGACCGCCAGCTCGATCTCTACGAATCGCTGTCGCCGGACGAGCAGGCCCGCGTCCGCGCCGCGATGGCCGAACGGCTGGATCGCTTCGCGAAACTGCGCGAACGGCTGGCCGGCTTCATGGCACCGCAGGCGTAATCCCTGCGGCAAAGGCCGCACCGCCCTGTCCGATCGCCGCGTACGCCGAAAGGACCAATCGACATCGTTATACTGCCCGCCATGTCGCAACCCGCCGCCTTCCAGCGTTCGATGGCCAGACTCGCCCTGTTGGCGATGCTGGCCTTGGCGCTGTTGCCGGGCATCGGCCGCATCGCGCAACACACTGGCACCGGCACTGCTGTCACCGACAGCGCCCCCGGGCAGTTGCTCGGCGCGATCTGCACGACGCAGGGCCTCGCATACGATCCTGCCATCGCAGCCGTCGAAGCGATCGGCTTCGCACTGCAGAGCGACGACCAGGGTCGCGGCGCACCATCGTCACCGCATCCGGACAGCGACTGCGACTACTGCGCAGTCGCCGCATCCACGCTCGTCCCGACCGTCGTCGCGCTATCGGCCTCGACGCCGCAGATGGACATCGCTCCCGTTTCGCGACGCAGCGATATCGTCGGATGGCAATACCCGCTCGGTCTCGGCTCGCGCGGCCCCCCGCTCCAGGCCTGAACACACCCGCATCCTTCCCGACCGCGTCCGCCATCGCCGACGCGTCATTGTGTTGTTCCGGAGCCTCTTCCCCATGTCTTTCGCATTGCATGCGATGCCGCGCGCGTCGCTGTTGTCCGTGGCCGTATCCGCCACCCTGATTCCGTTTTTTTCCGCGCTCGCCGCAGAGCCCCCGGCAGGCAGTTCGCAGGCAGGCACGCCCGAGACGCTGGATGTCGTCGAAGTCGTCGGCAGCCGCCCGTCGTATCAGGCACCGCACTCGCGCACCGCGACCAGGACCGACACCCCGACGCTGCGCACGCCGCAGAATGTGCAGGTCGTGCCGCGCGCCGTACTGGAAGACCAGAACGCGCTCAACATCGCCGACGCCGTGCGCAATGTCGCCGGCACCGGCACCGACTTCGGTTTCAACGGCGGCAGCCTGCCGCTGCTGATCGTGCGCGGCTTCCCGACCATCTCGATGAGCGCGCAGGGTTCCACCACCTCCAGCTATTTCTTCAACGGCACCAAGGTCCAGGGGCTGCCGGTGGCGATGAGCGACATCGAATCGGTCGAAGTCGTGAAAGGCCCGGCCAGCGTGCTGTACGGACGTTCGGAACCCGGTGGCCTGGTCAACATCGTCATCCGCCAGCCGCAGGCCGAGCGCGGCTTCCGCGCGTCCGCCACCGGCGGTTCTTTCGGGCTTCTTCAGGGATCGGCGGAGGTCTTCGGCGCGCTCGATCAACGCGGGCAGTGGCAGGGTCGCGCGGCGATATCGCATGACGACAACGCCTCCAACCGGGATTTCGTCGAAGACCGGCTGAGCGCATTTTCGGCAGCGCTGGCCTGGGTGCCGAGCGATCGTACCCGGTTGAGTTTCGGTCTGGAACGCAGCCGCCAGCGCTACCGCAACGATTACGGCATTCCCGTGATCGGCGACCGTCCTGCGGACATCGATCGCGACAACCAGTTCAACGAAGGCGGCCCGCTGTCGCGACAGGACAATACCGTCGCACGCATCGACCTGGCACAGACGCTTTCGGAACGCTGGACCTTGAACGTGCACGCGCTGGCGCTCGATCAGGACGGCGCGCAATACGATGTGATTCCGTCGACCTTCTTTTCCGGCCAGGCCGGGCTGATCGCAACCGGCCGTATCGACCGCCTCTACAACTACGAACCGCAGCGCGACCGCCGGCTGTATCAGTTCAATGCGGATCTGGTCGGCAAGCTGTCGACCGGCCCGGTGGAACACACGCTGCTTGTCGGAACCGATACCTATCGCGACCGTTTCGACAGCAAAACCACCAGTTTCGTGCCGGGACCGTCCATCGATATCCGCAACCCGGTGTATGGCCAGGCGCCACCGCTCGATCTGAGCACGCTGCCGCTGTTCGACCAGGAAGGCCGCACGCGCTGGACCGGCGTCTACGTGCAGGATCAGATCGCGTTCGCCAACGGCATCGAGTTGATCGCCGGTGTGCGCCACGACCGCAGCAGCGCACGCTTCGGTGCGCCGGGCACGCGCGCAAACGATCAAAGCTTCACCACGCCGCGACTCGGTGCGGTCTGGCAATTCGCGCCGAACCAGAGCGTCTACGCGCAGTTCCAGGAAGGCGTGTCCGCCAACAACGGCCGCAATCTGGCCGGCGATTCGCTGGATTCCGAGCAGGCGCGGCTGTACGAGATCGGCCACAAGCTGCAGAGCAACGACGGCAAGCTCACATCCACCGTTGCGCTGTACCAGCTCACCAAGCGCAACATCGCCAACTCCGTGCCCGACATCAGCGGCTTCTTCGACACCGTCGCCGTCGGCGAAGCGCGTGCACGCGGACTGGAATGGGATCTCTCCGGACAGTTGACCGACCATCTCGCGGTGATCGCGTCCTACGCCTACACCCAAAGCGAAGTCACCCGCGACGAAAACTTCGTTGGCAAGCGTCTTCCGAACGTACCGCGACACAGCGGCAGCGTCTGGGCGCGTTACGCGATGGGCGAACGCTGGACTTTTGGCGGCGGCGTCTTCGCGCAGGGCGGGCGCGCGGGCGATCGGGCCAACACGTTCGTACTGCCCGGGTATGCGCGCGTCGACGCGATGGCGGCGTATCGCTTCCCGCTGGGCGGCGCGAAAGGGCAGCTGCAGTTCAACGTCAACAATCTCTTCGACCGCGAGTACTTCACCGGCAGCCATCAGCACGTCACCGACTGGAACCAGCCGGGCGCACCGCGCACGTTGCTGGCGACTTTCCGTATCGATTACTGAGGAACATGTCATGGCCAATCGCAGAGATTTTCTGAAAACCGCGACATCGATCGCCGGCGCGCTGGTGGTCGGTGCCGGGCAGGCGTCCGCTGCAACCCCACCACCGCAGGCCGCCAATGCCCCGCTCGAACACGACATGAGCGCGATGCCGGCCTCATGGATGGGCAACGACAAGATCGCCATGCTGCTGTACCCCGGTTTCACCGCGCTGGATCTGGTCGGGCCGCAATATTTCTTCGCGAACCTGATGGGAGCCACCGTCCATCTGGTCGCGAAAGACCGCGCGCCGGTGATGAGCGATACCGGGCTGGCGATCATGCCGACCGCGACGCTGGACGAATGCCCGACCGATCTCGACGTGCTGTTCGTGCCCGGCAGCGGCGGTGGCGTGCTGGATGCCATGGAAGATCCCGCGCTGGTCGCCTTTGTCGCCGATCGCGGCGCGCGCGCGAAATGGGTGACATCGGTGTGCACCGGCTCGCTGCTGCTCGCACGCGCCGGCCTGTTGACCGGCTATCGCGCCACCGGGCACTGGGTGGCGCGCGATGTGCTCGCGGATTTCGGCGCGATTCCGGTGAACGAACGCGTGGTCCGTGATCGCAATCGCATGACCGGCGCGGGCGTCTCCGCAGGGCTGGATCTGGGATTGGCGATGACTGCCGAACTGCGCGATCGCGCCTATGCCGAAGGCGTGCAATTGCTGGCCGAATACGCACCGAAGCCGCCATTCGATGCCGGCACGCCGGACACCGCGCCGAAGGAAGTGGTGGAGATGATCGGCGGCATGTTCCCGGGATTCATCGATCGCGCGAAACGCATCGCGCGCGCGATGCCCGCAACCGCAAAAGGAGGATGACCGATGGAAGCTTTCTTTTTCTTCGCACTGTTCTGGCTGATCGCCTGGGCGATCTTCCTGCTCTCGACCATCACCGAAAAAGATGGTCGCAAAACCCACTCCCACACCCTGCTCGACGACATCGAGGTCGAACTATGAACATCGCCAACACCCTCACCCGTATCCGTTTCCATCCTGTGCTGTTCGCCGCCTGCGCGATGACGCTGTCGTTCGCCGTCGGCGCCGCGCAACCCGCGAAGAAAGACGCCATCGCTCTGGATCAGGCCTGGGCCCGCGCAACGCCGCCCGGCGCGCCGGTCGCGGGCGGGTTCGTGACCATCCGCAATACCGCGAAGCGCGCGGATCGCCTGCTGTCCGCGACCAGCCCGGATGCCAACACCGTCGAGATCCACGAAATGAGCATGGACAACGGGGTGATGCGGATGCGCAGGCTCGACGATGGCCTGCCGATCGCGCCGAAGGGCACGCTGGAGCTGAAGCCGGGCGGCTATCACCTGATGTTCATCGGCCCGAAACATCCGTTCGTGCAGGGCGAGACCATCACCGCGACGCTGAGCTTCGAACAGGCGGGCACGCGCGAAGTGCGCTTCGAGGTGCGTGCGATGGGCAGCGCCGCGCCGAAGCACTGATCTGCAGCACTGGTCCACATCATTCAACAGCATCACTGATCCGCCGCGCTGATCCGGGGCGCGGATCCACAGACCTCGAATCCGCTGGCACACGCCAGCGGAGTACGCATTCTTTTAATTTTTTTCAGGAATTCCCACCGCCATGTCGCACGCAACCCATTCGAAACCGTTTTCCCCCAACCCCAGAATCGCAGTGTTGTCCTTCGCGATCGCATGCTCGCTTGCAGGCCAGGCACTCGCGGCGCAGACGCCTGCAGGCGTTCCCGACGACGCCACGCCGGAGACGCTCGATACCGTGATCGTCACCGGCACCAAGACCGATGATGCGTTCGGCGAGAAATCGGGCATCCCGCTGTCGCGGATGCCGCAGAGCGTGCAGGTGATCGATGCCGAACAGATCCAGACCCAGGGCGCGCGCAGCGTCGGCGATCTGCTGCGCAATGTGCCCAGCGCGAATCCCGGCAATTCGCGGGTGGCGCGCTATCAGAGTTTCAGCCTGAAGATCCGTGGATTTCTCGCCGACCAGATGCGCAACGGCATCCGCCAGCGCTACTACGAAGACATCGACGCCTCGGCGATGTCGAACGTCGATCGCCTCGAAATATTGAAGGGCCCGTCGTCGGTGCTGTACGGCCAGTCGGCGGTCGGCGGCATCATCAGCGTGATCACCCAGCGCCCGGAATCCGAATTCGGCGGCAGCGCCACGATCCGCGTGGGCGAGCACGACGAGCGTGTCGCCGGTTTCGACGTGACCGGCGCGATCGGCGGCAGCGACCGCTTCGCCGCGCGGCTGACCGGAGAGATCGAACGCTCGGGCACATTCGTCGACGGCCAGGACATCGATCGCAACAACATCGCGCTCGCCGCGCGCTGGCAGGTGTCGGACGCGGTGACGGTGCATTGGCTGTCCGAATACATCGAGCGCGAAACGCTTGGTTATCCGGGCCTGCCGGTGGTGGGCACGGTGGTCGGCAACGGTCGCGGCACGGTGTCGCGCGAACGGTTCCTCGGCGAGCCTTCGCTGCGCCCGCTGACCGCCGATTCGCCGCTGATCCAGCTGTGGGCCGACATCGAACTTTCAGAATCGTGGACGTTGAGCCCGCGCTACCAGTACCAGGGTTTCCGCACCGATTTCAGCCAGGTCCGACTGCGCAGCATGCAGGCCGACGGCGCCACCGTGAACCGGAACGGACGCTACGGCACCGAGGACGACGATTATCAGATCGCACAGCTCGACCACAGCGGCCGGCTCGACACCGGACGCATCGGCCACAAGCTGCTCTTGGGGATCGAAGCGAGTCGCGAGGACAGCACCTTCCTGCAGTACAACCTCACCAATGTCGCGCCGATCAACAGCTACGCGCCGATCTACACCTACCCTGCAATCGCGCCGACCACCGCTTTCAGTTTCGACTTCGCCGGCCTGGGCGACGGCACGGCGTTCTATGCGCAGGATCTGATGTCGCTGACGCCGTCGTGGGACATCATCGCTGGCATTCGCCACAGCCGTTTCGACTACGAACAGACCACCGATGGTAGCCGCGATGCGTCGAAGGTATCGGCGACGACCTGGCAATTGGCGACCAACCTGCGATTGTCGGATCGCTGGTCGCTGTTCGGCGGCGTCAACACCGGCTTCGACACCGAAAGCATCCTCGGCGCCCGCGACGCCAACGGCAAGACTTTCGATCCGGAACGCTCGGAACAACTCGAAGCGGGCGTGCGACTGAACACCGAACGCAATCGCCTCAGCATCGCGGTGTTCGACATCCGCAGGAAGGATGCGCTGACCGCCGATCCGGTCGATCCGGATTTCAGCGTGCAGGACGGCGAGCAGCGCGTGCGTGGCATCGAACTGGAAGGCGTTTCGCAGCTCTCCCAGGACTGGGATCTGACCTGGGGCGTCGCCCGTCTGGACGGCAAGGTCACGCGCAGCAACGACGGCGACCAGAATGCGGAACTGGGCGATACGCCGAAACTCACCGGATTGATCCGTTCGCGCTACGCCATCGCGGGCACGCCGTGGTCGTTCGATGCCGGCGTGTATGCCGTCAGCGACCGGCGACTGGTCAACGGCAGCGATGTGCGCCTGCCCGGCTATGGTCTGCTCGATCTGGGCGTGCAGTACGCGCGCGACGACTGGTCGGTCGGCCTGACGATCAACAATGCACTGGACAAGACTTACTATTCGGCATCGGGCAATGTTTTCAGCGTATTGCCGGGCGAGCCACGGCATGTCGGTCTGCGCGTGCGCCATGCGTTCTGAGTCGGCCAACGACGTCGCGGGCAATCTCTACCCGCGCGTCACTGCTGCCGCAGCGCCTCGATCGGGTCGAGTTTCGCGGCCTTGCTCGCCGGGTAGTAGCCGAAGAACAGACCGGTGGCGATGGAGAACCCGGCGGCGAGTCCGATGACTTTGCCGTTCAGCGCCACCGGCAGCGAACCGAACTTGCTCACCAGCAGCGCACCCACGATGCCCAGCGCGATGCCGATCACGCCGCCGATCAGCGAGATCAGCATCGCTTCGGCGAGGAACTGGCGGCGGATATCGCGCGGGCCCGCGCCGACGGCCATGCGCAGGCCGATTTCGCGGATCCGCTCGGTCACCGACACCAGCATGATGTTCATGATGCCGATGCCGCCGACGATCAGCGAAATGCCGGCGACCGCGCCGAGCAGCCACGACATCAACCGCGTGGTCTGCGTGCGCGTGGCGACGATTTCGGCGAGGTTGCGCACGTTGAAATCGTCCTCCGCGCCGGGCTGGATTTTGTGGCGCTGGCGCAGCAGGGCTTCGATTTCCGCCTGCGCGGTGGACAGTCCCTCGGGGTCGGCCACGCCGACCGAAATCTGCTGCACCGCACCCGGCGGCAGCGATGCGTTGCTGGACATGCGCCGGCGTGCGGTCGCCAGCGGAATCACGATCAGATCGTCCTGGTCCTGGCCGAAACCGCCCTGGCCTTTCGATTTCAGCGTACCGACCACGGTGAACGGCACGCGGCCCAGACGGATGGTCTGGCCGATCGCTTCTTCTTCGCCGAACAGCTCGCGGCGCACGCTTTCGCCAAGGATCGCCGACTTGGCGGCGCTGGTGTAATCGCGCGCCTCGAAGCCCGGGCCGCTGGCGAGCTCCCAGCCGTTGATCGCGAACCAGTCCACTTCCACGCCCTGCCATGAGCTGGACCAGTTGTTCTCGGCATACACCGCCTGGGTGTTGCCGCGCAGCGATGCGCCGACGTACTGGATGCCCTGCACCTCGCGGCGGATCGCCTCGGCGTCGTCTTCGGTCAGGGTGTAGAAGCTGCTCGCGCTGATGCGCTGGCCGCCGAAACCGCGACCGGCGCCGGGACCAATGTCGAGCCGCTGCGAACCGAGGCCGGACACCAGTTTTTCGATCTCCGCCTGCGTGCCCTGCCCCACCGACACCATCACGATCACCGCAGCAATACCGATGATCACGCCCAGCGACGTGAGCGCGCTGCGCAGCCAGTTGCCGCGCAGCGCGAACAGCGCGGTGCGCAGGACTTCGATCAGACTCATGCCGCCGGGCGCGGGCGACGACGCATCGTGGATCGCGGCGCTCATGGCGCGGACTCCGCCTGCAAGCCGCTGTCGTGCAGCTCGCCATCGCGCATCACGCAGGTGCGGTCGGCGTGCGCCGCCACTTCGGCATCGTGGGTGATCAGGATGATGGTGTGGCCCTCGCCGCGCAAACGATCGAACAGCGCGAGGATCTCCTGCCCGGTGCGCGTATCCAGCGCGCCAGTGGGTTCATCGGCCATCAGGATCGCCGGACGGTGGATCAGCGCGCGCGCGATCGCCACGCGCTGCTGCTGGCCGCCGGAGAGTTCGCTGGGGCGATGACGCATGCGTTCGCCCAGACCGACCGCCGTCAGCGCCTCGGCCGCACGCTGCTTGCGTTCGGCCGGCGGCACGCGCGCGTAGCTCAAGGGCATCGCGACGTTGTCCTGCGCGCTCATCCGCGACAGCAGATTGAAGCCCTGGAACACGAAACCGATCTTGTCGCGGCGCAGCGTGGCGCGTTCCTCGGCATCGAGCGTCGCGACATCGACGCCATCGCACAGATACGTGCCCGATGTCGGCGTGTCGAGACAGCCGATCAGATTCATCAGCGTCGATTTGCCCGACCCTGACGGCCCCATGATCGCGACGAATTCGCCGTGTTCGATCTTCAGATCGACATCCTTCAGGGCCACCACTTCGGCCTCGGTGCCGGCGGCGTAGACCTTGCTGAGCGATCGGGTTTCGATCACCGGATGCGCCGGGCGGGCGCGTGGAACTGCGCTCACTTGCCGGGCTCCGCAGCCTGTACGCCGACGATCAGTTCATCGCCGGCCTTCAGGTCGCCGCTGATCTCGGTACTGGTGCCATCGGAGGCGCCAACGCGCACCATCACCTGCTTCGGCTTGCCTTCGACCAGAAGGTAGACCGGCGCGCGGCGCGCACCGACCAGCGCATTGACGGCCGCATCCCACTGCTGCCGCTGCGGGTCGCGCAGCGCGGTGCGGAACTCCGCGAACTGCTGGTTCATGCGTTCCAGCATGCGCTTGCGCATCGCGCCACTGGCGTTGCCGGCGGCGCCGGACGCGTTGCCGCCTGCTCCGGGCGGGCGACCACCGAACAGGCTTCCGCTGGTCTGGCCCTGCGGCGGCGCTGCGGTGCGCGCAGCGAGGCGTTCGCGCATCTTCGTCATCGCCGCATCGAACGCAGCCTGCTGGGTCGCATCCAACTGCAGCGACGCCGCGATGCCCGGCAGTTCATCGGTCATACCGCCGTTGCGCTGCGGTGTCTGCGCGTCGGCCGGCTCCTCGACCGGCGGCTTGAAGCGCATCGCCGCGTTCGGCACCTTCAGGATGTTGTCGCGACGGCTGACTTCGATCTCGGCATTGGTGGTCATGCCCGGCAGCAGCACTTCGTCACCGTTGTCCACCGCCACCACCACCGGATAGGTGATGACGTTGTTGGTATTGGTGGCCGAGAGCCGGACCTGGCTGACCTCGCCACGGAACTGGCGGTCCGGGAAGGCATCGACGGTGAAACTCACCACTTGCCCCTGCTTGACCTGGCCGATGTCGGATTCGTCCACCGCCAGCACGATCTCCATCCGCACCAGATCCTCGGCGATCTTGAACAGCACCGGCGCCTGCAGGCTGGCGGCGACGGTCTGGCCGGGTTCGACCGAACGGTTCAGCACCACGCCGTCGACCGGCGAAAAAATCACGGTGCGGCCGAGATTCAGCCGGAAATTCTGGGTCGACGCCTGCTGCTGGCGGATCTGCGCCTCGGCGGCGGTGACCTGCGCACGCGCCTGATCGCGCGCGGCCAGGGCCAGGTCCAGATCGCTGCGGGCGATAAGCTTCTGCTGCACGAGCGAGGCTTTGCGGCTGTAGTCGAGTTCCGCATTGCGCAGCGCGGCCTGCGCTGTCTGCAGATTGGCGCGGGCGCTGGCGATGGTCGCGTCGCCCTGCGCGATCTGCGCTTCGAAGGTGCTGGGGTCGATGCGGGCGATCACCTGCCCCTTGCGCACCCGGTCGTTGAAGTCCGCCAGCACTTCGGTGACCTTGCCGGAGACTTCGCTGCCCACGTCCACCGTCGACAGCGCGTTGAGCGTGCCGGTGGCCGAGATCGCGACCCGGATGTCGCCCTGCTCGATCTTCGCCGTCCGGAAGCGCTGTTCCTCGGCACCGCCGCGCCCCTTCCAGAACCACAGCGCGGCCGCCACTGCGGCGAGCGCGACGACCACGATGAGAATGCGACGCGAGAAGAAGGAAGGCTTGCGGGATGGGGGCATGGGAGGTCTTGGAATCGCAGGGGAAGGATCGGCAGGTGGAGAAATGTGGATGGAGGAGCGCAGATGCAGAAACAGTAACGACCGGACGCGTCCTGCGGTTGACCGTCGACATGAACCGTCGATTGAGACCATCCACACGGGAGGATGTTCCCTGTCGCAGCGTCGGGATCTTGGCGAACCGACTTGCCGCCCCGCATCATCGCACGATCACCTTAACGGACACCGCCATGCCCATCGCCCTCGAACGTTTCGTCCCCATCCTCCTGCTGCTGTGCTCGAACGTCTTCATGACCTTCGCCTGGTACGGGCACCTGAAATACAAGACCGCACCGCTGTCCGTCGCCATCGCCGTGAGCTGGGGCATCGCCCTGTTCGAGTACACGCTGATGGTCCCCGCCAACCGCTGGGGCAGCACGTTCTATTCAGCGCCGCAGCTCAAGGGCATGCAGGAAGTCATCACGCTGCTGGTGTTCGCGGTGTTCTCATCGACGTATCTGGACCAGTCGCTGAAATGGAACCATTGGGCCGGCTTCGCGCTGATCGCGGTCGCGGCGTGGCTGATCTTTCTGGAGTGATGCACGTTACTTTTGCAGGATCGCTTTTTTGCAGGAGCGGCTTCAGTCGCGAAACCGACGACATCTCCGTTGCGACGAGCTGTGCAATCAAACGCGTGATTCCGGGATCGCTGTTTGCATGGCCACGGACATATTGCGG
>JBAQRU010000037.1:0-9195 GCA_049296025.1 Lysobacteraceae bacterium | reverse complement strand
GTCGCGACGACGCCAAGCTGCGGCTCGCGCGCTTCGCCCGCCTGCTGCCGCAGTTGGCGCAGCAGGGGCGACAGCTGGATCGCGTCGATCTCCGATACACCAATGGTTTCGCGTTGAGGTGGCAGGGGTCTTCCCCCGGGCCCGCAGAACCGACGCAAGTGCAGGACAACACATGAATCGCAAGGGCGACAAATCGCTGATCGTCGGCCTCGACATCGGCACCTCCAAGATTGTCGCGCTGGTCGGCGAGTACGCCGCCGGCAGTCCGATCGAAGTGATCGGCATCGGCACGCACGAATCGCGCGGACTCAAGCGCGGTGTGGTCGTGGATATCGAATCGACCGTGCAGTCGATCCAGCGCGCGATCGAGGAAGCCGAGCTGATGGCCGGCTGCGAAATCCGTTCGGTCTACGCGTCGATTTCCGGCAACCACGTGCAGTGCCGCAACTCGCCCGGCATCGTCCCGATCCGCGACGGCGAGGTCAGCTATGCCGATCTCGATCGCGTGCTGGAAGCGGCCAAAGCGGTGGCGATTCCGGCCGACCAGAAGATCCTGCACGCGATCCCGCGCGACTACGTGCTGGACGATTCGCAGGAAGGCATCCGCAACCCGGTCGGCATGACCGGCGTGCGCCTCGAAGTGCACGCGCATCTCGTGGTGTGTGCGCAGTCGGCTGCGGCCAATATCAGCAAGTGCGTGCAGCGCTGCGGCCTGCAGGTGGACGATCTGATCTTCTCGTCGCTCGCATCGAGTACGGCGGTGTTGACCAGTGACGAGCGCGAACTCGGCGTGGTGCTGGTCGACATCGGCGCGGGTACCACCGATATCGCGGTGTTCGTGCACGGCGCGATCTGCCACACCGCGTCGCTGCCGATCGCCGGCGATCACGTCACCAACGACATCGCGCACATGCTGCGCACGCCGACCCCGGAAGCCGAACAGATCAAGGTCCGCTACGCCTGCGCGTTGGCGCAGTTGGCGACCGCCGAGGAAAGCATCCAGGTGCCCAGCGTCGGCGATCGTCCGCCGCGCCGTCTGCCGCGTCATGCGCTGGCGCAGGCGGTGCAGGGTCGCTACGAGGAAATCTTCGAAATGGTGCAGGCCGAACTGCGCCGCTCCGGCTTCGAGGAACTGGTGCGCGCCGGCATGGTGCTGACCGGCGGCGCATCGAAGATGGAAGGCGTGATCGAGCTCGCCGAGGAAATGCTGCAGATGCCGGTGCGCGTGGGTATTCCGCAGCACGTGAGCGGGCTGGGCGAAGTGGTGGGCAATCCGGTGCATGCCACCGGCGTCGGCCTGCTGCTGATGGGCAGCCAGATCGAGCATCCGCGCCGCCCGGTGATTCCCGCAGGGCGCGCGATGGGCGCGTTCAACAAACTCAGGAACTGGTTGAAGGGCGAGTTCTAGCGATACCCGCATTTGAAGTGCGATCCGAAAAGTGCGATCCGGAATGCAGCGACACGAAGAATGGTTTCAAAGCGACACCCGATCAGACAACAACAGCAATACCTATAACTAGACGAGGACACGGACATGGCATATTTCGAACTGGTGGAAAAGATGGCGCCGAACGCGGTCATCAAGGTCGTCGGCGTGGGCGGCGGCGGCGGCAACGCCGTGGCGCACATGGTCAACGGCTGCATCGAAGGCGTTGAGTTCATCACCGCCAACACCGACTCGCAGGCGATCAAGAACTGCGGCGCCAAGCTGCAGTTGCAGCTTGGCAGCAACGTCACCAAGGGTCTGGGTGCGGGCGCGAATCCGGAAGTCGGCCGTCAGGCCGCGCTCGAAGACCGCGAACGCATCATGGACGCGTTGCAGGGCGCCGACATGGTGTTCATCACCGCCGGCATGGGCGGCGGCACCGGCACCGGCGCTGCGCCGGTCGTTGCGCAACTGGCGAAGGAGATGGGCATCCTCACCGTCGCCGTCGTCACCAAGCCGTTCCCGTTCGAAGGCCGTCGTCGCATGCAGGTCGCGCTCAAGGGCATCGAGGAACTGTCGCAGCACTGCGATTCGCTGATCACGATCCCGAACGAAAAACTGATCACCGTGCTCGGCCGCAACGCCACCATGATCCAGGCGTTCCGCGCCGCCAACGACGTGCTGCAGGGCGCGGTGCAGGGCATCGCCGATCTGATCGTGCGTCCGGGCCTGATCAACGTCGACTTCGCCGACGTGCGCACCGTCATGAGCGAGATGGGCCTGGCGATGATGGGCACCGGCACCGCGCGCGGCGACGATCGCGCGCAGGCGGCCGCCGAGGGCGCGATCAACAATCCGCTGCTCGACGATGTGAACCTCGCCGGTGCCAACGGCATCCTGGTCAACATCACCGCCGGTCCGGACTTCACGATGGCCGAGTTCGACGAAGTCGGTCGCACCATCGAGAACTTCGCTTCGGAAGACGCGACCGTGGTCATCGGCACCGTGCTCGACCCCGACATGCAGGACGAGGTGCGGGTGACGGTGGTCGCGACCGGCCTCAACCGTTCGGTCGCGCGTCAGGCCGTTCGCGGCAACGAGCGCGAAGAAGCGTTCGCCCCGGTGCGTCGTCCGCAGGTACAGCTGATCAACACCCAGGGTCGCCGCGACGGCACCACCGGGATGATGGTCGACGAGACCGAAAGCTTCTCGCCGGGCGCGGGCATCGCCGCCAATCTGCGCGGTCGCGGACACCACACCGAGACCTCGGCGCCGGCCGCCGCCGATTTCGGCAGCGACAGCAGCTATCTGGATATTCCTGCCTTTCTGCGCCGTCAGGCCGATTGATCCAGATGTAACGATCGTCCCGCCCGGCTGTCCGGTCGGGCAGGGCGAACACGCACGCGGCGCTTGCGGCTGTCCTCCGCACGCGCCGGCAATGTGTCCTTGGCTGCCGGGTCTTCACGACCCGGCGGCGTTTTGCCCGGAAAGCGTTATTTTCCGTTGGGTGTTGCGGTGCGGGAACAGTGCGTCGCTTCCGTTCAGGTTCAGCATTCCGCGTGCTAACCTCGCCGCTCGCACTATCCGAACCCCTTGGATTCGTGCATTTTCCGGTGTCCCCAAGAATCCGACCATGGCCCAGCAACGCACCCTGCAGAACATGATCCGCGCCACTGGCGTTGGGCTGCACAGCGGCGAGAAGGTCTATCTGACCCTGCGCCCGGCCCCGGCCGATACCGGCATCGTGTTCCGTCGCGTCGATCTGGACCCTGTCGTCGAAATCCCGGCCCGCGCCGATTACGTCACCGAGACCATGCTCTGCACCGGCCTGTCGCACGATGGCGGCAAGGCGATGACGGTCGAACACCTGATGTCCGCGCTCGCCGGTCTGGGCGTCGACAATCTCTATATCGAACTCTCCGCGGCCGAAGTGCCGATCATGGACGGCTCCTCCGGGCCGTTCGTGTTCCTGCTGCAGTCCGCAGGCATCGTCGAACAGAATGCCCCCAAGCGTTTCATGCGGATCCTGAAAACCGTGGAAGTCCGCGACGGCGACAAGGTCGCGCGGTTCGAGCCCTACAACGGTTTTCGCCTCGGTTTTACCGTCGAATTCGATCACCCGGCGATTCCGACGTCGCGTTCGCGCGCGGTCGTCGAGTTCTCGACCGAGAACTACATCAAGGAAGTCAGTCGCGCCCGCACCTTCGGTTTCATGCGCGATCTCGAATACATGCGCGAGCGCAACCTCGGCCTCGGCGGCTCGATGGACAACGCCATCGTGCTCGACGAATTCCGCGTGCTGAACGACGATGGTCTGCGCTATGCCGACGAATTCGTCCGCCACAAGATCCTCGACGCGGTGGGCGATCTCTATCTCGCGGGACACCCGATCCTCGGGGCCTACGAGGGCTTCAAATCGGGCCATGCGCTCAACAACAAGCTGGTCCGCGCCCTGCTCGCCGAGCAGTCCGCCTGGGAAGAAGTGAGCTTCGCGCGCGACGAGCCGGTTCCGGTCGTTTTCGGCGTCCCGCAACTGGCCTGACATCCCGCTGACCCGTGCGCTCCGGGCGGGGGCATCGTTGTGAACGAGCCGGCGGATTGCCCGATCCGTGAACTTGGACCGTGCATTTTACGAAACCTTAACGGAAAAGCCTCGGCTTCTTAACCCGCCGGGCGACGCCCGCCGGTAGGATTCGCCTCGTACCCGTCCACCAGCCCGTCAACGACGGCTCTTGAGGAAGGGTGGACATCAGGAAGAAGTGTCCTTCCCGGGCGGCGGATCGTCCCGGGAAGCGAGTGCGGTCGCGAAAGCCTCGCGTGCGGCCGCAGACAGGGGAGACGCTGAAACGGCAGTCGAAGTTCCGGAGTTCCGCGGTCGCATCGCCTGCGGCCCGCTCGCGGTCTTTACCACCAGATCGGTCGCTTCCAGCCCGAAGGAACGGGCCATGTCGAGGATATCGGTGGCAGCAAGCCGCATTCGGGCATGCCACACCGGTGAATCCACCAGGTAAACGAGTCTTCCACGATCGATGTTCGCCAGGCGCGCGTGCGCTGCGAGCCCGGGAGGAAGGCAGGGATGAAGCTGCAGATCCAATGCTTCCAGCCAGAGCGCCCGGCGAATAGGGTCGCTGGCCTCGCCGCCGAGTAAGGCGTCGATGGCAGCCAGTGGCCCGGTGGACGGGCGGGCAGGGGGAGGATTGGATCGCGAACGAGACATACAGCCAATGACTTTACACAGCTTTATCGAGATTGCGCACCGCCACATGGCGACTGCCGCACGCGCGATCCGGACCACGACGGCCCACGTTGCCGACAAGCTCCGTCCTCGCATCGTGCGTGCGGCCGAACTCGGCTCCCAGGCGATGCGGGAGAAGCCTGCGTACAGCGCAGTTTGCCTGCTGACGGTCGGCGCGCTGTTCGGCACCACCGGCCAGGGGTTGCTGCGCAGCGCCGAATACAATCGCCTCAGGGCCGATGTCGAAACCCAGCGCAGCGGCCTGGAAACGACGCGCCGCGAAGCGCAGCGCGAAGTCAACGCACTCGCCGCGCGACTCGGTGAATTGCAGGCCGAAGCCAATCGTCTCAATGCGCTCGGTGAGCGCTTGACCCGCGTCGCCCAGCTCGGCGACGGCGAATTCGACTTCGACAAGCCGGTGGGCGTCGGCGGCGTCGGCCCGGTGCGCGATATGCCGGCCCGCGGGTTGCGCGACGGCCTGGCCGACCTCGGCGCCCAGCTGAAGCATTCCGGCAGCCAGCTGTCGGTGCTTGAAGCCCTGCTGTTCAATCGCGAGCTGGACAAGAACGCGATGCCGACCCGCGATCCGATCGCCAACAGCTATGTCACCTCCGGCTTCGGCTATCGCGCCGATCCGTTCGGCGGCGGCAGCCAGCTTCACAAAGGCATCGATTTCGAAGCCAATACCGGCGATCCGGTGTTGGCGGTCGGCGATGGCGTCGTGACCTATTCCGGCGTCCGTTCCGGTTACGGCAATGTGATCGAGGTCGATCACGGCAATGGCTACGTCACCCGATACGCCCACAACTCGCGCCTGATCGGCCAGGTCGGCGATCTGGTCCGTGGTGGGCAGGAAATCGCCAAGGCGGGGTCCACCGGCCGGTCCACAGGTGCCCATGTGCATTTCGAAGTCTGGGACAACGGGGTTGTGGTCAATCCGAACCAGTTCCTTGGACAGGCGGCGACCAAGCCGGCCGGCAAGGGCTGAAGCCCGCCCCCGAGCGGTCGTCGGTATCCGGGGCTTGATACCCCGGGGCGTCGGCTCCAAGTACAATCGAGTGTTGCGGAGGGGCGCGCTGCGCCCCTTTTTGTTGCGGATGGCCGTTGCCCGGCGGCCGCTGACCATTCCTCTTTCGACCAATCCCGCCCATGCTCAATCGCCTGTTGACCAGTATCTTCGGTAGCCGCAACGATCGTTTCGTCAAGCAACTCGGCGGCATCGTCAAGAAGATCAATGCCCTCGAACCGCAGATGCAGGCGCTTTCCGACGCCGAACTCCAGGCGAAGACGCCCGAACTCAAGGCACGCATCGCCAACGGCGAAACCCTCGACAAGGTGCTCCCCGAAGCCTTCGCGGTGTGCCGCGAAGCCTCGAATCGCGTACTCGGCATGCGTCACTACGATGTGCAGCTGATCGGCGGCATGGTGCTGCATCTGGGCAAGATCGCCGAAATGCGCACCGGCGAAGGCAAAACCCTGGTCGCGACGTTGCCGGTGTATCTCAACGCACTCGAAGGCAAGGGCGTGCATGTCGTCACCGTCAACGACTACCTCGCCCGGCGCGACTCGGCGTGGATGGGCAAGCTCTACAACTGGCTGGGTCTGTCGGTCGGTGTGGTCTATCCCGGCATGAACCACGGCGACAAGTCCGCCGCCTACGGTTCGGACATCACCTACGGCACCAACAACGAATTCGGCTTCGACTATCTGCGCGACAACATGGCGCTGTCGAAGGAAGACCGCCACCAGCGCGGCCTGCATTACGCGATCGTCGACGAAGTCGACTCGATCCTGATCGACGAAGCGCGTACGCCGCTGATCATTTCCGGCCCCGCCGACGAATCGCCGGAGCTGTACGTCAAGGTCAATCGCATCGTGCCGCAGTTGAAGCGACAGGAAGTGGAGGACGGCGTCGGCGATTTCTGGGTCGACGAAAAGAGCAAGCAGGTGCATCTGTCCGAAGCCGGTCAGGAACACGCCGAAGAGCTGTTGCGCCGCGCCGGCATCATCGATGAAAACGACGGTCTGTACGCCGCGCACAATATCCATGTGGTCCACCATCTCAACGCCGCGATGCGCGCGCATGCGCTGTTCCAGCGCGATGTCGACTACATCGTTCGCGACGGCGAAGTGGTGATCGTCGATGAATTCACCGGCCGCACTCTGGTGGGCCGTCGCTGGTCCGATGGTCTGCATCAGGCGGTCGAAGCGAAGGAAGGGGTGCCGGTCCAGCGCGACAACCAGACGCTGGCCAGCATCACCTTCCAGAACCTGTTCCGCATGTACAAGAAGCTGTCGGGCATGACCGGCACTGCGGACACCGAAGCCTACGAATTCCAGAACATCTACGCGTTGGAAGTGGTGGTCATCCCGACCCACCGCGAGATGGTGCGCAAGGATCATCCCGACGCGGTGTTCCTCAACAAGACCGGCAAATACCGCGCGGTGGTCAACGAAATCCGCGATGCGAACGGCCGCGGCCAGCCGGTGCTGGTCGGCACCACGTCCATCGAAGTCTCGGAGATGCTGTCCGCGCAGCTCAATGAAGCCGGTATCGTCCATGAAGTGCTCAACGCCAAGCAGCACGAGCGCGAAGCGCACATCGTCGCGCAGGCCGGTCGTCCGCATGCGGTGACCATCGCCACCAACATGGCCGGTCGCGGTACCGATATCGTGCTCGGCGGTTCGCTGGAATCGGAGATCGCGGCGCTGGAAGCGGAAGCCGGCGCAGCGCTGGGCGACGCCGAACGCCAGCGGATCAAGGCGGAATGGCAGCAGCGCCACGACGCGGTGAAAGCCAGCGGCGGCCTGCACATCGTCGGCACCGAGCGCCACGAATCCCGCCGCATCGACAATCAGCTGCGCGGCCGCTCCGGGCGTCAGGGCGACCCCGGTTCATCGCGTTTCTACCTGTCGCTCGAAGACAATCTGATGCGCATCTTCGCCGCCGACTGGGTGCAGCGGATGATGGCGCGGATGGGGCTGAAGGAAGACGACATCATCGAAAGCCCGTTGGTCAGCAAGCAGATCGCCGGCGCGCAGCGCAAGGTCGAAGCGCACAACTTCGACATCCGCAAGAACCTGCTCGATTTCGACGACGTCAACAACGATCAGCGCAAGGTCATCTATCGCCAGCGCGACGAACTGCTGGAAGCCGAGAGCATCCAGCAGAACATCGACGATATCCGCGCCGACGTGGTCGCCGATCTGGTCGACCGCTTCGTGCCGCCGAATTCCATCGACGAACAGTGGGATCTGCAGGGCCTGGACGCCGAGCTGGCAGCCGAGTTCAATCTGACGCAGTCGATCGCGAAGGCCGTGCAGGACAAGACCGAGATCGACGCAGAAGGTATCGCGGCACTCGTGCAGGCCGAGGTCGCCAAACTGTTCGAGGACAAGGAAGCCGCGATCGGCGACGAAACCATGCGCATGCTCGAAAAGCACCTGATGCTGACCGTGCTCGACCAGAGCTGGAAGGAGCACCTCGGACGCATGGACTATCTGCGTCAGGGCATCCATCTGCGCGGGTACGCGCAGAAGCAGCCGAAGCAGGAATACAAGAAAGAAGCGTTCGAGCTGTTCAGCGAGCTGCTGGAGAAGGTCAAGCGCGAAGTGATCTCGCTGCTGGCCCGCGTGCGTATCCGCAGCGAGGACGAGATCGCCCAGGCCGAAGCCGCCGAGCGCGCGCGCGCCGAAGCGGTCGCGCGTCAGATGCAGTACCAGCATCCGGACATGGGCGGTTACAGCGCCGACGAAGAAGCCGCCGATCCCGACTACCAGAATCCTTCCGAGGTGCCGAAGGTCGGGCGCAACGATCCGTGTCCTTGCGGTTCCGGGAAAAAGTACAAGCACTGCCACGGCCAGCTGGCCTGAGTCGGTCGATGATCGAAAACGACGGCCCGCGAGATTCGCGGGCCGTTTTTTTTTGGAGATCGCCCGGGCCGCTTGCTCCGCATCCTTCGCAGCGGTAAAACATCCGCACGCCACTCCAGAGCAGGGACCGTTCTTCGCGATGAGCGACAGCGACCGCAGTCGAAGCGGAAACATCGTCCATGTTGTTGCCGGGGTCATCCGCGACGCGCGCGGCCGCATCCTGCTGGCACGCCGCACCGAAGGCCGCGATCTCGCGGGTCTGTGGGAATTTCCCGGCGGCAAGGTCGATCCCGGCGAAACGCCGGAACAGGCGCTGGTGCGCGAACTGCGCGAAGAACTCGGCATCGACGCGCAGGTGGGCGATGCGGTGATCGCCGTGCCGCAGCAGTATCCGCACAAACGCCTGCGGCTCGATGTGCGTCGCATCGCGTCGTGGAGCGGTACGGTCAAAGGTCTCGACGGTCAGGCCCTGGTCTGGGTGCCGCCGCACAAGCTTGCGAGCTACGCGATGCCGGACGCCGATCGGCCGGTGGTGGCCGCGTTGCGCGATCCCGAACATTATTTGATTACGCCCGAGCCCGGCGACGATGATGCCGACTGGCTGTCGACGCTGCGCAAGGCGTTGGATGCGGGCGTGCGGCGCGTGCAGTTGCGCGGCCAT
>JBAQRU010000036.1:0-24289 GCA_049296025.1 Lysobacteraceae bacterium | reverse complement strand
CCGAACAGGAGTTCGCCGCCGCGCAATGTGCCGCGCAGGTCGACGTGCTGACCGCCAGCAGCGTTGCGGTAATCCAGCGTGAGCTGCGCGCCGAGACCTTCGGCGGCGATGCTGCCGTCCGGCGTTTCCAGTGCGGCAGCGGACAGCGCCAGTGGTCCGGACACGCGCAGCGGCTGGTTCGCCGGCGCGCTGACCAGCAAGCGGCCGTCGAGCTGACCCGTCTTCCAGCGGCCGTCGGCCCACGCGGCGCTGAGCAGCGCCTGCGACCAGATCAGCGGGACTTTCATCAGATCGATGCGGGTATCGTCGGGCGCTGCGGCCTGACGATGGACTTCCAGTCGCGATTCGCCCTGGCGCAGGACGACATCGGTGAACGCGGTCCCGAGTGCGATATCGAGGCGCATCGGCTTCGCGTCACCGCTGCGCAGTTCGCCCGCGCAGCGCCAGCCGCCGTCGCCATCGCGCTGCAACGGGCACTGCCAGTTCAAGTCGCGGAAGGCGTAGCCGAGATCCGGCGCATCGAGCTTGCCGACGCGCAGTTGCAGCGTGCCGCTGTCGGCGGTGTTCGGCCAATCGAGGCGCACATGCACCTGTTCGAGTGTGGCAATCCCGGTGCGGATGCGCGCGATCTCGGCGCTCGCGGTACGCGCCTGTACTGGCGGCGACCACAGCGCGGCGGACAGCACCAACAGCGAGAGGATGCGTAAGATCGACATGACCGTCAGCTTAAATGACTTGCGATGAACGCATCCGCCCACCTGCCCCGCATCCTGCTGCTCGAAGACGACCCGGTCAGTGCCGCGTTCCTGTCTGCGGCGATCGAAGGCATACCCGCGAAGGTCGATATGGCCGGAACACTGGCCGAAGCGCGCAGCAAAGCGGCTGCGCAGACGCACGACCTGTGGCTGTTCGATGCGAACCTGCCTGACGGCCTCGGTGTCGATCTGCTCGCCGAGCTGCGCGCGCAGGGCCGGCGGACGCGCGCGCTGGCGCACACCGCCGATGCGCGACGCGAGGCGCTGGATGCGCTGATCGATGCGGGTTTCGAGGAAGTGCTGCTCAAGCCGCTGTCGGTGGCGCAACTGCAGGGCACGGTCCGCCGGTTCTGCGGCGATATCTCCGTCGAAGCGGACGCGACCAGGCGCAACGGCACTCTCCAACGATGCGGAAAACAGCCGGTGTGGGACGACGATGCGGCGCTGCGCGCGCTCAACGGCAACCGCGCGCACGTCGACACCATGCGCGGCCTGTTCGCGCAGGAATTGCCGCTGGTGTCGAAGCGGGTGACGGCAGCGCTGGCGAATCGCGATGCCGCCGCGCTGCGCAGCGAACTGCATAAATTGCAGGCGAGCTGCGGCTTTGTCGGCGCCGCGCGTCTGGGCGCGGCGACGCGCGAATTGCAGGAAGCCCTTGATCTCGCGAACGTCGTCGCGCAATTCGAAGGCGCGCTTCAGGACACGCTGGTGTCGTTGTCCGGTTGAGCCACGACCGCAGCGCCATCGCCGGGCGCGCGCGGCAACGAGGCGATCAGCTCCCAGGACTTCAGACCGCGACCGCCGAGGTGGTGCAGCAACAGCGCACGGATGACGCGGCGCAGGCCGGGCATGTCCTCGGCGCAGGGTTCGCGGTCGGCGGCGAGGTCGAGCAGCGCGCGACCGGTAGCGGTTTGGCTGCGCCCTGCCCGCCCCGCGTCACCCAGCACGCGCCGTGGTCCATGCTCGGGATCCAGCACATAGCGCGCCGCCGGGTCGATGACGACGCCGTCGCCATCGCAATCCCAGGCGAAACCGACGCCCAGCGCCTCGAACAGATCGCGCTCGAAGCGTCGCAGCGTCCACGCCAGCGGCAGTTCCAGCCCCAGTCGCGCGCGGGTCTCGCCATAGATCGCGTACAGCATGCCGACGCCGTCGTGGCGTGGCGCCAGCCGCAGCATCAGTTCGTTGAGATAGAAACCCGCCAGCATCACCTCACCGTGCAGGCGCGGCGCTTCGTCGATGGCCTCGGCCGCGCTCAGCTGCGCAAGCTCGCCGCGCTGCACGCCGTCGAAGCGGATGTGCTGCAGCGGCTGCAGCGCCGCGCGCAGCGGTTGCTTTTTCGGCCCATGCACGCCGCGCGCGATCAGTCCCACGCGACCGTGCTCGTGGGTCAGCACCTCCACCAGCAGACTGGTTTCGCGCCAGGCGCGGGCGTGCAGGACGAAGGCAGGTTGGGCTTGATATCGCATCTTTACCTGCGATAAGCGAAATATGCCGTGTCTTCCCGAGGCGAAGTCGCAGCACCTGTTTTTGCGCTCGGGAAAACAAGGAAAACCAGGTCCCTCACCCCATGAAACCGGGGTTCGGGATGACAGTCGTTTCAGCTTCTGGCATTTCCCGCATGCGCCGTTATTCGCTGTAGCCGAACGCCTTCAGCGCGGCTTCGTCGTCGGACCAGCCATCGCGCACGCGGACCCAGGTTTCGAGGAAGACCTTGCTGTCGAACATCCGCTCCATCTGGATGCGCGCCTTGCTGCCGATCTCGCGCAGGCGGGTGCCGCCCTTGCCGATCACGATGGCTTTCTGGCTCTCGCGTTCGACGAAAATCACCGCGCCGATGCGCAGCATCGTGCCGTCGACGACGAAGCTCTCGATCTCCACTGTGGTCGCGTACGGCAGTTCGGCGCCGAGTTGGCGCATCAGCTGTTCGCGCACCAGTTCGCCAGCGAGGAAACGCTGGCTCTTGTCGGTGATTTCGTCCTCGGCGTACAGCGCGGGCTGTTCCGGCAACTGCGTCAGCACCGTTTTGACCAGCGACTCCAAACCCTTGCGCTTGAGCGCGGAGACCGGATGGATGCTCGCGAATTCGCGGCCTTCGGTGGCGGTCTGCAGATACGGCAGCAGCGCGGTCTTGTCGGGAAAGCGGTCGACCTGGTTGACCACCAGCACCACCGGAATACCGGCGTCCTTCAGCGCATCGTAGGCCAGCGTGTCTTCTTCGCTCCACTGCCCGGCACGGACCACCAGCATCGCGGCGTCCACGCCTTCCAGCGCACCGCGCGCGGCGCGATTCATCATCTTGTGCATCGCCGACGCGGTGGCCTTGCCGTGATCGCGATGGATGCCTGGGGTGTCGACCAGCAGCAGTTGGCCTTCGGGAAAGGTGGCGATGCCCAGCAGGCGATGGCGGGTGGTCTGCGGCCTGGGCGAGACGATGCTGACCTTGCTGCCGACGAGGGCGTTGATCAGGGTCGATTTGCCGACGTTCGGTCGGCCGAGGACGGCGACGTGGCCGGCGCGGTAGGGGGATTCGGTCATGGCGGCATTGTACGGCGCTAATCACCGGCAACGGACGCGTGACGCACAAGCAAAGCGAGTGGCCACCATCTGCCGGAGTCCCTGCGGGAGCTGCGGAAGCGGCGATGGATAGCCGCAAGCTTTTCGTAGTTCATCGCGGCTTCCGCCGCTCCCACAGGGTGACATCAGGCGCCCGGCGCCACCACCTGCAACACCGCCTCGGCCGCCAGCTGTTCGGCGGCGCGACGCGACGGGGCTTCGCCCTCGCGGCGGACATCCGGCTCGCTCAGGGCGCATTCGGCGCGGAACGATTTGGCGTGGTCCTCGCCGGTTTCGGCCAGCAACGAGTAGGCCGGCAGCGGGAACTGGCGGGCCTGCAGCCATTCCTGCAGGCGGGTCTTGGCGTCCTTGCCGAGCTTGTGCGGCGGCGGCAGGGCCTCGATGGCATCGGCGAACCACGGCAACACCGCCGCGCGGCACGCCTCGAAACCGGCGTCGAGGTAGATCGCGGCGACCACCGCCTCCAGCACATCGGCCAGGATCGAATCGCGACGATGGCCGCCGGATTTCATTTCCCCCGGCCCGAGCACGATCCGTTGACCGAGTTCGAGCTTGCGCGCGAGCTCGGCGAGCGAGGATTCGCGGACCAGTTCGGCGCGCGCGCGGGTGAGTTCGCCTTCGGCCGCTTTCGGCCAGCGCATGTACAGTGCCTCGGCGACGATCATGCCGACCAGGGCGTCGCCGAGGAATTCGAGCCGTTCGTTGTGGATCGCCGCAGCGCTGCGATGCGTGAGCGCCCGTTCGAGCAGGCCCGCATCCCGGAAAGCATGCCCACCACAGGCGATCGTCGCAGACACGGTCGCGATCGCCCGGAACTCAGTAGCCGGCCTGACCCGTGAGCGGCTGGTCGACGTTGAATCTGCCGACCGCATCGAGGTTGGCGATCATGTTGACGCGCACTTCGTAGTTGATGTGCATGACCCTGCTGTTGCCGGTGCTCTCGATCTTCACGTGCTCGGGCTTCACGTCGTCGACGTAGCCGATGTTGAAGCGTTTGAAGAGCTTCTGCTTGATCTGCGCCGGCTGCTCGTTGGCGATGCCGGCTTCGGCAGCGAGGCCCCTCACCGCCGACTTCACCGCGTAGTACTCCTGATACATCGGGAACAGCTTCATCGCGATGTACAGGGCAGTGCCCACCACCGCCGCTACGATGACGAAGCTGATCAAGGTCATACCGCTCTGATTGCGTCGCATGTCTGAAATCCCCCGGAACGATGACGTAGTTGATGAAGGCAGTGTTGATGACGGCGTACGCAGAACGTGCGGAAGCCGGAAACGGAAGCGTTTACGGAATCCCGTTGCCGATCCGGGAGGTATCGAAACTGTCGGTGCAGAACCAGCCCTTGCAGTTCAACCACACCAGGAAGGCCCTGCCGCGAAGCCGCTCCTCCGGCAGATAGCCCCAGAATCTACCATCATCGCTGCGGTCGCGATTGTCGCCCATCACAAGGTAGTGACCGGCCGGGACGGTCCACTCGCCCTCGCCCTGATCGATTCCCGGAAGCTGGGTGATCTCCAGCACCGAGTGCGGGTGGCCATCCAGTTTCTCGCGGATTTCGCTGGCACCGGTCATCTCCACCCCGGGACCCTTGCCCACGTATTCGCCGATCGGCTCATACACCACGGGCGTCCCGTTCACGGTCAGCTGGTTGTCGCGATAAGCGACGCTGTCGCCGGGCATGCCGATCACGCGCTTGATGTAATCCAGGCCGGTGTTCGGATCGTTCGGACCCTTGCCCGGGTAGCGGAACACCACCACGTCGCCGCGCTCGGGCTGGCCGATCTCGATGATCTTCTTGTTGGTGACCGGCAGGCGCAGGCCATAGGTGAACTTGTTGACCAGGATGAAGTCGCCGATCAGCAGGGTCGGCATCATCGAGCTGGACGGGATCCGGAACGGCTCGGCGACGAAGCTGCGCAGCATCAGGACGACCGCCAGCACCGGGAAGAACGCGCGTGCGTAATCGACCACGACCGGCTCCCTGGCTTCGTCAAGCAGGCTGTCGGCATTCGCCCGGCGCTTGGCGAAGAACAACCGGTCCCCCAGCCAGATCAGGCCGGTCAGCAGGGTCAACGTGACGAGGATGAGTTCAAACCAGACCATGGGGGTTCCTTCGGAACGGAAATCGAGAATGGGAAATCAGAATCGGGGATCGGAATTGGTGAATCGGCCAATCGTAAATGCACGACGCCCGCACTGGAAACGTTTCGACGCTTCCCGATGGCAAACGCCCCATTCCCGACTTATTTGCTGTCCATCTGCAACACGGCGAGGAAGGCTTCCTGCGGGATTTCCACCCGCCCGACCTGCTTCATCCGCTTCTTGCCTTCTTTCTGTTTCTCGAGCAGTTTTTTCTTGCGGCTGATATCGCCGCCGTAGCATTTCGCCAGCACGTTCTTGCGCAGCGCCTTCACCGTGCTGCGCGCGATGATCTGCGAACCCACCGCAGCCTGGATCGCGACGTCGAACATCTGCCGCGGAATCAGGTCCTTCATTTTTTCGCACAGGTCGCGACCGCGACGGTCGGCGTAGTTGCGATGCACGATGATCGACAGCGCATCGACCTTGTCGCCGTTGATCAGCGTGTCCACGCGCACGAACGGACCGGCGTCGAAGCGCAGGAAGTGGTAGTCCAGCGACGCATAGCCGCGCGACACCGACTTCAACTTGTCGAAGAAATCCAGCACCACTTCGGCCATCGGCAGTTCGTAGCTGATCTGCACCTGTCCGCCGAGATAGTTGATGCCGATCTGCGAGCCGCGCTTCTCTTCGCACAGCGTGATGCAGTTGCCGACGTAGTCCGGCGGCGTGAGGATGTTCGCGCGGATGATCGGCTCGCGGACTTCCTCGATGTGGTTCGTCGGCGGCAGTTTCGCGGGATTGTCCAGCGGCATCACCGTGCCATCGGTCTTCAGCACTTCGTAGACCACGGTGGGCGCGGTGCTGATCAGATTGAGGTTGTATTCGCGTTCCAGACGCTCCTGCACGATTTCCATGTGCAGCATGCCCAGGAAGCCGCAGCGGAAACCGAAGCCCATCGCCTCGGAGCTTTCCGGCTCGAAGCGCAGCGCGGCGTCGTTGAGCTGCAGCTTGTCGAGCGCTTCGCGCAGGTCCGGATAGTCCTCGGCATCGACCGGAAACAGGCCCGCGAACACGCGCGGCTGCATTTCCTGGAAGCCCGGCAGCGGTTTTTCGGCGGGGTCGCTGGCCAGCGTCAGGGTGTCGCCGACCGGCGCGCCGTGCACGTCCTTGATGCTGGCGTTGATCCAGCCCACTTCGCCCGCGCCGAGCCTCTTCAGCTCCTTGCGCTTGGGCGTGAACACGCCGACCTTGTCGACCAGATGGGTGCGACCGGTGGTCATCACCAGGATCTTGGTGCCGGGCACGATCTCGCCCTGCATCACCCGCACCAGCGAGACCACGCCGAGGTAGTTGTCGAACCACGAGTCGATGATCAGCGCCTGCAGCTTGTCGGTATCGCGCGGCTTGGGCGGAGAAATACGGTGGACGATGGCTTCGAGCACATCGATCACGTTCAGACCGGTCTTGGCGCTGATCGCGACCGCGTCGGTGGCGTCGATGCCGATGACCGCCTCGATCTCGGCCTTGGCGCGCTCGATATCGGCGGTCGGCAGGTCGATCTTGTTGAGCACCGGCACCACTTCGAGGCCCTGCTCGACGGCGGTGTAGCAGTTGGCGACCGACTGCGCCTCCACGCCTTGGGCGGCATCGACCACCAGCAGCGCGCCTTCGCAGGCGGCCAGCGAGCGGCTGACTTCGTAGCTGAAGTCGACGTGGCCGGGGGTGTCGATGAAATTGAGCTGGTAGGTCTGCCCGTCCTTCGCCTTGTACGGCAGGGACACGGACTGGGCCTTGATGGTGATGCCACGCTCGCGCTCGATCGGATTCGAGTCGAGCACCTGCGCTTCCATTTCGCGCGCTTCCAGCCCGCCGCAGAGCTGGATGATGCGATCGGCAAGCGTGGATTTGCCGTGGTCGACGTGGGCGATGATGGAGAAGTTGCGGATGTTCCGCATCGGATCGGTCATGGGGAGCGGCGCGGGCCGTCGTGGCCTTGAGGTCAAACGTCGGATTATCGCACAGCGCGACCCCGGGCCCGCCGCGGATCCATGCATGCCGCAACGCCGCCCCCTGTACCCAAGGGGCGGCGCGCGCGGAACTACTCCCTGTCGCCCTGATCCGGCGTGATCGCGACGAACTGGGTCGCACCGCCACGGCGGACCAGCAGCATCACGGTCTGATCGGTGCCGGCCCTGGCCAGCTTGGCGACTTCGCGATCGAGCGCGGAGGCGCTGCCCACCGGGACGGTGCCGACACGCAGGACGACATCGCCCGGGCGCAGACCGGCGTTGCGCGCCGCCTTGCCATCGACCCGCGCGATCGCGACACCTTCGCCGTCCCTCAGGCCCAGCTCGCGTCGCTCATCGGCGCCGATATCCTGCCCGACCAGGCCCAGCCAATTGACTTTGCCCTGTGCCGACGGCTCAAGCTGCGACGGGCGCTGCGGGTTGCCGGCAGCGACGGGCTCGTCGAGGCGGGTCAAGGTCACGCTGCGCTCGATCGGTTTGCCGTTGCGCAGGATGCCCAGCTTCGCGGTCGCCCCGGGCGCCATCGCTCCGATCAAAGGCGGCAGATCGCTGAATTCATCGATCGGCACGCCGTCGACCGTGCGGATGACATCGCCGGGTTCGATCCCGGCCTTCTCGCCAGCAGTACCCGAAACCACCTCGCTGACCAATGCGCCCCGGGTGTCCGGCAGGTTGAACCCCTTCGCGGCATCGGACGTGATCGGACCCACTTTCACGCCAAGCTGGCCGCGACTGACCTTGCCGCTGGTCTTGATCTGCTGGGCGACATTCATCGCCACGTCCATGGGGATGGCGAAACTCACGCCCATGTAACCGCCGGAATTGCTGAAGATCTGCGAATTGATGCCGACCACTTCGCCACGGGTGTTGAGCAGCGGGCCGCCGGAATTGCCGCGGTTGATCGCCACGTCGGTCTGGATGAAGGGCACGTAGCGCTGCTCAGCGTTGGCGGCGCGGCCCAGCGCGCTGACGATGCCGGCGGTCACCGAATGATCGAGGCCGAACGGCGAACCGATCGCGACGACCCACTGGCCGGGCTTCAGCGACTTGGAATCGCCGGTGCGCAGATACGGCAGATCGTTGGCCACGATCTTCAGCACAGCCACATCGGACTGCGGATCGCTGCCCACGACTTTCGCCTTGAATTCGCGACGATCGGACAAGGTCACCTTGACCTCATCGGCGCCATCGATCACGTGATGATTGGTCAACAGATAACCATCGCCGGAAATGATGAAGCCGGTGCCGATGGACAGACTGTCCGGGCCCCCTTGCGGACCACCCGGGCCGCCCGGAGCGCCGGGAAATGGCGCGTCGGGGCCGAAGAATCGACGGAAGAACTCCGGCACTTCATCGTCGTCCGGGGCCGCTTCGCCATCGCGGGCGCCGGCTTTGCCGCGGGCCGAGCCGGTGGCTTCGATATTGACCACCGCCGGCCCGACCCGCTCCACCAGTTGGGTGAAATCGGGCAGGCCGGTCACCATCGGCGCGTTGATCGCCTCGGCAGCGGTGGCAACGGCCATGGGCGACGTTGCAGGCGGGCTTGCGGTAATCGGCAGGATTGCCGTCGCGGCGGCAGTGGCGGCGACAGTGGTGGAAACGAGCGCGAGCGTACGGAACGACTGTTTCATCGGGGAAGCGTCCTCGATAAAGGGGGAAAGGGAGTTTTGGCGATGACTGCGGAGACAGAGCCGCCCGCATCCGGAAATCAGGGCGGCGAGGAGGTGCCTTCGACCGGGTGCGCGAGTTGCGGCGCCTGCGGATCGAGCTGCGGTTGGACGAGCTGCGGCTGGAGCGGGTGGAACGCGGGCGCCCCTCCAAAGCCGGCGGTCACTTCAGCATTCGCGGAGGCGCCGGGCACCAGCGCGCGCGGCCACGGTTTGGATGTCACCTGGTTGACGGCCTGGGGCTGGGGAGAGCTGCCATGGATGGCGGCGCTCGCAACGGTCGTCGTGCGCAGCTGCGATGAGGAAGACACGGCGACCACCTGTTCGCGGGCGATGATCCGCGGACGCGAACTGCGACGGTCGCTGCCGACCACCGCCGCCAGCGCGACAGCCGCGCCAGCGTCTGCGATCAGCGATGCGGGCTGTGGCGCAACGCCGACCGCTGCCGGGATGGGTGCCGTCGAGACCGGTGTCGCGGGGATCGTAGGCGTCGGCACGGGTGTCGGCACCGAAGCGGATGCCGTGTTCGTGGCCGACGAGGATGATTTGCCATCCGGCACCGACAGCATGCGGGTGCCGATCAGTGCGGCCAGTGCGACCGAGGCCGCCAGCGCGGCACCGCCACCCCAGCGCATCAGCGGGCTGCGTGCACTGCCATGCGCAGCGACCGCAAGCGATGCCTCATCCGCAGCGGCCAGCGCCAGATCGTCGGCGATGGCGCGGCCGACGCGGCGCGAGAAATCCGCAGGCAGGGCGCGATTGGCCTGGCCGCGCAGCGCATCGCCGACGAACTGCCAGCGTTCCCAGCAGTCGGCGAGCGCATCGTCGTGCTCCATGCGTCGGAGCAGGAACTTGGTTTCATCCGCCGAGAGCGCGCCGTCCAACATTGCGGACAGCTGTTCGCGAGGCACATCGCGGGCGTCGGTTTCGCGGGAAACAGAGGACACGGGGGAATCGGGCAATCCAGTCATAGGGCTTCGATGTCGGATTACGGATGAAGGTCTGCGAATCAGCGGGTCGCGCGTTCGCGGGGATTGGGTGCATCCAGCAGTGGGCGAAGCTGCGTGTCGATGGCGTCGCGGGCCCGGAAGATGCGGGAGCGGACCGTGCCGATGGGGCACTGCATCTGCTGCGCGATCTCTTCGTAGCTCAAACCGTCCACCTCTCGCAGTGTGATCGCCGCCCGAAGCTCCTCGGGCAAGGCTTCGACCGCGCGCATCACCGTTTGTTCCATCTGCTGACGCATCAATTCGCGCTCCGGGGTGTCGTTGTCGCGCATCCTCAACGCCGACTCGAACTGCTCGGCGTCGTCGATGTCGATGTCGTCGCCGGGCGGGCGACGTTTGTGGGCCACCAGATGGTTCTTGGCGGTGTTCACGGCGATGCGGTGCAGCCACGTCGAGAACTGGGCGTCGCCGCGGAAGTTCCCGATCGCCCGATAGGCGCGCAGGAACGTGTCCTGGGCGACATCCTGGCACTCGCTCCAGTCGTGGATATAACGCCCGATCACAGCCAGGACCCGATTCTGGTGCTTGCGCACCAGCAGATCGAACGCTGCGCTGTCACCGCGCTGCACCCGTCGGACCAGTTCGAGGTCCAGGTTTTCTGTCGTCACTTCGGCCATACGGCCGGCTCTCCCTAGAGGTGGATCGGCCGGCGCGCTAGCCGGGTCTTCGGACAATACACGTCGGAGAAAAGTTCCCTGCCCCCGGCAGCCGGACTGCGACCGCCCCATGCACCATGCATTCATCTGGGGGCCGCCGGCCACTGCCACAAGCCATGGCGCACGACAGGGTCCATCGGCCTGTCGCGCCGGTCTGCTGGATTGCAGCATTCGGCACCTCGAATTGCCCGATTTGACGCCGTCCCTCCATGGTCCGGATCATAGGGCCATCCTCCAGCGTATGGATTCACCCTCATGACCTCCGCCCTGCCCGGCCTCGACGGCCTGCGTCTGCGCCACTGGAAGACCGAACTGCGACCCGACGGCGTGTTCGTGCTGTCCTTCGACCGTGAGGGCGAATCGGTCAACACCTTCGGCCAGGACGTACTGATCGAACTCGACAGCCTGCTCGAACGCATCGTGGTGGAGCCGCCGAAAGCGCTGGTGCTGCGCTCGGGCAAGGACAAGGGCTTCATCGCCGGCGCCGATATCCGCGAATTCCAGGAATTCGACCGCAAGGGCACGATCGGCGATTCGATCCGACGCGGCCAGAACGTGTTCCAGCGCATCGCCGATCTGCCTTTCCCCACGGTCGCCGCGATCCATGGCTTCTGCATGGGTGGCGGCACCGAAATCTCGCTGGCCTGCCGCTACCGCATCGCCTCCAACGATCCGTCCACGCGCATCGGCCTGCCCGAAGTGAAACTGGGCATCTATCCCGGCTGGGGTGGCAGTGTGCGCCTACCGCGCCTGATCGGCGCGCCCGCAGCGATGGACATCATGCTCACCGGGCGCACGCTGTCGGCGTCTTCGGCACGCGCGCTGGGCGTGGTCGACAAGGTCGTGGACGCGGCCGGTCTGATCGAAGCCGCTGCGACGCTGGCACTGAAAGGCGCCGACCGGCCGTTCAAGCAGAACTTCATGGCCTGGATCACCAATACCCGGCCCGTACGACAGATCCTCGCACCGCAGATGGTCAAGCAGGTCGCGCGCAAGGCGCGCAAGGACCACTACCCGGCGCCGTTCGCCTTGATCGAAACCTGGCGTCGCAGCAATGGCAGCACCCGCGCACTGCTCGATGCCGAACGCAAGTCGGTGACGAAGCTGGCCGCCACGCCCACCGCGCGCAACCTCACCCGCGTGTTCTTCCTGCAGGAGCGGCTGAAAGGGCTCGGCGGCAAGGATCATGGGATCGCGCACGTGCACGTGGTCGGTGCCGGCGTGATGGGTGGCGACATCGCCGCTTGGGCGGCTTACAAAGGCTTCAACGTCACCCTGCAGGATCGTGAGCAGCGCTTCATCGACACCGCGATGGGCCGCGCGCAGGAGCTGTTCGCCAAGCGCGTGAGGGACGAGAACAAGCGCCCCGAGGTCGCCGCGCGACTGGTATCGGATCTCGAAGGCGAAGGCGTCGCGAAGGCCGATCTGCTGATCGAAGCGATCATCGAGCGGCCCGATGCCAAGCGCGACCTGTACACCTCGGTCGAGCCGAGGATGAAAGCCGATGCGCTGCTCACCACCAACACTTCCTCGATCCCGCTGACCGAACTGCGCGAACACATCGCGCGCCCGGCCCAGTTCGCCGGCCTGCACTATTTCAATCCGGTGGCGATGATGCCGCTGGTGGAGATCATCCATCACGACAGCATGGCGCCGGAGACCGAAAAACGCCTCGCCGCGTTCTGCAAAGCCATCGACAAACTGCCGGTGCCGGTCGCGGGCACCCCGGGATTCCTCGTCAACCGTCTGCTGTTCCCGTACATGCTCGAAGCGGTCACCGCCTATTCCGAAGACATCCCCGGCCCGATCATCGACAAGGCCGCAGTGAAGTTCGGCATGCCGATGGGTCCGATCGAACTGATCGACACCGTCGGTCTGGATGTCGCCGTTGGCGTCGGCGCCGAACTCGCGCCGTTCCTCGGCCTGCCGATTCCGGCCGCATTGTCCGCGCCGCCGGAAGCCGGCAAGCGCGGCAAGAAGGACGGCCAGGGCCTGTACAAGTGGGAAAACGGCAAGGCGCAGAAGCCCGGGATTCCCGCCGATTACAAAGCCCCCGACGATCTGGAAGACCGCCTGATCCTGCCTTTCCTCAACGAAGCCGTCGCCGCCCTGCACGACGGCGTGGTCAGCGATGCGGAGCTGCTGGATGCCGGAGTGATTTTCGGCACCGGCTTCGCGCCGTTCCGGGGTGGCCCGATCCAGTACATCCGCGATACCGGCACCGACGCGTTGCTGGCGAAACTCGAAGCGCTGCAGAAGACACATGGCGACCGCTTCGCGCCACGTCCGGGTTGGGACAATCCAGCGCTGCAGAAACAGTAGGCCGAAACGCCCCGCATCTGGTGCGGGGCGAGCGTCGCGGCGCAGTCATCGCCCGGTCGACTGGCGCACATTCGATCGGATGACACTCCGGACAGGCATCCCTGCACGAGATTGGAAACCACCATGCACCGCGACCCGCCATCCGACCTGTGCAGCCACGCAGCCGTACAGTGGCGACATTGAAATATCAGACTGGCATGATCGGCGCCATCGCCTTGCTGTGACGCGCCATGCCGAATCGCCTGCCCGCATACCTCTGCCTTCTGCTGACTGTGGCAGGCTGCGTCTCCACGCCCGTCCTGCAGGAACCTGTGCCGATGCCTTCATCAAAAGCCCTGGTCATTGGCCATCGTGGCGCCAGCGCGTTGCGCCCGGAGCACACCTTGGCGGCCTACGCGAAGGCGATCGATGACGGCGCCGATCTGATCGAACCGGATCTGGTCAGCACCCGCGATGGCGTGCTGGTCGCGCGGCATGAGAACGAGATCTCCGGCACGACCGACGTGGCGCAGCATCCCGAGTTCGCCTCGCGCAAAACCACGAAGACCATCGATGGCGAACCCGCCACGGGTTGGTTCACCGAAGACTTCACACTGAAGGAGTTGAAGACCCTGCGCGCCCGCGAGCGCTTGCCGGAATTGCGCTCGACCGCATTCGATGGTCAATTCGAGATCGCGACACTCGACGAAATCATCGCGCTCGCTGCAGAGGCATCCGCGAAGCACGGACGGATGATCGGTTTGGTGCCGGAGATCAAGCATCCGAGCCATTTCGCCGCGCTCGGCCTAGCGATGGAAGACAAGCTGCTCGCCGCCCTGCGTGCGCATCCGCATACACGCATGGCGCCGGTGATCATCCAGTCGTTCGAGATCGCCAACCTGCGCGGACTGCGCGACAAGATCGGTCGCGATCCGAACATTTCGCTGCTGCAACTGTTCGGTCGCGCGGACGATCGCCCGTACGACACCGTGATCGCAGGCGCACCGCTTCGCTACGGGGCCATGATGCAGGCTGATGGCTTACGGGAGGTCGCGACCTACGCCGACGCGATCGGCCCTGCATATCGCGATCTGGACCCGGCGAACGGCCGCAACCGCCTGCTCGACGACGCGCACGCGGCGGGGCTGCAAGTGATCGTCTACACCTTCCGCCCGGAGAATTATTTTCTCGATGGCGCATATCGCGGCGACGGCGGACCCACCGCACGACATGAGGCGGGATCGGTCGCACAGATCCGGGCCGCACTCGCGCTGGGGATCGACGCTTTCTTTACCGACGACCCGGCGCTGGGCCGGCAGGCGGTCGACAGCCAGTGAGCGCTGTCCGTGTCAGCTGAACGGCACCCTCAAGACAATTGCATGATCAATAGTTGCATTGACAAATATATTCCGGTCAATAAAATTGCCGGCCATGAGCAACCACGACGCGCCCCTGCAGGTTCATTCTCATTCCGGCCCCCAACTCGGCCTGCTGTTCCGCCAACTACGCGACGCCATGTGGGCGCGTATGGCCCTGGAGCTGGCCGCCGCCGGCCATGATCTGACCTTCAGCCAGTACATCACCCTCAAGCGCCTCTCCGAAGGCGATGCCAGTGCCAGCGAACTGGCACGGACAGCGGACCTCAACCCCGGCGCGATCACGCGTCTGCTCGACCGGCTCGAAGAAAAGCACCTCACGACCCGAATCGCCGACCCGAACGACCGCCGCGCCCTGCGCGTGGCGTTGACCGACGCCGGAATGCGGATGTGGGCCGATATCCATCAGTGCGGGCTTCGCGTCCGGGAGCGGGCGCTCGAACACATCGGCGCCGAAGAGCAAGCCATCCTGTTCCAGTTGCTCGGCCGGATCCGCGAAAATCTCACCCGGGAAGACGTTTGACCATGGCCGTCATGACCTTGCCGCTGCGTGGTGTCTTCGCCGCGGCCCTGTTGGCCGCATTCGTACTGTCCGGCTGTGCCAGCACCCGCGGTTTGCAGCCCGCACTCACCCCGGACGACACCGACTCGCTGGCGGTCAGCGACAGCTTCGGCGGCAATACGTTCTCTGTTGCGGCGTGGCCAACGCAGGATTTTTGGCGCGCCTGGGGCGATCCGCAACTCGATGCGCTGATCGCGGAAGCACTGATGGGCACCCCCGGCCTCGACGCCGCCGATGCGCGCGTGCGCAAGGCGGAAGCCCAGGCCGGACTGGCCGACGATGCGCGCAAACCGCACCTCAGCGCGAACCTGCAGTATTCCGGCGCCTATCTTCCGGAAACGTTGCTTCCTGCGCCCTATGGTGGCGATTACTGGGGGGTCGAACTCGCAACCTTGAACTTCCGCTATGCGCCCGATCTATGGGGCGGAAAACGTGCGCATTGGGAAGCGGCGGTCGACAGTCTTCACGCCATCGAAGTGGATGCGCAGCAAGCACGGTTGCTGCTGGCCGGCAACATCGCGCGCACCTATCTCGATCTCGCGCAGGCGCATGAATCCCATCAGGTGGCGATCGCGGAAACCGCCCGTGCGCAGCGGCTGCTGACACTCGCGACGCAGCGCGTCCGCGCCGGCATCGACAACCAATCGCAGATGCGCCAGGCGGAAAGCATCGTCGCCTCCGCCACGCAACAGGCCGAAGCCGCGCAACAACGCATCGGACTGCTGCGCAACGCCATCGCTGCGCTGCTCGGCCAAGGGCCGGATCGCGGTCTGCGGATCGAAGCGCCATCGCTGCTCCCGGTCGAAGCGCCGGCATTGCCGAGCACCCTGCCGAGCGAACTGCTGGGGCATCGTCCCGATGTGGTCGCGGCGCGGTGGCGGGTGGAAGCCGCCGCGCGGAACATCGATGCCGGCAAGGCCGATTTCTACCCCAGCCTCAATCTGACCGCGATGGTCGGACTCGCGGCGGGGCGCCTCTCCGACCTCTTCACCCGCGATGCCGCCGCTGCGCTGGGCGGGCCGGCGCTGAGTCTGCCGATCTTCGACGGACCCCGTCTGCGCGGACAACTGGCCGGCAACAACGCCGACTACGACCTCGCCGTCGCCCAGTACGATCAAACCCTGGTCGCCGCAGTGCGCGAAGTCGCGGATGCGCTGCAGTCCGCGCGCACCTTGGACAAACAGATCAGCGCGGTCGCGCAGGCGCGCGACGCTGCGCGCAAGGCGTGGTCTCTCGCGGACAGCCGCTACCGTGCCGGCCTGGGCACACAGCTCGATGTACTCGCCGCGCAGCGGCCTTTGCTGCAGCTCGATCAACTGTCCGTCGCGCTGCAGGCGCAGCGTCGGATCGCCACCGTGGATCTCGCGGTCGCCATCGGCGGAGGCATGTCGCCGACCTCACCCACATCCTCTTTTTCCGGTTCGCCATGACCACCGAAATCAATCCGACACCCGCCGTCTCCACGACGATGCCGAAAGCCGGCAAGCGCAAACGCGCGCTCTCGATTCTGGCGATCGTGATCGCCATCGCCGCGATCGGGGCGACGATCTACTACATGTCGGTTGCGCGCTGGCACGAAGAGACCGACGACGCCTACGTGCAGGGCAACGTCGTGACGATCACGCCGCAGACCACGGGCACGGTCGTCAGCATCGGCGCCGACGACGGCATGAAAGTGGTCGCCGGCCAGGTGCTGGTGAGGATCGACCCCAACGACGCGCGCGTCGCCTACGAACAGGCGGAGGCCAATCTCGCCACCACGGTGCGTCAGGTGCGCGGGCTGTACAACGCGGTCGACGCTGGCCGCGCCGATCTGGACGCGCGCGCAGTCGCGGTGCGCCAGGCGCAGGCCGATGTCGCCCGTCGCAGCGGACTGGTGGCGAACGGCGCGGTTTCGGCCGAGGAACTCGCGCATGCGCGGGCGCAGCTCGAAGCCGCCGAGGCCGCACTGGGTTCGGCACGCGGACAACTTTCGCGCAACCGTGCGCTGGTCGACCAGACCACCCTGTCGCGACAACCGCAGGTCGCGGCGGCAGCCGCGCAATTGCGGCAGGCGTATCTCAATCTGCAGCGTGCCGCGATCGTCGCGCCGGTATCGGGCTACGTGGCGAAGCGCAGCGTGCAGTTGGGACAGCGCGTGCAACCCGGCACGGTGCTCATGACCGTCATTCCACTGGAACAGGTCTGGGTGGACGCGAACTTCAAGGAAACACAGCTGGCGAACATGCGGCTCGGGCAAGCGGTGGAACTCACCGCCGACGTCTACGGCGGCGATGTGCGCTACACCGGCACGCTCGCCAGCATCGGTCTGGGCACAGGCAGCGCGTTCGCACTGCTGCCCGCGCAGAACGCCAGCGGCAACTGGATCAAGATCGTGCAGCGCATCCCGGTGCGCATCGCGCTGGCGCCGAAGCAGTTGATGGAGCATCCGCTGCGACTGGGCATGAGCATGTCGGTCGATGTGTCGATCCGCAACCAGGACGGCGGCGTGCTTCCGGTCAATCCGCCGAAAGCGCCGGTGCTCACGACGACCGCATACGAAAAGCAACTGTCCGAAGCCGATGCGTTGATCCAGCGCATCGTCCGCGAGAACCTGCCCGGCCATCGCGGCTGAGCGACGGCGGATCGCGCCCATGTCCACCCCATCCGCCGATACCCAAGGCGCACCTGCCGCCGCGCCGACTCCGGGCGCTGCCGGATTCCGCCCGCCGAACCTCGCCTTGACCACGCTCGGCCTGGCGCTCGCGTCGTTCATGCAAGTGCTGGACCTCACCATCGCCAACGTCTCGCTACCGACCATCTCCGGCAACCTTGGCGGCAGCGCCAATCAGGCCACGTGGGTCATCACCTCGTTCGCGGTGAGCAACGCCATCGCGCTGCCGCTGACCGGCTGGCTGAGCCGTCATTTCGGCGAGCGCAAACTCTTCATCTGGGCGACGTTTCTGTTCGTGCTCGCCTCGTTGCTGTGCGGCCTCGCCAGCAGCATGGGCATGCTGGTCGCGGCGCGCGCGCTGCAGGGCTTCGTGGCCGGCCCGATGTATCCGATCACGCAGGCGCTGCTGATCTCGATCTATCCGCCGCAAAAACGCGGTCAGGCGATCGCGCTGCTGGCGATGGTGACGGTGGTGGCACCGATCGCCGGGCCGATCCTGGGCGGCTGGATCACCGACAACTACAGCTGGGAATGGATTTTCTTCATCAATATACCCATCGGGCTGTTCGCCAGCTTCGTGGTCGGCCGGCAACTGCGCGGACGCCCCGAGCGACTGGAAAAGCCGAAGATGGATTACGTCGGCCTGATCACGCTCATCTTCGGCGTGGGCGCGCTGCAGATCTTGCTCGACCTCGGCAACGACGAAGACTGGTTCCGCTCCACCACCATCATCGTGCTGGCGGTGATCTCGGCGATTTCGCTCGCGGTATTCATGATCTGGGAATTGACCGACGACGACCCCATCGTCGATCTGCGCCTGTTCCGCCACCGGAATTTCAGTGCCGGCACCGCAGCGATGGTGGTGGCGTACGCCGCGTTCTTCAGCGTCGGCATCCTGGTGCCGCTGTGGCTACAGCGCAACCTCGGCTACACCGCGATCTGGGCCGGCTTCGCCACCGCGCCGATCGGCATTCTGCCGGTCCTGTTGACGCCTTTCGTCGGCAAGTATGCGAACCGTTTCGATCTGCGCTGGCTGGCCACGATCGCCTTCATCGCGATGGCGATGACCAGCTTCGCGCGTTCCGGCTTCAGTCTCGACGTCGACTACAGAACGATCGCCATGATCCAACTGTTCCAAGGCTTCGGTGTGGCGCTGTTCTTCATGCCGGTATTGCAGATCCTGCTGTCCGATCTGCAGCCGCATGAGATCGCGGCGGGCTCGGGCCTGGCCACGTTCATGCGTACGCTGGGCGGCAGCTTCGCCGCATCGCTCACCACCTATGCATGGACGGCACGCGGTGCCGTGCATCACGCGCATATCTCCGAAAATATTTCGGCTTACGATCCGGCAACGCTGGAAACCATCTCGCGTATGGGCGACGGTCGATTACAGCCCAGCGCCGCGATGCTGGAGCGCATGATCGCAAACCAGGCCGCGCAGCTGGGTTTCAACGAGATATTCCACCTGCTCGGCATCATCTTCCTGTCGGTGATCGCATTCGTCTGGATCGCGAAACCACCCTTTTCGGCCAAAATCGGTCCTGCGGCCGCAGGTCATTGATCGGGCGGCACGGCCAGCTCATGGCATCAGCGGCGATCCAGCGAGTGTCGCATTCCGGCACGCACCCGCCACGCCGCATGTAGGCCAGCCGATGCAGTAAAGTCGGTGTCCCCCACTCCGTTCGCGCGCCATGGCCCCTGCTCAATACGTCCTGACCTTCTCCTGCCCCGATCGCCCGGGCATCGTCAATGCGGTGTCCGGGCTTCTGTTTGGCCACGGCGGCAACATCCTGGAATCGCAGCAGTACGGCGATGTTGAAACCGGCCGCTTCTTCATGCGCACCGTATTTTCGCTGACTGACGAGTCGGCGTTCGCGACGCTGTCGGCGGAGATGGCGGCGATCGCGACGCGTTTCGACATGCAATGGAGCATGCGCGGCCGCAGCCAGCGTCGTCGCGTGATGCTGTTGGCCTCCAAATTCGACCACTGCCTTGCCGATGTACTGTATCGCTGGCGGATCGGCGAACTGCAGATGGAGATCGTCGCAATCGTTTCGAATCACCCGCGCGACACCTACCGGCATCTGGATTTCGGCGATATCCCTTTCCACTACCTGCCTGCATCGCGTGATGACAAGACCGCGCATGAATCGCGGTTGCTGGCGCTGATCGAACAGACCGGAACGGAACTGGTGGTGCTCGCGCGATACATGCAGATCCTGTCGAGCGAGCTGGCGACCCGGCTCAGCGGCCGCTGCATCAATATCCATCATTCGTTCCTGCCGGGCTTCAAGGGCGCCCGCCCTTACCACCATGCGCATGCGCGCGGCGTGAAGTTGATCGGCGCGACCGCGCATTTCGTGACCGCCGACCTAGACGAAGGGCCGATCATCGAACAGGACACGCAGCGCGTCAGCCATCACGACACGCCGACCGATCTGATCCGCATCGGCCGCGATATCGAGCGTCGCGTGCTGGCGCAGGCGCTGCGCTGCTATCTCGACGACCGGATCCTGCTCAACGGCCAACGCACGGTGGTGTTCTCGGTCTAGCGCTCGCGGCGTCCGCGCCTCACTCCGCCAGACGATGGTCGTAACTGATGACCCGCGCGAGCTTCCACTCACCGTCGACTTGGCGCCATACATCGATGAACTTGCCGTCTTCGGTCAGGCGATCCGGCGAACCGGGTTGCAGCGCATAGAAACGGTGCTCGCCCATCTGCATCGCGCCAAAGTTGTTCAACACGTGCACGGTCATGCTGCCTTCGACCAGCTCCCGTCGCGCACGGAAGTTCTGCCCGGTCTCCTGCCCTTTGCAATTTTCGCGCATGGCATCGAGGAACCGAGCGCCGGAGTCGGCGGTCTGTCCCCATTTGTCGTGGATGAACTCGAAATCGTCGGCCACCAGCGTGGCCAGCAGATTAAGCTTGCACCCGAATACCGCATCGAACAATTGACGATCTTTTTCGGCGAGCAATGCAACCAGCTCGGGGGACGCGGGTGCGGCGCCGGGCGTCAACCGGATCGCAGTCGCCTCATCCGCTGCAATAGCACTGGACACGAAAAACGACAGCGTAAGCAGTATCAAAGCGGACACGCGAATCATCGTGGGCATCGGAGGAAAAGACTCCCTCATACCATAGCAAGGCGTCAGGGCTTTCCTAATGTGCCATAAGACAGGATGCAGGCTGTCGGCTCCGCAGCCTCCTGCCAATCCATCCCACCCCTTTGAAGAAGAACCGGAAAACCCCATCCCTGAGACTTCCCGGCATGCGACCCCACCGGCGAGCGGTGCCGCGAATGCGGATCAGGAGTTGGGGCTCCGACCCGCCGACATGCCATCCATGACATGTCGTGTTCAATGCGGTGAATACAGGCGATATGCGCATGAAGTGCGTCGGGGGCGGGCCGTCCGCTGACGAGGCCATCCGACCCGCCCCCGCTGCATCAGACTTCTGCGTCATCCTCCGCCACGGCGGCATCGCGCGGCGCATCCGCCGGGACGAACTGGGCGCGCAGTGCGGCCTCAAGCTTCACGGCCATCGCGGGATTCTCCTTGAGGTATTGGCGGGCATTTTCCTTGCCCTGGCCGATACGTTCACCATCGCAGCTGTACCAGGCACCCGACTTTTCGACCAGCTTGGCTTCGACACCCATGTCGATAAGCTCGCCTTCGCGGCTGATGCCTTCGCCGTAAAGAATCTCGGTGACGACCTGCTTGAACGGCGGTGCGAGTTTGTTTTTGACCACTTTGATCTTGGTCTGGTTGCCGATGATCTCCTCGCCCTTCTTGATGCTGCCGATGCGGCGGATATCCAGACGGATCGAAGCATAGAACTTGAGCGCATGGCCGCCGGTGGTCACTTCGGGACTCTGGCCGGGCATCATCGCGCCGATCTTCATGCGCAACTGGTTGATGAAGATGACCATGCAATTGCTGCGCTTGATGTTGCCGGTCAGCTTGCGCAGCGCCTGGCTCATCAGGCTCGCCTGCAGGCCCGGAAGCTGGTCGCCCATTTCGCCTTCGATTTCGGCCTTCGGGGTGAGCGCGGCAACCGAGTCGATGACGACAATGTCGACGGCATTGGAACGCACCAGCATGTCGGCGATTTCCAGCGCCTGCTCGCCGGTGTCGGGCTGCGAGAGCAGGAGTTCGTCGATGTTGACGCCGAGCTTCTGCGCATAGATCGGGTCGAGCGCGTGCTCGGCGTCGATGAACGCGGCGGTGCCGCCGGCTTTCTGGCATTCGGCGATGGTCTGCAGGGTGAGCGTGGTCTTGCCCGAGGATTCCGGGCCGTAGATTTCGACAACGCGGCCTTTCGGCAGACCGCCGATGCCCAGCGCGATATCGAGCATCAGCGAACCGGTGCCGATGACTTCGACCGCTTCGACCGGGCGGTCGCCCATGCGCATGACCGAGCCTTTGCCGAACTGCTTGTCGATCTGGCTCAGGGCTGCGGAAAGCGCGCGCTTTTTGTTCTCGTCCATCGTGGAATCCTCGTCAGTGAATGGGGCTGTGTCTGGTGTGGAAGCAGATTAGGGGTGGTCCGTCGCACAGGTTGCGACAGGACAAAATGTATTCGCGAGGGCAAAGCGGAAATATCGGAAAATCGCTCGGTGCGAGGTAGGAAAACACCGCATTCGCCGGCTGGTCATCGAACTATGCTCATCGATTCGGCCTCACCAGTCCGCAGTACAGGCCCTCGATCGCGAAATCCTGGTCGGGCTGCACTTCGATCGGTGCGTAGCTGGGATTCCTCGGCAGCAGGCGGATGCGGTCCTTGCCGATCTTCAGCAATTTGATGGTGATCTCGTCATCGACGCGCGCGACCACGATCTGGCCGGAGCGCGCTTCGCTGGTGCGATAGACGCCGACCAGATCGCCTTCGAAAATGCCTTCGTCGATCATCGAGTCGCCCTGCACTTTCAGCAGGTAGTTCGGTGCCGGCGAGAACAGCGCGCGGTCGAGGAGGATGTAGTCGTCGGAGCGCAGGTCCGCACCGATCGGGAGGCCGGCCGCGACCCGCCCCAGCAGCGGCAGGCGCAGGACATCGTCCGGCAGCGCGGGCATGGGCGGGAGGTCGAGGGCATCGTTCGCGGCCTCGTGCACCAGCCGGATGCCCCTCGCCTGCCCCGGCACGCGGCGGATACAGCCGGCCTGCTCAAGCGCTTCGATGTGGTACTGGGCGGCGCGGACGCCCTTGAAGCCCATGGCGTGGGCGATCTCGGTCTGCGAGGGCGGCACGCCGTCGGCGGCGATGCGCTCGGAGATGAGGGCGAGGATGGCTTGTTGGGTTTCGGTCAGGTCCATGGTTAGTAGTAATACTACTAACGGTCTGTCCCGTCAACGGGCCGCCGTATCCGGCTTGAGCCCTCCGACACCATGCTCGGCCAGCAACCGGCCGAGGCAGAGCAGTGACAGCGCAGTCGCCGGCAGGCCCAGCGACAACCATGCCCACGTCGCCTGCAGTTGCTTCGTGCTCGAAAACACTTGGATTGCCCATGGCATTTGCGCGCCCGCTCGCTGTGCCCAATCATCGTATTGCGGGGCGGCATAGGCGAAGTACGCGCTATGGACGAGTATGGGCACCGCGAACGGCAGCACAAGCAAACCGATCATGAGGCTATAGCCAAGATAGGCGCGCAGAAACCGTGCATTGGAGATCCTTGCAAGGCCAGAACGGACTTCCTCGCGTCGGCCGAATGACAGCCAATTCACTACCGCCAAGATCTCGGCCACGATGTCAATGACGCTTCCGAGCGATTCGATACCCACCGTTATCGGCCACGACCTGTCATCCGCGAGCGCTTCGGTGACGAACCCGGTCAACACGGGAAGCACCACGATGAGCAGCAGGGCCACAATCACCTGTCTCCAGCCCGGCCACTTCATATGCCACCAGTGGTGCAACCGTGCCTGATGCAGCGTCGCTGGGTTGAATGCTGCGAAAGGCGTCAGTGCGATCAGTGGAAAAATCACTGCGGCGATCATCATCGTCATGACCCACGTTTCGAGGCGTGGTGTAAGCAACAGCCCAACCATGACCAATACAGCCGGCAGCAAAAAGATCAACAGGTTCAATGATCCCGACGATAGCGTCCAATGTAATGCCGCCCTCGCCGCCCCCTCGCGATCCAGCCAATGCAGCAGTTTCAACGGTAGCCACATCAGCAGGAACGTTGCCACCGCAAGCACCACCGCGACCATCCACGGCGGTTGCCCTGTAAACCAGCGCAACATTTCGTAAGCGCCGCCACTGCCTTTCAGACTTATCAGGCCCGGCAACGGGCGGGTTATCTCGAGCACGCCGAACACCCACAGTACGCACCAGGCCGAGAAGGTCAGCGCGTAACAGAGAATGCGCACATCAGGTCGCGCCCAGAACCCACGCATCGGATCAAGAAGTCCCGATCAGTGTCTCCAATCCGCGCAGCGCAGCGCCGACGGTCTGCCGGCGCACGGCCTCGCGGTCGCCATCGAAATGGAAGAGCTGGGCGTGGGCATAGCCGCCGCGACGTTTCCAGCCGATCCAGACCGTGCCGACAGGCTTGTCCGGGGCGCCGCCGCCGGGCCCGGCGATGCCGGTGACGGCGACCGCGATGCTGGCGCCCGCGTGCACCAGCGC